>NZ_JBGCCO010000020.1:0-173011 GCF_041262605.1 Kitasatospora sp. GAS1066B
TTCCGCGTACGGCGGTTACCGATACGAGTGATCAAGTTCGACGGCTCGTTCGAGGCGATTGCTTAAAGATCAAGCTAGGGCGTGTTTCATAATTCGCGCCGGTGACGTGCGACGGGAACCGGGCGGGTCGCGCGAGGTGTCGTTGGAGTGACGGCGGCTTTCGCGGTATGCGAGGGTCGGGGTCGGCAGGGTGCCGGCGCGCGCCGGGCCGACACCGCGAAAGCAGCGTGACCATGACCGAGAGCTCAACCCCCTCGTCCGCCGCCACGCGGCTGTCCCGCCGCGCCGCGCTGAGGCTCGCCGCGGGCGGCGCGGCCGCGGCAGCCGTGGCCGGGTGCGGCCCGAGCCGGCCCGGCTCCGCGGCCTCGTCCGCGCCGGGCCGGTCGGCCGCTCCCACGCCCGTGCCCGCCTCGAGCGGTGGCGGCGCCTCGCCGAGCGCTACGGCCCCCACGCCCTCGGCTTCCGGCGGCAGCGCCGGCCCGGCCGACTGGGCCGCGCTCGCCAAGGATCTCCAGGGCACGCTGGTGCGGCCCGGCGACGCCGCGTACCCCGAGGCGAGCCGGCTCTACCAGCCGCAGTTCGACACCCTGCGCCCGGCCGCGGTCGCCTACCTGGCCGGCGCCCAGGACGCCGCCAGCTGCCTGGCCTTCGCCCGCCGGTACGGCGTGCCGATCGTGCCGCGCAGCGGCGGGCACAGCTACGCCGGCTGGTCGGGCGGGCCCGGACTGGTGCTCGACGTGGGCAGGCTGAACGGTGTCTCGGCCTCCGGCGGCACGGCGACGGTCGGCGCCGGGGCCCGGCTGATCGACGTCTACAGCGGGCTCGCGGACCGGCAGCTCACCGTGCCGGCCGGCTCCTGCCCCAGCGTGGGCGTCGCGGGGCTGGCCCTCGGCGGCGGGCTCGGAGTGACCTGCCGGGCGTACGGACTGACCTGCGACAGCCTGACCGGCGCGCAGATCGTCACCGCGGACGGCCGGATCCGCGAGGTCTCGGCCGACAGCGACGCCGACCTGCTCTGGGCCCTGCAAGGTGCCGGCGGGGGCAACTTCGGCGTGGTCACCTCGCTCTCGCTGCGCACCCACCCGGCCGTGGACTGCTCCTACGGCTTCCTCAGCTGGCCCTGGTCACAGGCGGCGGCGGTGGTCGCCGCCTGGCAGCAGTGGGCGCCGGGTGCGCCGGACCAGCTCTGGGCGGACCTGCATCTGCAGGCCTGGCCGGACGGCCGCCGCACCGTCAGCAGCACGGTCAACTACCTCGGCCCGCAGAGCGAGTTGGCGAACCTGGTGGACCAGCTCGGGGTCCGGCCGCAGTCGGCGCCGCTGCACTCCGCCTCCTACCTCGCGACCATGCAGGTGATGGGCGGGGTCGCCGGCTGGTCGCAGGGCGCCGCCCATCTGGCGGGCACGCTGCCCGGACACTCCCCGCAGGGCCGGCTCACCCGGGAGTCGTACGCCGCCCGCTCGGACTTCTACACCCGGCCGATCGACCGGACCGGCGCCGCCGCCCTGGTCGCGGCCGTGGAACGGTACGCCCGCACGGTGCCGCAGGGAGGCAGTTCCTCGGTCGCGTTCGACTCGCTCGGCGGCGCCGTCAACCGCGTCGGGGCGACGGACACCGCGTTCGTCCACCGCAGCGCCCTGTTCCTCGCCCAGTACATAGCCAACTACCCTGACCCCGGCCTGGGTTCGGGCCCCGGCGTGGATCAGTCGCAGGCCTGGCTGCGGGACGTCTGGTCCACCATGCGACCGTATGCCAGCGGCGAGGCGTACCAGAACTACGCCGACCCGCAGCTGGCCGACTGGGAACAGGCGTACTACGGCGCCAACGCGCCACGGCTGCGCCAGCTCAAGCAGAGCTACGATCCCGACGGCCTGTTCCGCTTCCCCCAAGGCATCCCGGCTGCCTGACGCCGCCCCGCACCGATCCACGAATCCTGCGCCTGGCCCGTGTCGATTTCGCCGGGTGCCGTTCGTGTAGGGGGTGAGAGCGATCGGCGCCAGGCCGGTCGCCGAACCCGAGGAGAGTGTGCGATGGCCAGGATCGTGGTCACCGAGAGCGTGACGCTGGACGGCGTGATGCAGGGGCTGGGCCGCCCCGACGAGGACACCCGGGGCGGATTCCGGCACGGCGGCTGGGGGACGGGCTACCAGGACCAGGTGATGATGGCGGCGATGGGCAAGGAGATGGCCGGCACCGGCGCACTGCTGTTCGGGCGGCGGACCTACCAGGACTTCCAGCAGGCCTGGGCCGAGCGCACCGACGGCAACCCCTTCACCGAGAAGCTGAACAACACCCGCAAGTACGTCGCGTCCGGGACCTTGGCGGAGCCGCTGCCCTGGCAGAATTCGACACTGCTGACCGGCGATCTCGCGCATGCCGTCGGGCAGCTGAAGAAGGAGCTGGAGCAGGACATCGTGGTGCTCGGCAGCGGCGAGCTGGTCCGCTCGCTGGTCGCGGCCGGGCTGGTCGACCGGTTCGTGCTGTCCATCCACCCGCTGCTGCTGGGGTCGGGGCGGCGACTGTTCCCCGAGGACGGCTCGTTCAGCCGGCTGCGGTTGGTCGACACCGTGGCGACCACCACCGGTGTGCTGCTCGCGACGTACGAGACGCTCTGAGGGAAGGCGCAGGACGATGAAGCAGTACCTGCTCAGCATGTACCAGCCGCAGGGCGGCCGCCCCGAACCGGAGTTCCTGGAAGCGGTGATGGCCGATCTCGGCGTGCTGCGCCGGGAGCTGGAGTCCACCGGCTGCTGGGTGTTCGGCCAGGGCCTGCACGACCCGAGCACCGCCACGGTGCTGCGGCCCGGCGACGGCGAGGTGCTCGTCATCGACGGCCCGTTCACCGAGGGCAAGGAGTACCTCGGCGGGTTCACCATCATCAAGGCCCCCGACCTGGATGCCGCGCTGGCGTGGGGTCGCAGGTACGCCCGGGCCACCCGCCTGCCGGTGGAGGTACGGCCGTTCCAGGGCGAAGCCGAGGACTGACGTGACGTCAGCGACGGAGATCGAACAGGTCTTCCGCCAGGAGTACGGGCGTGCCGTGGCCGTCCTGGTCCGTCTCGTCGGCGACATCGACAGCGCCGAGGAGGCGGTCCAGGAGGCGTTCACCACGGCGGCCCAGCAGTGGCCGTCCGCCGGGCTGCCGCCCAGCCCGGCCGGCTGGATCATCACCACCGCCCGCAACAAGGCGATCGACCGGCAGCGTCGGGAGGCGTCCCGTGCGGGTCGGCACGCCGAGGCGCAGCTGCTGCACACCCGCGACGAACCGGCCGAGGAGGGACCCGTGCACGACGACCGGCTGCGCCTGATCTTCACCTGCTGCCATCCAGCCCTCGCCGAGTCCGCACAGGTCGCGCTGACCCTACGGCTGCTCGGTGGGCTGACCACCGCCGAGATCGCCCGCGCCTTCCTGGTCGGCGAGTCGGCCATGGCGCAGCGGATCGTCCGCGCCAAGGGCAAGATCCGCGACGCCCGGATCCCCTACCGCGTCCCGGCCGACGCCGACCTGCCGGACCGGCTGCGTGCGGTGCTCGCCGTGGTGTACCTCGTCTTCAACGAGGGCTACCTGAGCGGCTCGAGCGCGGAACCGTTGCGCGAGGAGCTCTGCGCGGAGGCGGTCCGGCTGGGTCGCCTGCTCGCCGAGCTCATGCCCGACGAGCCGGAGGTCCTGGGGCTGCTCGCCCTGCTGCTGCTCATCCAGTCGCGGCGGCCCGCCCGCACCACCCCGGACGGTGCCCTGGTCCTGCTCGCCGACCAGGACCGCTCCCGGTGGGACCGCGAACTCGTCGCCGAGGGGCAGGCGCTCGTCCGGCGTTGCCTGCGGCTCGGCCGCCCGGGCCCCTACCAGCTCCAGGCGGCGATCAACGCCGTGCACAGCGACGCGCCCACCGCAGCCGCCACCGACTGGCGGCAGATCGTCCAGCTCTACGACCAGCACCTGGTGCTGGCCCCCACCCCCGTGGTGGCCCTGCACCGCGCGGTCGCCGTGGCCGAGGCCGACGGCCCCGAAGCGGCACTGGCCCTCGTCGAGGCCCTCGACCTCGACGCCTACCACCTGAGCCACGCCGTCCGCGCCGACCTGCTGCGCCGTCTCGGCCGCGACGCCGAGGCGGTGCGCGCCTACGAAGCGGCGCTGGCCCGCACCGAGAACCGGGCCGAACGCGCGTTCCTGGAAGGCCGGTTGCGGGAGCTGCGGTAGGGCGGCGGGTACGTTCATCCCCGTGCGCTCGCGGCCCTAGATCAGCCGGTCGTGGTTCTGGGCGGCGACGGCGCGCACGGCTGCGGCGAACTGCGCTCGGCTGTGGTGCTGGTGGCGCTCGGCCGCTTCGTCGTCCGGTTCCTCGGTGTCCTCCGCGTCCTCGTCGGGCAGGGGTTCGGCGTACTCGTCGTGGATGAGCCAGCAGCCGTGGATGCCGGTGAGCAGGTCTTCGAGGAGGTCGCGGGCGGGCCGGCGCGGGTCCAGCGGTGTCAGGCGGATGCCGGTGAGGACGGCGTCCGCCTCCTCGGCGTCGTCGGCATCGTGGTCGGTGTACTCGGCGATCATCTCCTCGGCCTCGTCGAGCTGTTCGCGGAAGGCCGCCGGGTCGGGCAGGACGCCGTCGGCGACCTTCATGGCGTGGCGCACCAGGCCGGTGACGGTGTCGTACGGGGAGACACCGGCGTCGAGGAGTTCCAGGACGAGGGTGGGCGTCTCGTGGGGGAGGGCCTCGATGGCGTCCGCCTCCCGGACCACCTCGGCCAGCGGGTACCCGGACGCCTCCGCGACGGCTTCGGCCGCGGCTTGCAGCCAGTGGGCCGCGGCCACGGCGGCGGCGGTCGGGTCGACCTCGGAGTAGAGCGCGGCCGGGCCGAACGGGTCCTCCTGGAGCAGCCGGTCGGCGGCGGCGACCTGGACCGGGGAGGCGCCCTCGCGGCTGAGCAGGACGGCCTGCTGGGCCCGACCGGTGAGGTCGCCGAGCTCGGCGCCTTCCACGGCGGCCAGCTCGGCCGCGGTCTCGGCCTGGACCGCCTGCGTCAACTCCGCCAGGTCCAGGGCGAGCAGGGCGCGGCCGACGCGGTGCGCGTTCTCCAGCACGGGGCTGTAGGAGACCGTCATGGTGCCGCCGTGCGGGAGGTTGGGCGCGGCCACGGCCTCGGCGACGTCCTCGAACGCCTTGCGCTCCTGCTCCCGGCGCCAGCCCTCGCTCTCCACCTCCAACGAGTCGGCGGCGCTGGCCGGGTGGGTGTAGGTGCGCCAGGCCGCCGAGGACAGCTGGGTGAGGGCGGCGGCCAGCCGGGACAGCGTGGCGATGTCGGTGCCGGCCGGTGCGACGGCGATCCGGGCGGCCAGGTCGCCCCGGCCGGTTCCCCAAGTGGCGATGAGTTCGTGTCGAACAGGGTCGACGCAGTAGCGGGTCATGGCGGACACCTCCAGCTCGGCTCCGTCATATCACCTATCGGCCGGCGGGTGGCCGCTGCGGCGAACGGGCCGGTGGTCGATCGAGCCGGGTGACCAGCTTGTCGATCACGCCGCCCAGGGTGTCGAGCTCCTCGTCGCTCAGCGCGTCGAAGACGAGTTCACGCACCGTCCGGGCGTGTGCTGGTGCGGCCCGCTCGATGGCGGTGCGGCCGGCCGGGGTGAGGACGATGAACGCGCCTCTGCCGTCGTCCGGGCACTCCTCGCGCTCCACGAGCCCGCGACCGGCCATCCGCTTGATGTGGTGGGAGAGCCGGCTGCGCTCCCAGTCCAGCGCGCCGGCCAGGTCCGACACCCGCAACCGGCCCTGGGGGGTGTCGGTGAGCTGGACCAGCACGTCGTAGTCCGGCAGTGACAGCTCGGAGTCGGCCTGGAGCTGTCGGTGCAGGGCGGCCGGCAGCCGGCTCTGCGTGCTCAGCCAGCCGCGCCAGACGCGCTGCTGCTGCTCGGTCAACCAGGGGCTGTCGGCGGTCATGGTGTCACCGTAGCCGGGAATGATTGACGCGTCACCTAAGTTCTCCTCCATGTGCGTGACGCGTCACCTATCGGCGCCGCGCAGGATGACCGGCGGCGGCACCCGCTCGTCTGGCATCCCCGAGTGAGAGGACCGCCTCATGGGCAGCACGACCGTCACTCCTGGCGTCGACATCCGGCGTGCCGCGGACCGCTTCAAGACCAACATCGACTGGCTGGACTCCAAGCACTCCTTCGCCTTCGGCCACCACCGCGACCGCACCAACACGCACCACGGGCTGCTGCTGGTCAACAACGACGACCTGGTGCAGCCGGGCACCGGTTTCGAGACCCACCCCCACCAGGACATGGAGATCGTCACCTGGGTGCTGCAGGGCTCGCTCGTCCACCAGGACTCCGAAGGTCACAACGGTGTGATCTACCCGGGCCTCGCCCAGCGGATGAGCGCCGGTCGCGGGATCCTGCACTCCGAGAAGAACGACTCCTGGCGGCTGAGCGGGGACGTCCACCGCGATCCGGTGCACTTCGTGCAGATGTGGGTCGTGCCGGACGAGGACGGGATCACACCCGGGTACGAACAGCTGGAGATCGAGGACGAGTTGCTGACCGGCGGCCTGGTGCCGGTGGCGTCCGGCATGGCCAGGTACGACGGCGCGTCGGCGATCCGGATCAAGAACAAGTACGCCGCGCTGCACGTCGCCCGGTTGCGGCCCGGCCAGTCCGTCGAGCTTCCGCAGGCGCCGTTCCTGCACCTGTTCGTGCCGCGCGGCGCGGTCGTCCTCGAAGGCGCCGGGGAGTTGGCGACGGGTGACGCGGTGCGGTTCACCGCCACCGGCGGGCAGCGGGTGACGGCCACCGAGCCGGCCGAGATCCTGGTCTGGGAGATGCACGCCACCGTCCGCGCCTGAGCCTCGCGGCACAGGCACAGGCACAGGCACAGGCACAGGCGCGGGCGCGGGCACAGGCAGAGGCGCGGGCACCGCTACCGGGCGGCCACCCGGTAGCGGTGCTCGGGGCGCCCGGTGGTGCCGTAGCGCAGGTCGAGGCGGACCAGGCCCTCGCGCACCAGGTACGAGAGGTAGCGCTGGGCGGTGGCGCGGGAGATGCCGGTGCGTTCGGCCACCTGGCTGGCCGACAGGTCGCCCGGCTCGGCGCGCACCGCTGCCAGCACCACCGAGAGGGTCGGCGCCGAGTGGCCCTTGGCCGGGATCGTCGGCAGCGCGGCCGGCCGCACCGCGCTGAACAGCGCGTCCACCTCGGCCTGGCCGTGCTCGGTGCCGCCGTCGAGCGCTGCCATCCGCTCGCGCAGTTCCCGGTAGCCCGCCAGGCGTTCGGCCAGCACGGCGAAGCCGAAGGGCTTGACCAGGTAGCCGGTGGCGCCGAGCTGCATCGCGGCGCGCACCGAGGCGGTGTCGCGGGCGGCGGTGATGACCAGGGCGTCGGGGCGGCTGTCCGGGCTGTCGGCGGTCAGTCGGCGCAGCACGTCCAGGCCGCTGCCGTCGGGCAGGTAGACGTCGAGCAGCAGCAGGTCGGGGCGCAGCTCGTGGACGGCCGCCACGGCGTCGGCCACGCCGGCGCGCTGTCCGGCCACCTCGAAGCCGGGCACCCGGCCGACGTAGGCGGCGTGGATCGCGCTGACCCGGAAGTCGTCGTCCACCACCAGGGTTCTGATCACAGCGCGCCCTCCAGCACGACGGGGGTGACGGTGAAGACGGCGCCCAGTGGCGCCGGGCTGTGGTCGGGCAACGGGAAGCGGACGGTGAAGACCGCGCCCGGGCCCTGGCTGACGGTGATCGTGCCGCCGTGCCGCTGGACCAGCCGGTGGACCAGCGCCAGGCCCAGGCCGCGCCGGGCGGTGCCGCGGTCGGGGCTGGTGGACCAGCCGTCCTCGAAGATCTTCTCGGCCGCGCCGGGTGGGATGCCGGGTCCGCTGTCGGCGACCCGGAGCAGGATCTCCCGCTCGTTCTCCACCAGGGTCAGCCGTACCTCGCCGGCCCCGCTGCCCGGGCCACCGGCCGGTCCACCGCAGTGGGCGGCCTCGACGGCGTTGTCCAGCAGGTTGCCGGTGATGGTGAGCAGCCGGCGCAGGTGGCCCGGCTGTTCGGTGAGCCGGGAGTCCGCGGTGAGCTGGATCCGCACCCCGCGTTCGGCGGCGACCGTGGTCTTGGCCACGATCAGGCCCGCCATCAGCGGGTTGCCGATCCGGTCGCGGATCTCCGCGGCCGGCGCGGCCTCGGTCTGGCCGAGTTCGACGGCGTACTCCAACGCCGCCTGGTGGTCGCCCAGTTCCAGCAGCCCGGCCAAGGTGTGCAGCCGGTTGGCGAATTCGTGCTGCTGCGCCCGCAGCGCGTCGGTGAGGCCCCGGACGGAGTCCAACTCGCGGAGCAGGCCGACCAGTTCGGTGCGGTCGCGGACGGTGACGACGGCGCCGAGTTCGCGGCCGTGCAGGACCACCGGCATCCGGTTGACGGCCAGGCAGTGGCTGTCGGTCAGCACGGTGAGGTCCACGCCCTCCAGGGTGCCGTCCAGCGCCCGGCGCAGCCGTCCGTCCGGCAGCAGCTCCGGCAGCCGGCGGCCGAGCGCGGTGCCCAGGCCCAGCAGCCGGCGGGCCTCGTCGTTGACCACGCTGATCCGCTCCTGCGGATCGAAGGCGATCACGCCCTCCTTGATGCCGTGCAGCATCGCCTCGCGGTCCTGCAGCAGGCCGGCGATCTCCTCCAGCTCCAGGCCGAAGGTGGTGCGCTTGAGCCGGCGGGCCAGCACGTAGGAGGCGACGCACCCCACGGCCAGCGCGATCGCGGCGTACAGGGCGAAGCTGGACAGCTCGCGGCGCAGGTCCCCGAGCACGTTCCGCTCGTCGATGCCCACCGAGACCTCGCCGGCCAGCGCGCCGCCAGGCCCGTACAGCGGCGCCTTGGCGTTGGCCGAGCGGCCGGTCGCACCGCTGTCCATGCCGGTGTGCGCGGCGTGGTCCAGCACGGCGATCGGCTCGCTGACCCGCTGGCCGACCAGATCGGGGTGCGGGTGCGAGTGCCGGACGCCGTTCAGGTCGATCACCACCACGTAGGAGGCCTGGGCGGCGTCACGGATCCGGCCGGCGGCCCGCTGCACGACGCCCCCGTCTGTGCCGTCCGTCATCGCCTGGACGATCTGCGGATCGCGGGCGGCGATGGTGGCGATGGCCAGCGCGTGCTGCTCGGACTCGTGGTCCAGCTGCGCCCGCTGTGCGTAGCCCAGCAGCACGAAGCCGATGGCGCTGGTGATCGCCAGGATCACCAACTGGCTGACCAGGATCCGCGCCGAGAGCTTGCGGCCCTGCCCGCTCCTTCGGGCCATCGGGCCCCACCTCCGTACTGCTCCGCCCCCCGTCCGCTCTGCGTGTGCCCGGCGATTGTGCCTGGTGAATCGGCCTTTGCCCAGCCCCACGACCGTGCGCAGAACGAGCAGAACCCACCGGAACGCGGTGAAGGCGCGCAACGCTCGCAAGACTCCCGCCGCCGTCGGGCCCGGCTCTACCTTCTCGTCACCGCGCAACACCCCGGAAACACACCGGGGGTGGCGGCGGAAACGACGGCTGGTCCGGGCACCCGGCGCGGCCGGCCAGGCAGCGAACTGGTCCGGACGCCCGGCGTGGCCGACCAGGCAGAGAAGGAGAGGGATTCGATGGCTGCGCGCAACGAGGTCGCGACGAGCCCGGCCGACGGCCGCACCGACCCGGGCAGCGCCCGGATCGAGCTGTCCGGTGTCACCAAGAGGTTCCTGACCCCCAGCGGCGAGGCCTTCACCGCCACCCGCGACGTGACCTTCGCGGTGGAGCCGGGCCAGTTCTGCGCGGTGGTGGGGCCGACCGGCTGTGGCAAGTCGACCACGCTGAGCCTGGTGTCCGGCCTGGACAAGCCCAGCGAGGGCTCGGTGCGGGTCGGCGGCCGCGAGGTGTCCGGCATCACGGACGGCATCAGCTTCATGTTCCAGGCGGACGCGCTGCTGCCGTGGAAGACCGTGCTCGGCAACGTGGCGATGGGGCCGATCTTCCGGGGCGTCGGGAAGGCGCAGGCGCACGCCTCGGCGCGGGACTGGCTGCGCCGGGTGGGTCTGTCCGGCTTCGAGGACCACCACCCGCACCAGCTCTCCGGCGGGATGCGCAAGCGGGTCGCGATGGCCGCCGCGCTGATCAACGAGCCGTCGATCCTGCTGATGGACGAGCCGTTCGGTGCCCTGGACGTGCAGACCAAGGCGATCATGCAGAACGAGCTGCTGACCCTGTGGGAGCAGCTGCGCCCGGCCGTCATCTTCATCACCCACGACCTGGAGGAGGCCGTCGCACTCGCCGACCGGGTGGTCGTGATGACCTCCGGACCCGGGTCGGTCAAGGCGGTCTACGACATCGACCTGCCCCGCCCGCGCGGCTCGGTGCAGACGATCCGCTTCGAGCCCCGCTTCCTCGAACTCCACCACCAGATCTGGGAGTCGCTGAGCGAAGAGGTCCAGCGCGCCTACGCACGTACGACGGGAGAGACGTCATGAGCAGTGCCGCCACCACCACTGACACGAAGCCGACTGACGCAGCGTCAGATCAGGCTGCCGGAGCCGGAGTTCGCGCGGTGCGGCGGCGCAGGCTGCTGGTCCTGGCGGCCCGGCTGGCGGTGGCCGCCGTGGTGATCGGCGGCTGGCAACTGGCCACCACGGTCGGCTGGTTGGACCCGTTCTTCTTCGGGCAGCCCAGCGGGATCGCCGGCCGGCTGGGCGACTACTTCTCCCAGGGCAGCCAGGCCACCGAGTTCGGCTCCTACTGGGCGCAGATCGCGACCACGCTGCGCGAGGCCGTGTTCGGCTTCGTGCTCGGCGCGGTGACCGGCATCGTCTTCGGTGTCGCGCTCGGCCAGAACCGGTTCCTGGCCGACGTGTTCGGCCCCTACATCAAGATCGTGAACGCGATTCCGCGGATCGTGCTCGGCTCGATCTTCGTGGTCGCCTTCGGCATCGGCGAGACCCCCAAGGTGCTGCTCGCCGCGGTGCTGGTGTTCTTCGTGGTCTTCTTCAACGCCTTCCAGGGCGTGCGGGAGGTGGACCGCAACATCCTCGCCAACGCCCGGGTGCTGGGCGCCTCCCCGCTGCAGATCGTCCGGCACGTCGTCGTCCCCTCGGCGCTCACCTGGATCATCGCCAGCCTGCACACGGCCTTCGGCTTCGCCATCGTCGGCGCGCTGGTCGGCGAGGTGCTCGGCGCGCAGAGCGGACTCGGGCTGGTCATCAAGACCGCGCAGAACAGCTTCGACCCCAACGGCGTGTTCGCCACGATGTTCGTGATCGCCGTGATCGCGCTCACCGCCGAGTGGCTGATCACCAAGCTCGAACGCCGCCTGCTCTCCTGGCGTCCGCCGGCGCCCTCCGAGGCCGCGGCCATCTAGAGCCTCTGTGGCCTCTCCCGATTGCTTGACCCCCCACCCGCAGTACCCCAGGAAAGGAACGTGGCCGCCATGTTCAAGCGGACCCTCACCAGCTCGCTCGCCGGCGCTCTCGTGCTCTGCGCCGGTCTCACCGCCTGCTCCAGCGGCTCGTCGACGGCGAGTTCGGGCACCCCGACGGTGAAGCTGATGGTCGGCGGCATCGACAAGCAGATCTACCTGCCGTACCAACTGGCCCAGCAGCTCGGCTTCTACAAGAAGTACGGCGTCAACGTGGTGCTCAGCACCGAGATCGACGGCGGCGTCGGCGCCGAGGACGCGATGGCCTCGGGTCAGGTCGACATGGCGGGTGCCTGGTACGTCCACACCATCGACTTCCAGGTGAAGGGCAAGGCGGTGGAGGACATCGTCAACCTCTCCGGCGCACCCGGCGAGCGCGAGATGTGCACCACCAGCAGCGGCGTCCACTCGCCCGCCGACTGGGCCGGCAAGACGCTCGGCGTGACCGACCTCGGTTCGGGCACCGACACCCTGACCCAGTTCCTGGCCGGACAGAACAACCTGAAGACCGACCAGTACAGCCGGATCGGCGTCGGGGCCGGCGCCACCGCGGTCGCCGCGCTCCAGAACGGCAAGACCGCCTGCGTGATGACCACTCAGCCGACGGTGCTCGCGATCGAGAAGAAGAAGCTCGGCTACTCGGCGGTGGACCTGGCCACCACCGCCGGCGCCCAGCAGGCGATGGGCGGCACCTGGCCCTCGGCGGGCGTGCTGGCCCAGACCTCCTGGGTCAACTCCCACAAGGACGCGGCCCAGAAGGTGGTCGACGCGCTGGTGGCCACCATGCACTGGATCGACACGCACAGCGCCGCCGACATCGCGAACGCGCTGCCGCCGTCGTACGTCTCCAACGGCACCGTCACCAAGGACGACTACATCGCCGCGCTGACCGAGGACAAGGGCCAGTTCATGCCGGACGGCATCATGCCGGCGGGCGGGCCGAAGACGGTGCTGGCGACGGAGAAGCTGGTCGGCGTGAAGACCGACTCGGTGAACCTGGGCACCACGTTCACCAACGAGTTCGCGGTCGCGGCCAACAAGCTGGAGGGCTTCACCCCGACCACGACGGGTGCCGACTCCAACGGCTGACGGTCTGCGCGAGCGGCCACCGAGCCGGACGTCCGGGCGCGCCCCCCATCGCGCCCGGGCGTCCTCGTCGTTCGGCGCCGCTCGCCTTCGTGAAGCCGCCGGCTCAGGCCGGGATGGCCGCTGCGTCCGGCAGGTCCGGCGCCGGCGCGGCTGCCGGGGTGCCCGGGTGGGCCGCGCCGTCCGCCGCGAGTACCTCGTCGAAGGGCAACTGCCCGCCGAGCACCAGGCGGGACCGGTCGTGGTCCAGTTCCCCGGTCCAGTGGCCGATCAGCACGGTGGCGACCGCGTTGCCCGCGAAGTTGGTCAGCGCGCGGGCCTCGGACATGAAGCGGTCGATGCCGACGATCAGGCCGACGCCGTCCACCAGTTCGGGGCGGTGCGACTGCAGGCCGCCGGCCAGGGTGGCGAGTCCGGCGCCGGTGACGCCGGCCGCGCCCTTGCTGGCGATCACCATGAAGATCAGCAGGGAGATCTGCTGGCCGAGCGAGAGCGGCTTGTCCATGGCCTGCGAGATGAAGATCGAGGACATGGTCAGGTAGATCGCGGTGCCGTCCAGGTTGAAGCTGTAGCCGGTCGGCACGGTGATGCCGACCACCGGGCGGCTCACCCCCAGGTGCTCCATCTTGGCGATCAGCCGGGGCAGCGCGCTCTCGGAGGAGGAGGTGGAGAGGATCAGCAGGAACTCCCGGCCCAGGTAGCGCAGCAGCGCGAGCACGTTGATGCCGGCGACCAGGCGCAGCAGCAGGCCGAGCACCACGACCACGAAGATCGCGCAGGTCAGGTAGAAGCCGAGCATGATCACGGCGAGGCTCTTCAGTGCCGCGACCCCGGTGGCCCCGACCAGGGCCGCCATCGCGCCGAAAGCGCCGATCGGCGCCACCCACATGATCATCGACATGATCCGGAAGACCAGCCGCTGCAGGTGCTCGACACCACGCAGCATCGGCTGTCCGGCCGGCCCCATCGCCTGCAGCGAGAAGCCGGTCAGCAGCGCGATCAGCAGCGTCTGCAGCACCTGGCCCTGGGTCAGCGCCGAGACCAGCGTGGTCGGGATGATCCCGAGCAGGAAGTCGGTGGTGCTGGTCGCGCCGGCCGCCACCTGGGCGTGCCCGGCCTTGGCCAGCGCCTGGGTCAGGTGCAGGCCCGAGCCGGGCTCCAGCAGGTTGCCGACCACCAGGCCCAGGGCCAGCGCGATGGTGGACATCACCAGGAAGTAGCCGAGCGCCAGACCGCCGACCTTGCCGACCTTGGCGGCTTTCCCGACCGAGCCGACGCCCAGCACGATGGTGCAGAAGATCACCGGACTGATCATCATCTTGATCAGGTTGACGAACCCGGTGCCGACCGGCTTCAACTGGACGGCGAAGCTCGGCGCCGCGAATCCCACGACCACACCGGCGACCACGGCCGCGAGCACGACGAGGTAGAGAACGTGGGACCGGTCGGCCGGTCTCGGGGGAGTGGCTCCGTCGGATGGCTTGGGCGTGGGGGACGGCATGGGGGAGGCTCCTTTGCCTGGGTGGGAGCTCTGACTATCGGGCCACCGCGTGACGGCCGTCACGTTTGCGTTCATAGAGTTCACGCCGGGCGCCTGAGGCAGACTGGCCGGCATGTTCCGCCGTCCCCCCGAGCACCCGCCCGCGAGCTCACCGGCGAGTCCCGCGAGCCCCGCAACATCGCCGCGCCGCCGCCCGGGCCCGCTGCGTCGGCTGCTGCGCAGCCTGGCCGGGCAACTGTTCGTGATGCAGGTGGTGATCGTGGCGGTCGTGGTGGTCGGCGGCGCGGTGCTCGCCTACTTCGCCACCGCCCGGTGGGCCGAGGACACCGCGCGCCAGCAGGTCATCGCGGTGGCCCGCCAGGTGGCGGACGCTCCGAACGTGCGCCAGGCGGCGCTCGGGCCCGACCCCTCGGCGGCGCTGGAGCCGTACGCCGAGCGGGTCCAGGCGGACGCGGGCGTCGACTTCGTCACCGTGATGGACACCCACGGGGTGCGCTGGACCCACCCGGACCCGGCCCGGATCGGGCAGCACTACCTCGGCACCATCGATCCCGCGCTGCACGGGAGCACCTTCACCGAGACCTACACCGGCACGCTCGGGCCCTCGGTACGGGCCGTCACCCCCGTCCTGGACGGCCACGGCAAGGTGATCGCGCTGGTCAGCTCGGGCATCAAGGTCCAGTCGATCAGCCGGCGCACCCAGGGCCCGCTGCTGGCCCTGGTCGGCGTCGCGCTCGCCGCGCTGGCGATCGGCGCGGTGGGCAGCTACCTCGCCAACGCCCGGCTGCGGCGGCACACCCACGGCATGGGCGCCGCCGAGCTGAGCCACCTCTACGACTACCATCAGGCCACCCTGCACTCGGTCCGCGAGGGCCTGATCCTGCTCGACCCGGCCGGACGGGTGGTGCTCTGCAACGACGCGGCACGCGAACTGCTCGGCGCCGACGAGGTCGAACCGGGCTGCCCGTTCGCCGAGTTGGGCCTGCCCGAGTCGCTGACCCGGGCCGCGCTCGCCGCGCTCGGCGGGGAACCGGTGCTCGACGAGCTGCACTTGACGGCGGAGCGCGTGGTGGTGGTCAACACCTCCACCATCGGTTCGGGCCTGGGGGCCGTGGTGACCCTTCGCGATCACACCGAACTCCAGGCGCTCTCAGGTGAGTTGGACACCGCTCGCGGATTCGGTGAGGCGCTCGCCGCGCAGGCCCACGAGGCGGCGAACCGGCTGCACGCCGTGGTCTCGCTGGTCGAACTCGGCCGCCACCGCGAGGCCGTGGAGTTCGCCACCACCGAACTCGCCCTCGCCCAGCGGCTCACCGACCAGGTGGTGGGCGCGGTGGCCGAACCGGTGCTGGCCGCACTGCTGTTGGGCAAGGCCGCGCAGGCCGCCGAGAGCGGCGTGGAGTTCACCCTCACCGAGGACAGCCGGATCGACGACGCGCTGCTGCCGCCGGGGTTGCCCGCGCGCGACCTGGTGACCGTCCTCGGCAACCTGATCGACAACGCGCTGGAGGCGGCACTGGCGAACGCCGCGCACACCGCCGGGCCGCCCGAGGTGGCGGTCACCGCACGCGTCGACGACGCCGAACTCCTGCTACGGGTGGCCGACAGCGGCGCCGGGATCCCGCCCGACGCGGTCGGCCAGGTGTTCCGGCGCGGCTGGTCCACCAAGGAACGCGCCGGCCACGGACTGGGGTTGGCGCTGGTCGCCCAGACGGCCCGGCGTCATGGTGGCACGGTCGAGGTCGGTACGGTCGAGGTCGGTGCGGTCGAGGTCGGTACGATCGAGGTCGGTGCGGTCGACGTCGGGCGGCAGCACGGCGCGGTGCTCACGGTGCGGCTGCCGCTGCGGTCGGGACGGGCTGGTGCAGTGGTGGGGTCGGAGGAGGCCCGATGATCGAGGTCCTGGTGGTCGAGGACGACCCGTTGGCGGCCGACGCGCACACCCTCTACGTGAACCGCGCCCCCGGCTTCCACGCCGCCGGGACGGTGCACTCCGCCGGGGCGGCGCTGCGCTTCCTGGAGCGGCGGCGGGCCGAAGGCGGCACGGTCGACCTGGTCCTGCTCGATCTGCACCTGCCGGACGGCCACGGGCTACAGCTCTGCGGCCGGATCCGCACGGCCGGCCACTCCTGCGACATCATGGCGGTCACCTCGGCCCGCGAGCTGGCGACGGTCCGTCAGGCGGTCTCG
This sequence comes from Kitasatospora sp. GAS1066B, assembly GCF_041262605.1. Lineage (NCBI taxonomy): Bacteria > Bacillati > Actinomycetota > Actinomycetes > Kitasatosporales > Streptomycetaceae > Kitasatospora > Kitasatospora sp. GAS1066B. The sequence goes on from NZ_JBGCCO010000020.1 coordinate 16,172, forward strand.
GCCGGCGTCGTCCAGTACCTGCTCAAGCCGTTCAGCGCGGCCACGCTGCGCGAGCGGCTTGAGCGCTACGCCCGCTACCGCGAGAGCCTGGCCCGCTCCGGCGAGGCCACCGGCCAGGCGGAGGTCGACCAGGCCTTCGCCGTGCTGCGCACCGCCGACCGCAACGCCCTGCCCAAGGGCTTGAGCGCGCCTACCCTGGACGCGGTGGCCCGGGTGCTGCGCGCCGCCGAGGGCAGCCTGTCGGCCGCCGCGGTCGGCGCGGCGGCCGGCGTCTCCCGGATCACCGCCCGGCGCTACCTGGAACACCTGGTGGACGCCGGACTCGCGGTGCGCGAGCCGCGCTACGGGCAGGTCGGGCGGCCCGAGCTGTGCTACCGGGGTGTCGGGCGGTAGTGCAGCTCAGGCCGATACCTGCGGTCCGGTGTCAGCCGCTGATGCTCGCCGCGCCGGTCTCCAGGTGGCCGACGGCCCGGCGCGACCAGCTGCTGTCGCCGCTGACCGTGACCGTGAAGTCGTACCAACCCTGTGCGACGGTCACCGCGTTGAAGTAGTCCGCGACGGTGGCGCCGGGGGCGACCTGGTACGTCCACACGCCACCGCGGTAGTTGTTCGAGGTGATGGTGTAGGTGACGCTGCTGGAACCGGTGTTGACCATCTTGAACCAGACCGCCTGCTGGCCGGTGTCCGGCGCCGGCGCGTAGTACGTCGAGGCCTCGGCGCTCTTCCCCGCGGTCGTCGCGTTGCCCGTGAAGTGCCGCAGGAAGCGGTTGGGGCCGACGACCGTCAGGTCGTACTGGCCGTTGCCGTAGTTCGCGCCGATGTTGAAGAAGTCGCTGGCGCTGCCGTCGGTGCGGGTCGCGGCGTCGTAGGGCGCGACCGTGTACTGCCAGGGGCCGCCGCTGCGGTAGGCGTTGGCGTAGATCGAGTAGTGCGCGTAGGCGGTGGCCTGCGGGCCCTGGTTGGCCATGTCGATCCAGAGCAGGATCTGGTTGTTGGCGTCGTACTCGATCCGGTCGACCCAGGCGTTGGGCTGGTAGGGCAGCGCGCGGGCGGGCTTGGTGCCGCTCTCCTGCCCGGGCATGGCGTTGTTGCTCGGACCCGGGTTGATCTGCGTGTTCGCCGTCGCCTGGCTGATCGTGGCGCCGGTGCCGGGCAGGCCGCCGGGGAGCCCGTAGACCGGGTTGGCGAAGTCGAAGGCACCGGTGAGGTCGCCGCAGACCTGGCGGCGCCAGGCGCTGATGTTCGGGCAGCTGGCCGGGGTGCCGAGGGCGGTGGTCCAGGTCTCCAGGAACCGGATCACGCTGGTGTGGTCGTAGACCTGCGAGTCCACGAAGCCGCCGCGGGTCCACGGCGAGGCGATGATCATCGGGACCCGGAAGCCGAGGCCGATGTTGGTGCCGGAGTAGAACTCGTCGGCGGTCCCGGCGGGCGCGACGGGCGGCGGCACGTGGTCGAAGAAGCCGTCGTTCTCGTCGTAATTGAGGAAGAGGACGGTGGAGTTGAAGGTGTCGGCGTCCGCCGCCAGCGCCTGCAGCACGAGGTTGACGAAGTGCGCCCCGTTCTCCGGCGGGCCGTCCGGGTGCTCGGAGAAGAGCTGGTTGGCGACCACCCAGGAGACCTGGGGCAGCGTCCCAGCGAGCGCGTCGGCCTTGATCGCGGCCGCGATGTCGTCCGGCGTCGAGCCGGTGCTGGGCACCGAGCCCATGCCGCGCTGGCTCAGCGGGCTCGAACTCGCCGCACCCGTGAACTGGTTGAAGTAGGCCAGCGCGTTGTCGCCGAAGTTGTCGGAGGCGTTCTGGTAGACCTTCCAGCTCACCCCGGCGTTCTGCAGCGCCTCCGCGTAGGTCTGCCAGTGCAGGCCGCTCTCGCTGCCGCCGTCGTAGGCCGCGCCGCCCGCGGTGCCGTTCGGGTCGATCGTGCCGGACCACAGGTAGGTGCGGTTGGGGCCGGTCGCCGACAGGATCGAGCAGTGGTACGCGTCGCAGATCGTGTACGCGTCGGCCAGCGCGTAGTGGAACGGGATGTCCGACCGGGTCATGTACCCCATCGTCCGGTTCGAGCCCTTGGCGCCGATCCAGGAGTCCATCTTCCCGTTGTTCCACGCCTGGTGCTGGGTCGACCAGGAGTGGTCGAGCGACCCGTCGCACTGCGCCAGCAGCTCGCCGCTGCTGCCCCACCACCAGGTGTTGGTGGCGCTGAGCTGCCACGGGTACTGCCGCCCGCTGCCGTCGGGCTGGTTGAAGACGCTGTTGCCGCCCGCGAGCTGGATGGTCGAACGGTCGCCGAACCCGCGCACGCCCTTCATCGAGCCGAAGTAGTGGTCGAAGCTGCGGTTCTCCTGCATCAGCACGACGACGTGCTTGACGTCGGTGATCGTCCCCGTCGTCGCGGCGGCCGCGCGGGGCGCGACGCCGGGCAGGGAGTCCAGACCCACGGCAGCGCCGAGCGCGGCGGCGGAGCCGAGGAAGGTACGACGGGTCACGGGCGACACGGGGGGCCTCCGAAAGTAATCTATACAACTCCAGCTGTGAGACTCTGTGACAGTAAGGTTTCGACCGGCCCCTGACAATATGTCGGCCAGATGAAGTGCGGCGGACCATTGCACAGGTTCGCCGACGACGCTTCAGCGAGTTCGGGCCCGGACGCGGCGATGCCGCCGCCCTGGACGCCGCGATGCCGCCGCACCCTGGCGGGCCCGGCGACCGGGTGGTCAGACCCGGCGGATGGTGGCGATGGGGAGGGCGTTGGCCGGCATGATCCGCACCACGGCGCCGCGGTGCGGCGCGTGCGCCACTTCGCCGTTGCCGATGTAGATGCCCACGTGGCCCTCGGGGCCGTCCTCGGCGTTGTAGATCACCAGGTCGCCGGGCTGGGCCTGAGCGAGGCCCGGCACCGCGGTGCCCACTGTGGCCTGCTCCTGGGAGGTGCGCGGCAGTTGGATGCCGGCCTGCTCGTAGGCCCACTGCATCAGGCCCGAGCAGTCGAAGGCGTTCGGGCCGCTGGCGCCCCAGTAGTAGGGGTCGCCGAGCCGGCTGAGCGCGGCCTGCACCGCGGCTCCTGCCTGGCCGGAGGCCTGCGGCAGGGCGGCGAGGTCGGCCCGGGTGCTGCTGCGGGAGACCTCGCCGCCGTCGGCCTGCTGCTGGGCCGCCAGCAGTTGGGCCCGCTGGCTCGCGGTGAGCGAGTTGAGCAGCGACTGCGACTGCTGGAGCTTGGTCTGCACCTGGGTCTTGGCGTTGTTCAGCGCGGTGGTGGTGGTGTCCAGCTGGGCGAGCGTGGTCGCGGCGTCCTGCTTCTGCTGGTCCAGGCTGCGCTCGGCCTGCTGCAGGGCCTTCAGTGCCGCGGCCTCGCTGATGCTCGCCTGGTGCTGGGTAGCGGCCCGGTCGAGGTAGCCGGACGGGTTGGCGCTGAGCATCAACTGCACCGACGGGTCGATCCCGTCCTGCATGTACTGCTGACCGGCCACCGAGGCCAGCCCCTCCTCCAGCTGGTCCACCTGCGCCTGGGTGCGGGCCACCTCGTCCTGGAGCTGGGAGGCCCGCTGGCGCAGCCCGTCCGCCTTCTCCTTGGCGCCGTCGTACTGCTCGGTGGCCCGCTCCGCCTGCGAGTTCAGGCCGTCCATCTGCGCCTTGACGTCACCGACGGACGGCTGCGGATCGGCCCACGCACTCTGTGCGGAGAGGGCGACCGCGGCCGCGGCAGCGGCGGTGAGCACGACGACCCGGGCGTGGCTCGGCGGCTTCGGACGGCGGTGGGTCGCCACGGCGTTCCTTCTTCCCGAGGGGTCGCTCGGTCGAGTGAGTCGGCCGCGCAAAGGGTTTGACGTCAGACCATACGCTACTTCTCCAATGATCGAACCGGCTCGCTCCTGGAGAACTCGCAGGTCAGGCAGGCTTGTTGAGCCTTCAGCAACAAAGTTGGCACTTTAGGGCAAGGTTGTCCGAGACGGTTCGTCAGGCGGATGACTCCTGCACGGCCGAGCTGGACGATCCGGTTACACGGCCAACTATCTGATAGGAGCCACTAGCTGGACTCGGTCAAAGGTGGTGCAGGCACTCGGAAGGCGTTGAGCAGGGCCGAAGTCGCGAGGTATGCGCCGATCAGGTTGACCATGTCCAGGACGCCGGTCTGCCCCACCGCCTCGACCGCGAGGCGGTACGTGTCGTCACAGACGGACCGCGTGCGTGCCAGTTCATCGGTGAATCGGTGGACGGCTGCCTCGGTAGACGAGAAGTCGACACTCGAGCGCCCGGCGAGGACGGCCTCGATCACCGGCTCCGCGACGCCGGTGTGCCGGGCCATCGCGGTGTGGACGTAGATCTCGTACTCGCAGTTCCACACCGCCCCGACGGTGAGGATGACGATCTCACGCAGGGGTGCGGCCAGGGACGACTGGTCCTGGTCGGTGAGGACCCAGGCCAGGAAGGCCATGCCGACGGCGGGACGGTGCACGAACGCGTTGAACGGGCCGATCGGATCTCCTTCGACCGTGGCCGCGGCGGCCCCCGCCTCCCGGGCCCACGGCACCACCTCGGCCCGTATTCGTCGCTGCGCGGCGAGCTGGTCCTCGGTGAGCGGACCGCGGGAGGCCAGGGGCAGCCGCCCGCCCCAATCCCGGTCTCCGGTCGAGGGCTGAGCGGCGCCGGTCATGACGCGGCGAAGGCGGTGATGAGGTCGGACAGGGCCTGCGGCGCTTCCAGCGGCACCTGGTGGCCGGAGTCGACCGATGCGATCGTGACGTTGGACAGATGGGGCACCGTCAGTTTCTTCTGCATCTCCAGGCCCCAGACCGGGTCGCTGTCGGCGACGATCAGTAGGGTCTCGACGTCGATCGGCGCGGCGCGCTCGGTCCAGTCCTCGTAGATCCCCTTGTTCAGCCATGCGTCCCAGGCCTTGCGGTTCATCCGCGCGTAGTCCTCGCAGGTGCGGTCGAACACCGCCGGCGTCAGTGGCACCGCGGTGCGGTCCAGCACGAACTTCTCCGCGTCAGCGTGGTCCCTGCGGCTCTCGAACAGTTCGCGCGGCAGGTCCTCGCCGCCGACCTCCTGCCCGAGCGGGGTGGGAGTGATCAGCACGAGCTTCGCCGGGGGATGCTCGAGCCCCAGCCCCGCGCCCGCGGGGCTGGCGAGGATCTGCATGACCTTGCCGGTCATCGAGTGGCCGACCAGCACGTAGTCGGTCAGGCCGAGTTCGTTGATCGTGGCGGCGAACGCGGCGGCCATCTCGGCCATCGTGTAGCCGGGGATCTCGCGCGCCTCGCCGTGGCCGGGCGCGTCCACGGCGACGACCCGGAACTGCTCCGACAACGGAGCGCTGGCCTCGATCCATTCGCGGCGGGCGAAACTGAACGAGTGCGAGGCCACCAGGGTGCGCCCGGGGCACTTCGCATGGGGCTGCTGAGGAGTGTCGGTGATGGGAAGCATGGTCCTAACCTCCGGTTGCCTTCGGTGCGAGGGATGGGGTGGTCGGTCGAGTGAGGATCAAGCCCCGCAAGGCCGTGCGGGCCAGGTGCACGCAGGAGTCCACGTCGACCGGCTGGTGGCCGAGCAGCAGGCGGAACGCTGCCGGGCCGAACAGCAGATCGATCGCCGCATCGGGCTCGACCTGCGGGTCGAGCTCGCCGCGCGCGACCCCGCGTTCCCACAACTCGCGCAGCGCCGCCCGGCGCGGCGCGAAGAACCGGGAGTTGAGCAGGTCGGCGGTACCGGGTTCCAGCACGGCGGCGGCGACCAGCTGGGCGAAGACGACGCCGTCGCGACCTTGGTAGTACTCGGCCAAACTGGCGACGGCCTGGACCAGGTCGTGCGCACTGTCCCCGGTCTCGACCAGCGGCACCAGGCGGCCGATGTGCGCGGCGAAGGCCTCGATCGCCAGCGCGGTGCGGTGCGGCCAACGCCGGTAGATCGTGGGCTTGCTGACACCGCTGCGGCGGCTCACCGCCTCGACCGTGCAGGCGGCGACGCCGCCTTCCAGGAGCAGTTGCGTGGCGGCGGTGAGGACGACCTCCTCGTGCGCGGACTCGCGAGGCCGTCCCCGGCCGCGGGTCTGCGGGCCGGTCACGGCTGAGCCGGGGGTCGGACGGCCTGCAGCGGGCCGTGCCGCTCGCCGGAGACTTGAAGTGATCCGAGCGTGGTGTGGCGCATCGCCATCTCCTTTACGTAACGACACGTAATCTAATACGGGTTCCGCCGATCCGCAACGCCCGGGCTCCGGGACGCGGGCGGCATGGCGCCGAACCGCCCTGGAAAGGTCCAGGTCCGAGGCGTGGTCCGGGCGAGGACGATGCGCGCGGACCACGGATGCCCGTGATGGCCGACATAACCGGGCCAACGATCTGGGCAATGCCACTAGCGGGGACGGAGGTCTGGCCAGTGCGGGGGGTGGCCGGACCAGGCGGAGCGCACCCGCACCCGGTGCACGTAGCGTCCCGCGCGTTCGAAGCCGTCCACGCAGTAGGGGAGAGTCACCGGGCCGGTATCGGTGGTGATCTGGGGGCCGGGGGCGACCAGGGTCTGCCGGTCGCAGCAGACGCACCAGCCGAACCGCCACTGGTGCCGGGGCGGCAGCGGGATGGGCCCGCTGGGTTCGGCGTCGGCGGCTTGGGCGGTCAGCATCGGCGGTCCTCGGCGGCGGGGGCGCGAACGGCGCGCAAGTCCGGCGCGCCAGTGACCGGTTGGATCTCGCTCGCCGGCGTCTCCCACTCGCACCCGCCGCCCTCTGGGCGCAGGTAGACGGTGGGGTACTTGCCGTAGCCGGGACCCATGTAGTGGCCGGTCAGGCCGTGCTTCTCGTCGCGGACCAGCTCCCCGACCCGCGGGATGTACAGCGCCGAACGTGACCATCCAGATCGCACCGTACAGCCTGGCCGAAGAGCTGCCCTTCACCATGATGGTCACCCTGCTGACCATGTCCGACCGTGCCGTCCTCGCCTACTCGGAGTGCCAGCTGCGGGGCTTCCTGGAGCGGGGCGGGGACACGGCCCGGGCCTGGGAGAAGGATTACCATCAGCTGCAGGTGGAAGCCCTCTCCAAGGGGGCGACTCTGGAACTGCTCCGCAAGGCGTGAAAGGAACTCGTCCATGACCCCCGATCTGTCCGGTGCTGCCTGGTTCAAGTCCTCCTACAGCAACAACGGGGGGTCCTGCGTCGAGGTCGCCCCGAACTTCCCCGGCATCGTCCCGGTCCGCGACTCCAAGGACCCGAGCGGGCCCGCCCTCGTCTTCACTGCCGAGGCCTGGCACGCGTTCGCGCGCAGCACCGCCGCCGGGGACTTCGGCACCGTCTGAGCAACCGTCACCACCGGGCCCCGCCACTCCTCTTGCTGGAGTGCCGGGGCCCGCTCGTGCGCGGCCGTTGCGGCGGTGTTCGCCGCCGGGTTCAGGTGAGTGCGGGCGTGCTCAGGGGCACGCTGTCCCCGTCCTCGTTGACCGCGCCGATCACCCGGTCCCGTTCGGGGGTGTTCTCCGGCTTCAGGAAGCCGATCAGGGTGTAGAGGACCAGCGAGGTGGCCACCGGGGCGGCTGTCTCGATGTCCGTACCCTGGCCGCTGATGCCGTAGTTGGTGAGCCAGAAGACGAAGAGGCCCGCTGCCCAGGAGGCGAGGGCGGCGGTGGGGCCGCTGCGGCGGAAGAGCGGGATCATGCCGAGCAGCAGCGGGATGGTGATCGGGCCGATCAGGCCGGCCACCCACTTGATCACCACCGTGATGATGTCCTTGAATGTGGGCGAGTTGACCTCGGTGGCCACTGCCATTGACAGCGCCAGGAAGGCCACCGTGCTGACCCGCGCCGCCAGCAGGCCCGCTCGACTGTCCCAGGCGCGGGCCCGCCGCGACATCACCGGGGCGATGCAGCGGGTGAAGACGGAGGCGACCGCGTTGGCGTCCGAGGAGCACATCGCCATGGTGTGCGAGAAGAAGCCGACCACGATCAGGCCGATCAGGCCGTGTGGGAGCAGGTGTTGGGTGAGCAGGGCGTAGGAGTCGCTGGCGTCCTTCTTCTTGGCGTGTACCAGCAGCGGCGCCGCCCACATCGGGAACATCAGCACCAGCGGCCAGACGAACCAGAGGATGGACGAGAGCCAGGCTGCCCGCCCGGCCTCCCGGGCGCTGGGCGCGGCCATGTAGCGCTGGGCCTGGTTCCACATGCCGCCGTTGTACTCGAAGGTCTTGATGAAGACGAAGGCGAGCAGGAAGGTCAGGGTGTAGGGGCCGGCGGTCGGGTGGGTGTGGGTGGCGGGGAGCTTGTGCCAGACCGTCCAGATCGCGGAGACACCGCCCAGCTTGCCGAGCACCGCGGCGAACATCGCGATCCCGGCCAGGATCTGGATGACGAACTGGCCGAAGTCGGTGAGCGCGTCGGCCCAGAGGCCGCCCACCGTGCAGTAGATCGCGGTGATCGCGCCGGTGAGCAGGATGTCCTGGTCCAGGCTCAGGCCGGTGAAGACCGAGAGCAGGGTGGCGATCGCGGCCCACTTGGCGCCGACGTCCACGATCTTCAGCAGGCCGCCGCTCCAGGCGAGCGCCTGCTGGGTGGTGACGTTGTAGCGGTCGGCCAGGAACTCCAGCGGTGAGGAGACGCCGAGGCGGGAGCGGACCCGGTTGAGCCGGGGTGCGAACAGCCGGGCCCCGATGGCGATGCCGACCGCGATCGGGAAGGCCCAGGTGGCGTAGGAGGTGATGCCGTACTGGTAGGCGATGCCGGCGTAGCCGGTGAACATCACCGCGCTGTAGCCGGACATGTGGTGCGAGATGCCGGAGAGCCACCAGGGCATCCGGCCACCCGCGGTGAAGAAGTCGCTGACGTCGCCGACCCTCCGGTGGGACCAGAGGCCGATGGCGAGCATGACGAAGAAGTACGCGCTGAGCACGGCCCAGTCGAGCGCGGTCACGGGAGGCTCCTGCGGGTGGGCGTCAGGGGAGGAGGACGAGTGTCCGGGTGGATCTGGCGGAGCCGACGGTCAGGTCGAGCGTCACAGTTGCCTGACTGTCCGTCAGTGTCACCGAGACACCAGGCGAGTTGGTGCGGAAGGCGCGGTAGCGGCCGTCCAGCGTGACGGTCAGCCGGGTGGACGTCCCGGTCGGCTCCGACGCCGCCAAGGTGGTCCGCGCGCCGTCGCGGCGCACCAGCACCGCGGCCGGACCGTCGACCGTGATCGGTCCGGCCGAGCCGGCGGCGAAGAAGGTGCCGGCCGTCAGCTGCTCACGCTCGGCGTGGATCGCTTGCACGGTAGGGGAGTTGACGAGCACAGCGGGCTGCTGCTCGCAGTGCGCGGCCTGCTCGGTCTGCGCGGCCGAGGCGCCGGGCAGCAGGACGTACGCGTAGTCGGCCGCGGTGGGATCGATGCCGTGGTCGAGCCAGAGGGTCAGGTAGCGGTTGGTGCAGGGCGTGGTGGTGCCGCCGGTGCTCGGGCCGTTGTCGATGTCGGCCCAGGCACCGGTGCGGGCCTCGCGCAGCGCGCGCAGCGGGGCCCCGGCCGGGAACAGGTAGCCGCCGACGCCCTCCAGGTGGGCCCAGCGGGCACCGTCGAAGCTTGCGGTCCAGCCGAGCGTGCCGGGCTGCCGACAGCCGTCCACCGTCAGCGCGTTGGAGCCGGTCGCGTGCAGGTTGCGGTTCTCGACGATGGTCTCCACGGCGTGACCGCTGCTCCCGGTGATCCCGGCGCCGAGCGCGACCACGCCGCGATCCAGGCAGAACCAGGACTTCTTGGCGCGCATCGGCGAGCCGTACGGCACCAGGTCGAGCCCGACGGCGCCGTAGTGCGCGTCCAGCACCGCGCCGCCGGACCAAGTGGTGGGCGGCAGCGTGGAGTTGCCGGCGCTCGGCGCCAGCGGGAGCTGGTCGACGGTGGTGCCGGGCAGGCGAGTCGAGTCGACCGTGGGCCAGTAGGCGTCCGTGTAGTGGCCGTTGTCGTGGTCGTAGAGGTAGGTGGCGCCGTCGCCGGTGTGCCAGCCGCGCTGGTTCTCGCCGTTGAGCGCCTCCAGGCGGGCGATCCGGCTGCTGGACAGTCCGACGGTCCAGGCCCAGCCCGGGCGGCGGTGCACCGCCCGTTCGATCGACGGGATCTGCAGGTGGCCGACCGGGGGCGGCGCGGCCGGCAGCCGGTGATCGTCCAACACCGAGTTGACCAGGGCGATCCGCTCGGGGGTGGCGCCGGTGGTGATCGTGGCGTAACGCTCGCGCTGGATCCAGCCCTTGGCGAGCGCCCGCCAGCGGGCCTGCTGATCGGGCGAGCCGACCGGAGCCAGCCGCAGGATCGCCTCGGTGATGAAGTGCCCCGCGTCGTGGTCGGTTTCGCCCTGCCGGGAGAGGAAGCGGCCGCGCACCACGTCCATCACCAGGCCGTCGTGCATGAACGGCGCGTAGGTCAGGTCGACCGAGTCGAGGATCACCTTGAACCCCGGGTCGGTGATCGCCCACGCCGATCCGCCGAGCAGCGCGGCGAGTTGGCTGAGGTCGCCGAGCAACACGTACGCGTAGTGGCCGTTGTACGGGATGGTGCCGTGCTGGATGTACCCGCCGTCCGGGTAGTAGCCGTCGCTGGTGGTGACGTACGGGAAGATGTCGGAGAGCTTGTCGCGGCCGACTGAGATCTGCGTCGGGTCCTTGGCCAGGATGCCGCGCAGGATGGCTATCTGGCACTTGTCGGAGCGGTTGGCGCCGGTGGTCACCACAGTGCCCTGCTGCTGCGTGGTGGGATCGCCGCAGAAGTGCAGGGTGGTGTCGAGGTAGCCGGCCAGATCGGCGGCCGGCACGGTGGCGCCCAGCAGTGCGCAGGCGTTGAGCAGCGCCTGCGGGCTGGCGATCTCCCAGTGGTACCAGTTGCCGACCTGTGCGGCGCCGGGGTTGTAGAACTTGCCGCCGATCAGCGCCAGGGCCGCGACCAGGTCGGCGGCGGTGGCCGGGTCCTGGTGGTAGCGGGAGCCGGGGGTGGCCCAGGCCAGGGCGGTGTCGCGGATCCGGTAGTAGCTGAGGCTGGCGTGCTCCACCGGTCCGAACGGCAGATCGGTGTAGACCGAGGCGGGGTTGGGGGAGCGGTCGTAGGCGGCGATGTCGGCGGCGGCGGTGCTGTCGACCACGGCGATGGCGGCGGTGTAACGGGTGTCGCCCGGGGTGATCTTCGAGGCGGCGGTGAGCAGGTCGGACCAGGCCGCGCGCAGGGTCTCGAACTGGTCGGCGGGGGTTGTGGCGATGGTGCTCGCGGTGCCGGCGCCGGTGGCGATGGCGCCGGTGGCGGTGGCGGTCGTGGTGCCGAGCAGGCCGGTGCCGGTGATGGCCAGGCCGGCGCCGAGGAGCGGGCGCCGGGGAATCGTGCCGTCCATATGCGCTCCGGGGAAAGGAAGTTGACGGAGGAAAGGAGCTCGCAGGGTGAGGACATCTCAGGGCAGGTGGCTGTGCTAGTCAAGAGCTTGGACAGGATTCACGGTTATGAACTACGCGTTGGGTCGCTCGAGTTGGCCGTCGACCCGGCGCGGCACCCGGAGCGGGTTGGCGTCGTGCAGCTCGGGCGGCAGCAACTCCGGTGGGGCGTCCTGGTAGACCACGGGTCGCAGCCAGCGCTCGACGGCGGTGGCGCCCACCGAGGTCGAGTTGCTGGTGCTGGCCGGATACGGGCCGCCGTGGTGCATGGCGGGGAGCACCGCGACGCCGGTCGGCCAGCCGCCGACCAGGACGCGGCCGGCGATCGCCGCGAGGCTGGGCAGCCAGTGGGCCGCCTCGGGCTCGTGCGGGGTGGTGTGCAGGGTCGCCGTCAGGCTGCCCTCGACCCGCGCGAGGACGGCGGCGGCCTCGGCGGCGTCGCGGTAGCGGGCGAGGACCACGAGGGGGCCGAAGCACTCCTCCAGGAGGAGGGTGTGGTCTGCGTTGCCGGCCCCGGCCCCGGTCGCGGCCCCGGCCCCGGCCCCGGCCCCGGCGTCGGGTTCGGGTTCGGCTTCGATGAGGAGCGCGGCGGGCAGTTCCAGGCAGCACGGGCGCAGGCGCCGGCCGGGCGCCTCGGCGTCCGGTACGGCGGTGAGCGACGCGACTCCCGGGAGCGCGGCGCGCGCCTGGCAGCCGGCCAGGTAGGCCGCGCCGATCCGCCCGTCCAGCGGCACCCCGGCGGGCACCTCGGCCAGCGCGGCGGCCGTGGCTGCGGCCAGCCGGTCGCCGGCCGGCCCGGCCGGCACCAGGACCAGCCCGGGCTTGGTGCAGAACTGGCCCGCGCCGAGGGTCACCGACCCGGCCAGGCCGGTGCCGATCTCCGCCGCCCGCTCATCCGCCGCCCGCTCGGTCACCACCACGGGGTTGAGGCTGCCCAGTTCGCCGTGGAACGGGATCGGCCGGGGCCGGGCCGCCGCCAGATCGGACAACGCCCGCCCGCCGCGCAGCGACCCCGTGAAGCCGACGGCGCGCAGCGCCGGATGCCGGACCAGGTCGACCCCCGCCGCGAAGCCGTGCACCAGCCCGAGCACCGCCGCCGGCACCCCGACCTCGCGGGCCGCCGCGTGCAGCAGCCGGGCGGCCAGTTCGGCGGTGGCCGGATGGTCCGCGTGCGCCTTCACCACCACGGGGCAGCCGGCCGCCAGCGCGCTCGCGGTGTCGCCGCCGAGCACGCTGAAGGCCAGCGGGAAGTTGCTCGCCGCGAACACCCCGACCACGCCGATCGGCGTCAGCCAGCGCCGCAGCACCGGGCCGGCGCCCGGCGTGGCCGGGTGGTCGATCACCACGTCCAGCAGCGCGCCCTCTCGGGCCACCGTCGCGAATGCCCGCAACTGACCGGCGGTTCGCGCGAGTTCGCCGGTCAACCGGGCGCTGCCGAGCGCGGTCTCGGCGTCGGCGGTGTTCACCAGCTCATCGCCTGCCTTCGCCAGCGCGTCGGCGGCGGCCAGCAGCAGCCGGGCCCGGACCAGCCGGTCGGCCAGTGCGGGCAGCGCCTGGTGGGCCGCCGTCACCGCGCGGTCGACGGCGGCGGTGTCGGACTCGACGGCGACCTCGGCGCGGCGTTCGCCGGTTCGGGGGTCCAGGCTCCAGACCTTCGCCTGCGGTATCGGCTGTGGCATCGCTGACTCCCGGTGCACGTAGGGGACTTCGGTCGCGGATCGGTGGAACTGAAGTCGGTGGAACTGAAGTCGGTGGAGCTGAATCGGTGGAACTGAGAGGGGTTCTGCGGGCTGAAGGGCGGCCACTATCCTGAACAGGTCGCGCACCATCGTGAAGGGAGCAGGCCCTATGGCGCAGTCCAGCCCCGCAGAGTCCACCGGAGCTCCGGTCAAGTCGGCGGTCCGCACGGTCGAACTGCTGGAGTACTTCGCCGGCCACCCGGGGATGCACAGCCTCGCCGAGGTGCACGAGGCGCTGTGCTATCCGAAGAGCAGCCTGTACATGCTGCTGCGCACGCTGGTCGAACTCGGCTGGGTCGAGACGGACCTGACCGGCACCCGGTACGGCATCGGGGTGCGGGCGCTGCTGGTCGGCACCTCGTACATCGACGGGGACGAAGTGGTGTCCGCCGCCCGCCCGGTGCTCGACAAGCTGGCGGCGGACACCACGGAGACGATCCACCTGGCCCGGCTCGACGGTTCGGACGTCGTGTACCTGGCGACCCGTCAGTCCCAGCACTACCTGCGGCCGTTCACCCGGGTCGGGCGCCGGCTGCCGGCACACAGCACCTCGCACGGCAAGGCCCTGCTCGCCACCTACCCCGACGAGCAGGTGCGCGAGCTGCTCCCGGCCACGCTGGCCCAGCTCACCGAGCACACCATCACCGACCGCGAGCAGCTGATCGAGGAGCTCGGCCGGGTACGGGAGTCGGGGTACGCGGTGGACAACGAGGAGAACACGCTCGGCCTGCGCTGCTACGGCACCGCGATCCCGTACCGCAGGCCGGCCCGCGACGCGATCAGCGTCTCGACTCCGGTGGCCCGGCTGACCCCCGGCCGCGAAGAACTCATCCGCGAGGCGCTGCTGGCGGCGCGCGACCGGCTGATCACGGCGATGCGGCATCTTTGACCGCCGGGGGCGGTGCGCCGGTCGACCGGCGGAAGGCGGCCAACTGGTCGGCCACCGTGGCGAGATCGGTGTCGGAGGCGATCCCGGCGTGGTGCAGCCGCAGCTCGGTCGCACCCGCCGCCACCGCCTTGGCGCCCAACTCGGCCACCAGGTCCGGGCGCTGACCCAGGCCGGCGACGATCGGCAGGTTGGCTACCAGAACGCCTTGGCCGACCTGCTCGAGCTGTCCGAGCCGGCCGACCTGCTCGATGGCCGCGTGCGGCAGCACCAGCCCGTCCGCTCCGCCCGCCCCGAGCAGCCAGTCCGCCTCGACCCCCGGGTTCGGTCCGCTGCGGTGGCTGACCGGGTCGGCGTGCACCAGGATCCGGAAGCCGGCTCCGGCGGCCGCGCGGACGGCCGCGATGCACGCCGCCTGGAAGGCCCGGGTGGCCGCCGTCCGGTGCGCGAGGGTGAGCCGGGCCAGCTTCGGGCCGAGCAGGCGTTCCACCTGCTCCCATTCGGACCGCTCACGTCCACCGCGTGCCTCCCCGCTCCCGTCAAGTGCCCCGTTCGCCCGCCAGAGCGGTTCGAGCGCCGCCCGGACGGCGGCCGCGGTGCCGGGCGCGCCGGCCGCCGTGTAAGCGCTTTCACAACGCGGGCAGAAGCAGAGTGACATCAGGTACTGGCCCGCGCCGCCCAGCTCCACACCGCTGATCTTGTCGTGCGCGTGCAGATGGGCGAGCCCGTACCAGCCGCAGGACTCCAGCTCGGTACCGGCGGTGTCCGCCCGTACGGCGGCTTCCGCCGCGAGCGTGGCGCAGTACTCGACCGCCTCGGGGCGGGCGATGCAGGGCGCCCACGGGTAGCGGTCGCCGTACGCGTTGCGCACGACCGTCTGCGGATGTTCCAGCCCCATCCGCGAGTTGTGCGCCAGCACCACCCAGGAGTGCACCGCCAGCCCCGCCGCCGCCAGCTGCCGGGCGGCGACCCCGTACGGGTCGCGCTGCGGTACCCAGCTCTGCCGGTACGGGCGCAACGCCCGCCCGCGCCAACGCGCCTCGTCCGGCGGGTAGTACACCGCGGCGTGCTCGGCCGTGACGATCCGGTGCCGCGGGTGACGAGGCGTCAGAGCCCGTACGCTGTGGTAGGCGGCGGCCAGCGCGACCGACTGGATGCCGAGGTCCCGCAGCCGGTACGGCGCGTCCGGGTCCCCGGCGATGTCCCAGGGGTAGAGGAACGCGCCGACCCGGGGCGGCCGAGTCGCTCCGCTCACAGCAGGTCCCGTCCGCGCTGGATGAGTTCGGCCAGCTGCTTGAGGTGCTCCGGCGTCGGCTCGGAGAGCGGTGAGCGGACGGTGCCGACGTCGAGCCCCTGCTGCCGGACCGCGGCCTTCACCAGGGAGACCGCGTAGCCCCGTCCCTGCTGGCGCAGTTCGACCAGCGGCCGGTAGAAGCCGTCCAGCAGGCGGTGCATGGTCGCGTCGTCGCCGTTCCGGTAGGCCAGGTTGAAGGCCATCGCGATGTCCGGCGCGAAGCAGAACACGGCCGAGGAGTAGCGGGTCACGCCGAGGCCGCGGTAGGCGAGGGCGGTCAGCTCGGCGGTCGGCAGACCGTTGAAGTACAGGAACGGTCGATCCGGCTCGGCGGACCGGACGGCGCTGATGGTGCGTTGCAGCAGGTCGAGGTCGCCGAGGCCGTCCTTGAACCCGATCACCCTTGGCATGGTGGCCAGTTCGACCACGGCCTCGGGGGTGAGCACGGCGTTGTCGCGCTGGTAGACGATCAGGTCCAGCGGGGTCGCTTCGGTCAGCGCCGCGTAGTGCCGCAGCAGGCCCGCCTGGTCCGGCCGCACGAGATACGGCGGCAGCACCAGCAGCCCGTCGGCGCCCACCTGGTGGGCGCGCCGCGCGAAGTGCGCGGCCAGCGCCGTGCCGTGGCCGACCCCGGCGACGACCGGGACCCGCCCGGCGGCCTCGGCCACGGCCGCCTCGATGACGCGCTGGTACTCGTCGAGGTCCAGCGCGTGGTACTCCCCGGTCCCGCAGGCCGCGAAGACCGCCGCGGCGCCTTCGCCGATACCGCGGCCGACGTGGGTGCGGAAGGCCGCCAGGTCCAGCGAGCCGTCCGGGGCGAAGGGCGTCACGGGGAAGAACAGGAGCCCGTCGAGCCGCTCGAAGAGTGGAGTCACAGTGGTCACCCATCTGATGGCTGTCCATATATATGAATTGGTTTGACGGTAGGTCAGGCCGTCCTGATGGTCAATAGGCCGGTGGCTGGGCTACTTTCTATCCAGGCAATCGCTCACCCATCGCTCATCCATTCACATCCATGAATGCGAGTCCGTATGACTGAGGTCCTGGGCACTCCTCGTGCCGGTGCCCGTACCGTCCTGCTCACCGGCGCGGCCGGCGGGGTCGGCACCTTCCTGCGTGCGAGCCTGCCCGGCTACGGGTACGAGCTGCGGCTCTTCGACAAGGCCCCGATCCCGGACGAACCCGAGGCCGTGACGGCCGACCTCGCCGACGCCGAGGCGCTGGCCGCCGCCATGGCCGGTGTCGACGCGGTGGTCCACCTGGCCGGCATCTCGCTCGAGGCGCCGTTCCCGGACATCCTGACCGCCAACATCGAGGGCACCTACCGCCTGTACGAGGCCGCTCGGGCCGCCGGGGTCCGCCGCGTCGTCTACGCGAGCAGCAACCACGCGGTCGGCTACACCGAGCGTCCGGCGGACGGCGCCATCGTCGGGGTCGACGTCCCGCACCGGCCCGACACCTACTACGGCCTGGCCAAGTGCTTCGGCGAGGACCTGGCCGCGCTCTACGCCGACAAGCACGGCATCTCGACGGTCTCGCTGCGGATCGGCTCCTGCTTCGCCGAACCCCGCACGGTGCGGATGCTCTCCACCTGGCTCAGCCCCGCCGACTGCGGCCGCCTGGTCCACGCGTCGATCGGCGCCGAACTCTCCGGTCACCACGCGGTGTTCGGCATCTCCGCCAACACCCGTGGCTGGTGGGACCTGGAGCCGGGTCGTCGGCTGCTCGGCTACGAGCCGCTGGACGACGCCGAGGTGTATGCCGAGAAGCTGCTCGCCGAGCATGGCGAACTCGCCTCGGACGACCCGGAATCGCGCTACCTGGGCGGTGCGTTCACGACGTTCTGAGGGCTGGTGGTACACCTCGGGCTGCTTGGGCCGCCTGAGGTGCCCGGTCTGCTCGACCAGCTTTTCCCGCGCTCGACGGCTTCGAGGCGGTGATCACGTACGAGAGCGTCCCGCACGATGACACCCTCACTGGTGGACCAGGTCCAGTAGCCAGGTGACGACCGCTCGGGCAGTGCCGGAGACGAATCCACTCAGGACAGCACGGGTCAGGGCCGTGCGTTCGCGGCGGGCGAGACGCTTGCGGGGCATCGCTACTCCTGAAGTCGTGATCAGCGCGTTGTCGGCCGACCGTTCGCTGCCCAGGTTCGCCCCCGCGTGGAGGCTGACGCCCAGTTGCGACAGGACCGGGGTGCGCAGCGGCACCGGTGCGGGCCAGGACAGGGAGCGCAGCCGGGCGGAGGATAATGAAGCGATGAGTAGCGACGAGAGGGGCGGCTCGGTGAAGCGGCCGCGGTTGTTGCAGCGGGCGCAAGTACGGCCGGGGCCGTTACGGGACCTGAAGGACCTGTTGTACAAGGCGTATCTGGCAGCTGAGGCCCCGACTCTGGAGGAGATCGCCGCGGATACCGCTGACCGTCACGACTTGGCAGGGGCGCCGCGCCGCGACACCGTCCGGCGCTGTATCAGTTCACCGGAGCTACCGGCCAGCCAGCCTGACACGGTCGCCGTCGCCGTCGTGCTCGCCCGCCGTGCCGGCTGGGATGAGAGCGATCTGGCCGTGCGGATCAGGGAGTTGTGGGTCAAGGCCCTGATGACCGAGCCGATGGGCCTGCCGATCGGTACGTTCACCGATCCGTTCGCCCTGGAGGTACACCGGTCGATCGAGGTCGCGCCGATCCACGCCGGGTCCGAACTACCGGCGCTGCCGCGCTACGTCGCTCGCGCGCATGACGAGCAACTGCGAACCGTCATCAGGTGGGCTACCGAGGGCAGGAGCGCGATGGCCGTGTTGGTAGGTGGATCGTCCTCAGGCAAGACTCGGGCTTGCTGGGAACTGGTTCAGGCACTGCCCGCAGAGTGGCGGTTGTGGCACCCCTTCGATCCCGGCCGGTCCGAAGCCGCTCTGGAGGGAATGGACCAGGTCGGGCCGCGGACCGTTGTCTGGCTCAACGAAACCCAGCACTACCTGCTCACTCCTGCCACCGGACTCGGCGAACGGCTGGCCGCCAAGCTGCGCACCCTGCTACAGGACACCGACCGCGGACCGGTGTTGATCCTGGGAACCGTGTGGCCCGAGTACTGGGCGGCACTGACCTCCCCTCCCCACGACGGCGAGGCCGATCCGCACACGCAGGCCCGCGCCCTGCTCACCTCCGTCAGCACCGTCGTCGACGTACCGGACGTCTTCACCGGCCCGGACCTGGATGCCCTGAGCGCTGCGGCCGACCGTGATCCGCGCCTCGCGCAGGCGGTCGAGCGCGCGGAACAGGGGCAGATCACCCAGTACCTCGCCGGAGGCCCGGCCCTGATCGAGCGCTATCAGACCGGGGCCCCGGCCGCGAAGGCCCTGATCGAGGCAGCAATGGATGCCCTGCGCCTCGGACACGGCCCTTCTCTGCCCCACGACTTGCTCGCTGCGGCGGCCGAGGGCTACCTCACCGACACCCAGTGGGACCAGTTACCCGATAACTGGCTCGACCAAGCCATCGTCTACACCACTCAGAGCCTCCGCGGCGCCCGTGGTCCGCTTACCCGAATCCGCCCTCGCCGCAGCCAACCGCCCCGCTCCCAGCCGCACTACCGGCTCGCTGACTTCCTCGAACAACACGCCCGACAGACCCGGCGCACCACTCCTGTCCCCACCGCCTTGTGGAACGCCCTCATCGACCACGCCACCCCGACCTTCCGCACCAGCCTCGCCCAAGCAGCCGACAACCGCGGCCTCCTGCGCATCGCTGCTCGCCTCGACACCAGCGCAGCCGCCGCCGGTGACACCAGCGCCCTGGTGCGGGTGGCCAGGCGCCTGGATGAGGCAGGGCGATCTGACGAGGCGCGCAACTGGTACCTACGCGCGGTCGAGGCCGGCGACCCCGACGCCCTCCGGGAGGCCGCCGACCGGTTGGAAGGAACTGGGTGGACCGAGGAAACACTCGCCGGCCTGCGGCCCTTCGGGGACGCCGGTGATGCCAGAGCCGTGTGGAGGGCGGCTGAGCGGCTGGATCAGGCGGGTCGGAGGGAGGAGGCACTCATCTGCTACCAGCGCGCCGCCGACGCCGGCCACCCCGGCGGCGTAGTCCGGGTGGCCAGATTACTGGGGCGGTTGGGCCGGTTTGACGAAGCGGCCCTGTGGTACCAGCGCGCCGCCGAAGCCGGCGAACCTGGTGCCGTAGTCCGACTGGCCTGGGTCCTGGAGCAGGCGGGGCGTTTCGACGAAGCACTCCCCTGGTACCAACGCGCCGCGCAGGCTGGCGACCTGGGAGCCCTGGGGCAGGTGATTGGGCCAGATCAGGCCCGACATGCGCAGGAGGCACTCATCTGGATGCGGTCACGCGCCGACGCGGGCGACTCGGAGGCGCTGGCCGAGGCGGCCTGGCTACTCAAGCAGGCAGGGAGACTTGAGGAGGCGCTCGCCTGGTACCAGCGCGCCGCCGACGCCGGCCACCCTGGCGCCCTGCGCGAGGCCGCCGAGCTGCTGGAACAAGTGGGACGGGCTGACGAGGGGACGAGACTGAGGCAGTTCGGGTGGGAGCCGGACGGGCGGATCGCAGAGCGTTGGGAGGTTCTGCTGCCGCAGGCTGGATCAGTCGGTGGCAAGTACCCGTAACAGCCGCCGCAGCGGCAGTTACGTGGCCTTGCGCGATCGACCGAGGCGGTAGGTCCGCCGGGCCGTCCCGCCGAAGAGTTCGGCCTGCTCGTCCGCGCTGAGGCCGGCGGTCAGAGTGCGGGCGGTGGACAGTACCGTGCCGTAGGAGGCGGCGAGCAGGCAGACCGGCCAGTCGGAGCCGAACATCAGCCGCCGGGGTCCGAAGGCGTCGATCGCCGCCTGCGCGTACGGGCGCAGCGAGGCCATCGTCCAGTTGGCCCAGTGCGCCTCGGTGACCAGCCCGGAGAGCTTCGCCACCGTGTTCGGCAGTGCGGCCAGCTCGCGGACCAGGTCGACCCAGGGCGCCAACTCGCCGGTTGAGATGGGTGGTTTGCCCAGGTGGTCGAGGATGAAGGTGAGTTGCGGCAGGAGTCGGGCGGCGGCGATCGCGGCCGGCAGTTGGTGCGGCAGCACCACCAGGTCGTAGGCCAGGTCGGCGTCCGCCAGCGCGGCCAGGCCGCGCAGTACCTCGGGGCGCAGCAGCCAGTTCGGGTCCGGCTCGCCCTGCACCTGATGCCGGATGCCCACCAGGGCTTCGCCGCCCGGCAGTTCGCGCAGCTCGGCCAGCACCTCGGCGATCGCGGGGGAGGTGAGGTCGGTCCAGCCCACCACCCCCGCCACCAGGGGGCTGCCGGCCGCGAGCGCGAGGAACTCCGGCGTCTCCGCCGCCACCGTGACGGTCTGCACCAGCACGCTGGCGCCGACCCCTGCGGCGGCGGCCTCGGGCGCCAGGTCGGACAGTGAGAAGTTCCGTCGCAGCGGGGCGAGTTCGGGGCCGACCAACCAGTCCTGGTCGCGCACGGAGAGGTCCCACAGGTGGTGGTGCGCGTCGACGATCGGTGGTGTGCTCACAGCTGCCACACCACCGGCAGCCCCGCCCCGGCGCCCTCGGCCGAGTAGTCGTGCACCACGTCCAGCAGTTCGGCCATCCGGGCCTGCCAGGCGATGTTGACCGGCAGCTGCTCCAACTCCGCCAGCAGGCGCCCGTAGTCCTCGCAGTTCAGCAGGTGGAACAGCTCGGTGCCGCTGCGCCAGATCGTCCAGGAGTGCACCCCGGCCGCGCGGATGGCGGCCGTCAGCTCCTCGGGCACGGCCCGGTGGGCGTCCTCGTACTCGGCGATCCGGTCGGCCCGGACCCGGGTGTGCAGGGCTATCCGCATGGCTACTCCTCCTTGGACCGACCGGGCTCGGTGACGATGACCACGTCCAGCGTGCGCGGTCCGTGCACGCCCTCGACGCGGTCCAGTTCGATGTCGCTGGTGGCCGAGGGGCCGGAGATGAAGGTCAACGGGCGCCGCGGGTCCAGCCGTTCGAGCGCCTCGGGCAGGTCGCCGACCACCTGGTCGGCCCGCAGGACGCACAGGTGGTAGTCGGGCAGCAGCGTCAGCGCGCGGCGGCCCTGGCCCGGACCGCCGTCCAGGACCAGGGTGCCGGTCTCCGCGATGCCGAGCGCGGCGGTCGACAACACCGCGTCGGTCGCGTCGAGCTGACCGGTGGTCAGCTGCGGGTCGTCGGAGAGTACGGTGAACGGGCCGGCCGGCAGCCACTCGGCGCGGAAGCCCTCGGGCACCACCACCTGCCGTGCGCCCCGTTCGGTCAGCGCCGCGCCGAGCGCCGCCGCCAGCTCCGGCTCGGCGACCAGCCGCACGGTGGCCTGGTAGTCGGCCACCCGCTCGGCGAACCGGCCGACCACATCCGCCCCGGCGTGGCTGCGCCGGTAGTCGCGCGGCACCGGGACATCCTCGGGTCGTTCCTCGGCCGGCACGTCCGCGAGGGCGGCGCGGATCCGGCCCAACATGGTCTCGCGGCTGCTCACCGGCCGGTCTCCTCGGGGTGCGTCCGCTGCCACCAGGCGCGGAAGGACTCGGCCGGCGGCACCGGCAGGTCGCGGGTGTCGGACCAGGCGTGGAAGGGGCCGGGCAGCGGGCCGATCCGGCCGCCGCGCCCGACCAGCCGGCCGCCGAGCGCGCCGGCCTTCTGGGCCATGCTGAGGCGGCCCGGTGCGGCCAGCACCTGGGTGGCCGCCCGCATCACCAGCGACTCCATGGTGGGCACGGTCCGCCCGCGCTTGGCGTCGACCACCTTGGCCCGCAGGTGCACCAGCACCTCGGGAATGTTGATCTTCACGGGGCAGGCGTCGTAGCAGGCCCCGCAGAGCGTGGAGGCGAAGGGCAGCGAGTCCGCCCCGTCCTCGCTGCCACGACCCACCCCGGCGAGCTGCGGGGTCAGGATGGCGCCGATCGGTCCGGGGTAGACCGACCCGTACGCGTGGCCGCCGACCCGCTCGTAGACCGGGCAGACGTTCAGGCAGGCCGAACAGCGGATGCAGCCGAGCGCCTGACGGCCGACCTGGTCGGCCAGGGTGGCGGTGCGACCGTTGTCCAGCAGCACCAGATGGAAAGTTGACGGTCCGTCACCTTCGTGGACGCCCGTCCAGGCCGAGGTGTAGGGGTTCATCCGCTCGCCGGTCGCGGAGCGCGGCAGCAACTGGAGGAAGACCTCCAGGTCGGCGAAGCTCGGCACCACCTTCTCGACGCCCATCACGGTGATCAGGGTCTCCGGCAGGGTCAGGCACATCCGGCCGTTGCCCTCGGACTCCACCACCAGCACGGTGCCGGTCTCGGCCACCGCGAAGTTGGCGCCGGAGATGGCGACCTTGGCGCGCAGGAACTTCTCGCGCAGGTGCAGTCGGGCCGCCTCGGCCAGCGCGCGCGGCTCGTCGGTCAGTTCGGCGGGCACGTCGGCCATCCTGGTGCGGAAGATCTCGCGGATCTCGGCGCGGTTGCGGTGGATCGCGGGCACCAGGATGTGCGAGGGGCGGTCGTCGGCCAACTGGACGATCAGCTCGGCGAGATCGGTCTCGTAGGCGGCGATGCCCTCGGCGGCCAGCGCCTCGTTCAGCCCGATCTCCTGGGTGGCCATCGACTTGACCTTGACCACCTCACGCGTTTCCTCGTCCGGGCCACCGGTGGCCTTCACCAGCTCGACGACGATCCGGTTGGCCTCGGCCGCGTCGGCGGCCCAGTGCACGGTGCCGCCGGCGGCGGTGACCGAAGCCTCCAACTGCTCCAGGTACCGGTCGAGATGGCGCAGCGTGCGGAGCTTCAGCGCGGCGGCGCTGTCCCGCAGCTGCTCCCAGTCGTCCAGCTCGGCGGAGACCCGCAGCCGCTTGTCGCGGATCGTCCCGGTCGCCTTGCGCAGATTGCGGCGCAGTTGGGTGTCGGTGAGCGCTTTCCGGGCAGCCTGTGGGAAGGCCGGCGTGCCGAGCCAGACCAGACCGTCGCTCATCGCGCCCCTCCTTCGGTCGAAGCCGGTCCTTCGGTCGCGGCCAGGATCTCGGCCAGGTGCACGGTGCGCATGCCGGTGCGCAGGCGGCCGAGGCCGCCGCCGATGTGCATCAGGCAGGAGTTGTCGCCGGCGGTGAGCACCTCGGCCCGGGTGTCCAGCACCTGGCGCATCTTGTCGGCCAGCATGGCGGCCGAGACGTCCGGGTTCTTCACCGCGAACGTGCCGCCGAAGCCGCAGCACTCCTCGGCGCCCGGCAGTTCCACCAGCTCGATGCCCTTGACCGCGCGCAGCAGCCGCAGCGGCCGGTCGCCAACCCGCAGCATCCGCAGCGAGTGGCAGGTGGGGTGATAGGTGACCCGGTGCGGGTAGTAGGCGCCGACGTCGGTCACCCCGAGCACGTCCACCAGGAACTCGGACAGCTCGTACACCTTCGGCGCCACCTCCTCGACCGCCCGGCGCAGGCCGGGGTCGTCGGCGGCCAGCAGCGGGTGGTTCTCCCGCACCATCCCGGCGCAGGAGCCGGACGGGGTGACCACGGCGTCGTAGCCGGCGAAGGCCCCGGCGAAGCGGCGGACCAGCGGCAGCGCCTCGGGGCGGTAGCCGGTGTTGAACTGCGGCTGCCCGCAGCAGGTCTGCCCGAGGGGGAAGTCGACCTGGTGGCCCAGCCGTTCCAGCAGGCTGACCACCGCCCGGCCGGTCTCGGGAAAGAGCGTGTCGTTGAAGCAGGTGATGAACAGGGCTACCCGCATGGCCCCTCCGTTCTCATGAGCTCTCCGTCCCCGGGACCGGTACGTCTGCGGCCAGCAGACCGGTGGCGCGCAGATCCTCCCACAGTGCGTCAGGAACGGGCAGGCGTAGCATCGCCGCGGCGTCCTGCGCCTGAGCGGCGGAGCGCAGACCGACCAGCACGCCGGCCACCGCCGGGTGCCCGAACGGGAATTGCAGCGCCGCCGCCCGCAGCGGCACGCCGTGCCGCTCGGCAAGCGATTTCAGCCGCAGCGCCCGGTCCAGCAGCGGCGCCGGCGCGGTCGCGTAGTCGAAGGTGGCCTGCGGCGTCGGGTCGGCCAGCAGGCCGGAGTTGAACACCCCGCCGATCACCACCGAGACCCCGCGCCGCCCGGCCTCGGGCAGCAGCTCGGCCAGGCCGTGCTGGTCCAGCAGCGTGTAGCGCCCGGCCAGCAGCACGGCGTCCAGGTCGGTCTCCCGGACGAACCGGGTGAGCAGCTCGGCCTGGTTCATGCCGGCGCCGATCGCGCCGACCACGCCTTCGTCGCGCAGCCGGGCCAGCGCCGGATAGGCCTCGGAAAGCGCTTGCTCGGCGTGGTCGTCCGGATCGTGCAGGTAGACCAGGTCGATCCGGTCCAGGCCGAGCCGGGTCAGGCTGGCCTCGATCGAGCGCCGCACGCCGTCCGCGCTGAAGTCCCAGCGGCGCCGGTGGGTGGCCGGCACCGCGAAACCGTTCGCCAGGTCGTCGCCGTCGGGCTCGGCGAGCGGATCGAGCAGCCGGCCCACCTTGGTGGAAAGCGCGTACTCCGCGCGCGGGTGCCCCCGCAGCACCTCGCCCAGCCGGCGCTCGGAAAGCCCGAGGCCGTAGTGCGGCGCGGTGTCGAAGTAGCGCATGCCGCTCGCCCAGGCCGCCTCGACGGCCGCCGCCGCGTCCTGCTCGCCGACCGGGCTGAACAGGTTGCCGATCGCCGCGGCACCGAAGGAGAGCGCGCTCACCGCGACGCCGCTGCGCCCGAGCCGCCGCGCGGTGCCCGGTTCCAGCACCGTCACGACTCGGCCGGCCGCAGGCGCAGCCCCTGCATCCCGCCGTCCACGGCCAGCGCCGTGCCGGTGACCGAGCCTGCCGCCGGGCTCGCCAGGTAGACGATCGCGGCGGCAACCTCCTCGGCGCTGACCAGCCGGCCCATCGGCTGCCGGGCGTTGAGCGCGGCCCGCTCCGCCGCCGGGTCCTCGGCGGCGTCCAGCAACCGCCCCACCCACGGGGTGTCGGCGGTGCCGGGGTTGACGCAGTTGACCCGGATGCCCTCGCGGACGTGGTCGGCGGCCATCGCCAGGGTCAGCGAGAGCACCGCGCCCTTGCTCGCCGAGTACAGCGCCCGCTGCGGCAGCCCGGCGGTCGCGGCGATCGAGCAGGTGTTGACGATCGCGGCGGTCCGCCCCGGGCGGGACAGGACGGAGTGCCGAAGGTGCGGCAACGCGGCGCGACTGGCCCGGACCAGGCCGAGCACGTTGACGTCCAGCACCCGGTGCCACTCGTCGTCCGGGTTGCCCTCCACCGTCCCGATCGCGCCGATCCCGGCGTTGTTGACCAGTACGTCGAGCCCGCCCAGCAGTTCGGCCGCCTGCCCCACCGCCGCCCGCACCGACGCGTCGTCGCGCAGGTCGGCGGCCAGGCCGTGCAGCGGCTTGTCCACGGTGTCGACCGCGAGGTCCAGTACCGCCACCTCGGCGCCGCGTTCGGCGAGCAGCAGCGCGGTGGCCCGGCCGATGCCGGAGGCGCCGCCGGTGACCAGGGCGCGCAGGCCGGTGAAGTCCGTCATCAATGAGTTCCTTCCGTACGGGCGAGGTCGGCGGCCCAGAAGCCGCCGTCCGGGTAGCTGAAGCGGGCGATCGACTCCGGCAGCATCTGCGCCGAGAAGCCGGGCTCGCGCGGCGCGCGGTAGTGGCCGCGCTCCATCGTCACCGGGGCCAGGAAGTGCTCGTGCAGGTGGTCGACGTACTCGATCACCCGGTCCTCGGTGCTCCCGGAGAGTGCCAGGTAGTCGAACATCGAGAGGTGCTGGACCAGTTCGCACAATCCCACACCGCCCGCGTGCGGGCAGACCGGCACGCCGAATCTGGCGGCCAGCAGCAGGATCGCGAGGTTCTCGTTGACCCCGCCGACCCGGGCCGCGTCCAGCTGCAGCACGTCGATCGATCCGGCCTGGAGCAACTGCTTGAAGACGATCCGGTTCTGCACGTGCTCACCGGTCGCGACCTTGATCGGGGCCACCCCGGTGCGGATCGCCGCGTGCCCGAGCACGTCGTCGGGGCTGGTCGGCTCCTCGATCCAGTACGGGTCGAACTCGGCCAGCGCCTTGGTCCAGGTGATCGCCTCGGCCACGTTCCAGCGCTGGTTGGCGTCGATCGCCAGCCGGATGTCCGGACCGACCGCGGTGCGGGCGGCCCGGCAGCGGCGGATGTCGTCCGCCAGGTCGGCGCCGACCTTGAGCTTGATCTGGGTGAAGCCGTCGGCCAGCGCCTGCTGGGCGAGCCGGGTGAGCTTCTCGTCGGAGTAGCCGAGCCAGCCGGGGGAGGTGGTGTAGCCGGGATAGCCCACCCGCAGCAGCCGGGCCTCGCGCTCGACCCGGCCCGCCCGCCCCCGCTGGAGCAGTTCGAGCGCCTGATCAGGCGTCAGAGCATCGGTGAGATAACGGAAATCGACCTGCGAGACCAGCCATTCGGGGGTGGCGTCGGCGAGCAGCCGCCAGAGCGGCTTGCCCTCGCGCTTGGCGGCCAGGTCCCAGACGGCGTTGACCACGGCGCCGATCGCCATGTGCATCACGCCCTTCTCGGGGCCGAGCCAGCGCAGTTGGCTGTCACCGACCAGCGTCCGGTTCAACGAGGCCGGGTCCGCGCAGAGTTCGGCCACCGGCAGGCCGATGACGTGCTGGCGCAGCGCGTTGATCGCCGCGACCTGGACGTCGTTGCCGCGCCCGATGGTGAAGCTGAAGCCGTGTCCCTCCAACCCGTCGCCCGCGTCGGTGCGCAGCACCAGATAGGCGGCCGAGTAGTCCGGGTCGGGGTTCATGGCGTCCGACCCGTCCAGCTCCCGCGAGGTGGGGAAGCGGATGTCGTAGGTGTCCACGGCGGTGATCCGGGCGACGGCGGCCACAGGGCGGTCCTCTCTCAGGCTTGGACGAAGGTCTGGCGCTGGCTGCCGAGGCCGTCGATCGCCAACTCGACATGCTGGCCGGGGCGGAGGTACGGCTGATCGGGCAGGCCGAGCGCGACGCCGGCCGGGGTGCCGGTGTTGATGACATCACCGGGTTCCAGGACCAGGTACTGGCTCAAGTACCAGACCAGGTAGGGGACGTTGAAGATCATCTGCTTGGTGCTGCTGTGCTGGCGGGCGGTCCCGTCCACCGACAGGCGCAGTTCCAGTGCCTGCGGGTCGGGGATCTCGTCCGGCGTCACGAGGTAGGGGCCGAGCGGGTTGAACGTCTCGCAGGACTTGCCGAGGTCCCACTGTCCCGAGAACTCGAGCTGGAACTCGCGCTCCGAGACGTCGTTGCTGATCGTGTAGCCGGCGATGTGCTCGACCGAACTCGCGGGGGAGTCCAGGTAGCGGGCCCGCCGCCCGATCACCACGGCCAACTCGACCTCCCAGTCGGTCTTCCGGGAGTTCCGGGGGATCAGCACCTCGTCGTACGGGCCGACCACGGTGCCCGGGTCCTTCATGAAGACCACCGGGCGCTGCGGGATCGCCGCACCGGTCTCCTGCGCGTGGTCGCGGTAGTTGAGGCCGATGCAGACCACCTTGCCGGGGCGCGCCACCGGCGCGCCCACCCGCAGGCCGTCCAGGGCCAGCTCGGGCAGCAGGCCGGCCGCCAGGGCGGCGCGCAGCCGGGCGATGCCGTCGGCGGCCAGGAAGCGGCCGTCGAACTCGGCGGTGACGGACGAGGCGTCGTAGCCGCGGCCATCGGCGGTGAGTACCGCGGGCCGCTCGGCACCGATCGGTCCCAGACGCATCAACTTCATCGGGAGGGCTCCCATACATCGGATGATTGCTGTCGTGGAGCTGGACTCTACGAGTCGTCACCACGGAGGGCAAGGGATTCATCCGAGGTCTTTCGGCCCGTCAGTCCGAAGCCGGGCGAAAAGCTACCGTCAGGCCTCTTGCGGGGGCCGGATGCAGGGTCTAGCGTCCACGGAGCCGGGGATTCACCCGATGAATCACCGGCCCGGCCACCTCCGTGCAGGTGCGCCACGTCGCGTGCCTTCCAGGCCGTGTGACCCAGCTCCTGCCGAAGCCGACAAACCTCGGATGTTAGAAGGAGTCAGAACGTGCAGACCACCCTCTCCCGGAGTGCGGCCACCCTCGGTGCGGCAGTCCTGCTGATCGGGCTCGCCACCGGCTGCGGCCGTGGTGGCGGCAGCGGTTCCGCCTCCGCCAAGCCGGCCATCGGCATCGATCTGCCGCGCTCGGACTCCGACTTCTGGAACTCCTACGCGCAGTACCTCAAGGCCGACGTCAGCGGCGACGGCGCCCACACGCTGCCGATCAGCAGCTCGCAGAACGACGTGACCAAGCTGGTCGCCAACGTCCAGGCCTTCGAGAACACCGGGGCCAAGGCGGTCGTGATGGCGCCGCAGGACACCGGTGCGATCGCCTCCACGCTGGACCAACTGGCCGCGAAGAAGATCCCGGTGGTCAGCGTGGACACCAGACCCGACAAGGGCAACGTGTACATGGTGGTGCGCGCCGACAACCGCGCCTACGGCACCGAGGCCTGCCAGTTCCTCGGCAAGCAGCTGGGCGGCAAGGGCAAGGTCGCCGAGTTCGAAGGCGACCTCACCTCGATCAACGGACGCGACCGCTCGGAGGCGTTCGCCGACTGCATGAAGCAGAACTACCCCGGCATCCAGGTCTTCGCGCTGCCCACCAACTGGGACGGCTCGGTCGCCTCCAGCAAGCTGCAGACCACCCTCGCGCAGAATCCCGACCTGAACGGCATCTACATGCAGGCCGGCGGCGTCTTCCTGCAGCCGACCATCGCCCTGCTCCAGCAGAAGGGCCTGCTCAAGCCGGCCGGCCAGCCGGGCCACATCAGCATCATCTCCAACGACGGCATCCCGCAGGAGTTCGACGCGATCCGGCAGGGCCAGATCGACGCCACCATCTCGCAGCCCGCCGACCTCTACGCCAAGTACGCGCTGTACTACGCCGAGGCGGCCACCCAGGGCAAGACCTTCCAGCCCGGCCCGACCGACCACAACTCCACCATCATCAAGCTCCCCAACGGCCTGGAGGACCAACTGCCCGCGCCGCTGGTGACCAAGGACAACGTGGACGACAAGAGCCTGTGGGGCAACAACGTCTCGCACTGAGACACGCTGCTCCAAGCACGACGAGGAAAGGACAGGCTGCACGATGCCGGAGAGCACACCCGTCCCGGTGGTCGAGGCCAGCGGGATCTCCAAGCGGTTCGGCGCCACCGTCGCCCTGCGCGAGGCGCGAATCGCCGTGGCGCCGGGCGAGTCGCACGCACTGGTCGGCCGCAACGGCGCGGGAAAGTCCACGCTGGTCTCGATCCTGACCGGCCTGCAACGGCCGGACACCGGCACCCTGCGCTTCTCCGGCGCACCGGCGCCGGCCTTCGGTGACACCGACGGCTGGCGCGCCAAGGTCGCCTGCGTGTACCAGCGTTCCACCATCATCGGCGGCCTGAGCGTCGCCGAGAACCTCTTCCTGAACAGGCAGAGCCTGAACAGGCAGAGTCCGAACCGGCAGAGTCCGAACCGGCAGACCGCGTTCGGCCTGCGCCCGATCCGCTGGCGGCGACTGCGCGAGCAGGCCGCCGAACTGCTCACCGGCTACGGCGTCGAGGTCGACCCGGCGGCCCGGGCCGAGGACCTGACCGTGGAGCAGCGGCAGTTCGTCGAGATCGCCCGGGCGCTCTCGTTCGGCGCCCGGTTCATCATCCTGGACGAGCCGACCGCGAAGCTGGACGCCCGTGGCATCGAGCGGCTCTTCGGCAAGCTGCGGGAACTGCAGGAGCAGGGCGTCGCGTTCCTGTTCATCTCGCACCACCTTCAGGAGGTCTACGAGCTCTGCACCAGCGTCACGGTGTACCGGGACGCCCGGCACATCGTCACCGCCCCGGTGGCAGAGCTGGACCAGGCGGCGCTGGTCGAGGCGATGACGGGGGAGAGCGCTGCCAGCACCGCACCGGCGCCGGTGGCCCGCCCCGCGCTCGCCACCGAGACACTGCTGGCGGTGGACGGCCTGACCCTGGCCGGTGCCTACCGGAACGTGGATCTCACGGTGCGGGCCGGCGAGGTGGTCGGCCTGGCCGGCGCGACCGCGAGCGGCAACGTGCGGCTCGGCGAGACGCTGGCCGGCCTGCACCGTCCGAGCTCCGGGCGGATCAGTGTGGCCGGCAAGGCGGTGCGCACCGGTGACATCCCGTCGGCGCTGGCCGCCGGCGTCGGTCTGGTCCCCGAGGACCGTCACCGCCAGGGCCTGGTCGCCGGGCGCAGCGTGGCGGAGAACGCGACCCTGACGGTCAGTTCCCAGCTCGGCCCGTACGGCACCGTGCTGCCCGCCCGGATCGCCGCCTTCGCCGGCCGGATGATCGAGGACCTGGACATCAAGACCCCGGGCCCTGACGCGCCCGTCTCGGCGCTGTCCGGCGGCAACCAGCAGAAGGTGGTGATCGCCCGCGCGCTGGCCACCGACCCGCACGTGCTGGTCGCGATCCGCCCCACCAATGGCGTGGACGTCAAGTCCAAGGAGTTCCTGCTCGCCCGGATCCGCCAGGTGGCGCAGGCCGGTCGAGCCGCCCTGATCGTCTCGGACGAGCTGGACGACCTGCGCTCCTGCGACCGCGTCCTGGCGATGTTCCACGGCGAGATCGCCGGCGAGTTCGCGCCGGGTTGGAGCGACGAGCACCTGGTCGCCGCGATGGAGGGCATGGCGCACGACCGGGCCGCCGCCGTCCCCGCGTCCGACCACACCGGCCCCGCGCGCGGCCACGACACCATCGAAGAGGACCACCATGTCTCCCACGACTGAAAGCGCTGTCCCCCCGCTCGCCGTCGGCCCCCGGCGCAAGCTGAACCTCCAGCGCTACCGCGATCTGTCGCTGGTCCCGGTGCTGCTGGTGCTCGGGGTGATCGGCTTCATCGTCTCGCCCGCCTTCCTGACCTCGGCCAACCTGATCGGGGTTGCGCAGCAGTCCACCGAGCTGAGCCTGCTGGTGCTCGCCGAGGCGCTGATCCTGATCTCCGGGCGGATGGACCTGTCGCTGGAGTCGACCATCGGCGTGGCACCGGTCATCGCCATCTGGCTGGTCCTGCCCAGCCACGGCGGGCGGTTCAACGGCCTTGGCCTGTTCCCCGGTTGGACGGCGATCCCGCTCTGCCTGCTGGCCGGCGCGCTGATCGGGGCGGTCAACGGCTTCCTGATCCTCAAGCTGCGGCTGAACGGCTTCATCGTCACGCTCGGCGCCCTGACCATGCTGCGCGGTCTCCAAGTGGCCCTCTCCCAGGGCCAGTCGATCGTCGACCTGCCCAGCTCCTTCAGCTACCTCGGCAGCGCGGCCTGGTTCGGCGTGCCGGCCGCGGTGTGGATCTGCGCACTGCTCTTCGCGCTCGGCGGCTGCGCGCTGGCCTGGCTGCGGCACGGGCGGGCGCTGTACGCGATCGGCGGCAACCCCGAGGCGGCGCGCACCGCCGGCATCCGGGTCGAGCGGGTGACCTGGGTGGTGCTGATCCTCGGCGGGCTGCTCGCGGCCTTCGCGGGCATCCTCTACACCGGCCACTACGGCTCCATCTCGGCCGACCAGGGCAGCGGTTGGATCTTCCAGGTGTTCGCCGCCACGGTGATCGGCGGCGTGAGCCTGAACGGCGGCCGGGGCACCCTGTTCGGCGCGCTGACCGGTGTGCTGACGCTCCAACTCGTCGTCAACGTCATGACCCTGGCGGGCGTGCCGCCGCTGTGGAACCAGTTCCTGAACGGCCTGATCATCATCGTCGCCCTGATCATCTCCCGGTTCACCTCGGGCGAGACCCAGGAGTGAGGTCGCGTCCCCGCGCGCCCATGGCCTGCCCCCTTTCGCCCCGTCCCCCTCGCACTTCCCCCCTCGTCCTTCCCCCTTCGAGGAGCGTCATGACCCTGCTCCGGCGCGCGGCCACCGTGGTGGGCGCGCTGCTGCTGGCCCCCGGCCTGGTGCCCACCCAGGCCGGGGCCGCCACCCCCACCGTGCTCTACGCCGCCCCCCACGGCTCGGGCACCAGCTGCACCCTGACCGCGCCCTGCGCACTGCAGGGCGTCAAGCAGAAGGCGCGCGGCCTGGCCAGGACCCAGACCGCCGACACCCATGTCTACCTGCGCGGTGGCACCTACCGCCTGACCAGCCCGCTCAGTTACGGCCCCGCCGACTCGGGCCAGAACGGCGCCAAGGTGGTCTATGCCGCCTACCCGGGCGAGAAGCCCGTGTTCAGCGGCGCCAAGCAGATCACCGGGTTCGCGCTCTTCGACAGCGGCAAGAACGTCTACCGGGCCGCAGTCCCGGCCGGCACCCGGAGCCGGCAGCTCTTCGTGAACGGCGAGCGCGCCCAGCGGGCCCGTGGCCCGCTCAACCCCGGCTTCACCTTGCAGGGTTCGAGCTTCATCAGCAGCGACCCCGCGTACGCCGCGTTCACCAACCAGTCCGGCGTCGAGATCGTCGACAACGCCGACTGGAAGCAGATGCGCTGCCCCCTGGCGAGCATCACGGCCACCAGCAGCGGCGGTTCGAGCCTGAACGTCGACCCGACCTGCTTCGCGAACAACAACAGTGCGGTGCCCGACCCGGGTTTCCCGTTCAACGGCGCCGGCCTGCCCGCGCTCTCCGGTGTC
The DNA here is from genome assembly GCF_041262605.1 of Kitasatospora sp. GAS1066B. Taxonomy (NCBI): domain Bacteria; kingdom Bacillati; phylum Actinomycetota; class Actinomycetes; order Kitasatosporales; family Streptomycetaceae; genus Kitasatospora; species Kitasatospora sp. GAS1066B. The sequence goes on from NZ_JBGCCO010000020.1 coordinate 48,992, forward strand.
AGCTGGGTGGAGAACGCTTACCAACTGCTCACCCAGCCGGGCCAGTTCTACCTCGACAGCCAGGCCGGCTACCTCTACTACGCACCCCGCCCCGGCGAGGACCTGAAGACCGCCGACGTCGAGCTGCCGGTGCTGGACACGCTGGTCGACCTCGCCGGCACCCCGGGACACCTGGCGCCGGTCGACGACACCGACCCCGGCGCGCAGTACAGCGGCACCAGTTGGAGCTACGACAGCGGCCGCCCGTACGGCGACCTCGGCAACGACGTGCACGCCGCCACCGCCAACGGCGACTCGGTGAGCTACACCTTCACCGGCACCGGGATCGACGTCCTCGGTGAGGTCAGCAGCGACGAGGGCAGCTTCGACGTCTACGTGGACGGCGTCAAGGTCCAGGGCGCCACCGGCTACGGCCCGACCCGGCTCGCCCAGCAACGGATCGCCTCCGTCAGCGGCCTGACCAAGCGTCAGCACACCGTGAAGCTGGTCAAGACCGGCGGCCAGTACCTGGTGATCGACGGCTTCACCGTGATCCCCGACGCGCCGGCGCCGGTGCACGACATCAGCTTCCAGGGCATCACCTTCGCCTACGCGAACTGGCAACTCCCGTCCACCGCCGGCTATGTCGACAACCAGGCGGGCGTACTGTGGGACGCCACCACGCACGCGCCGACCCGGATCCCGGCCGCCGTCCAGGTGCACCGGGGCAGCGACATCAGCTTCACCGGTGACGAGATCGCGCACACCGGCGGCACCGGCATCGACCTCGCCGACGGCACCCAGAACTCCACCGTCACCGGCGACTGGATCCACGACACCGCGGGCGGCGGCGTCTCGGTCGGCGAGGTGGACGACTACTACCTCACCGACCCGACCCGCATGACCAGTGGCGACACCGTCTCGGAGAACTGGATCGACCACGTCGGCCAGGACTTCAGCGACGCGGTCGGCGTCTGGGCCGGGTACACCCGGAATCTGACGATCAGTCACAACGACATCGGCCACACCCCGTACTCCGGCATCTCGCTCGGCTGGGGCTGGGGCTACGCCTCCGACTGCTCGCTACAGGCCGAGCAGGGCCTGGCCAACCCCTGCCGGCACGGCACCGGCTACGCCGGCGGCAACCAGATCCTGGACAACCACGTGCACGACGTGATGGGCGTGCTGAGCGACGGCGGCCCGATCTACACCAACGGCGGCCAGGGTGGCGATGGGGGCTCGCTGACCTCGGTCCTCGCGGGCAACCTGGTCGAGGGCGGCAACCACACCAACAACATGCTCTACCAGGACGAGGGCAGCTCGTACTGGAACAGCCACGACAACGTGGCGCGGTTCGGCGGGCAGAACTGGTTCGGCATGTGGACGCCCACCATCCACGACATCGACGTGCACGACAACTACGCCGACAACGCGACCTACAACAACAACGGCAGCAACATCACCTTCAACCAGGCCACCGTGGTCAGCGGCGGAGCCTGGCCCGCCGCGGCACAGACCATCATCGCCGCCGCCGGGCCGGACCCGGCCTACCAGCCGCTCACCGGGCAGCTGAACGACGACAACCAGGCCGTCACCTATACCGGTTCCTGGGCGCAGTTCGGCTTCCGCGGCAACGGCGACCTGAACGACGACATCCACTACACCACCACCAACGGCGACACCGCCTCGGTCGGCTTCACCGGCACCGGGATCTCGGTGCTCGGTGAGAAGTACTCCGACCAGGGCCAGGACGAGATCTTCATCGACGGCGTCTCGCAGGGCCTGGTCGACACCAGCTCGCCGACCCGACTCGGCGAGCAGGTCATCTACAGCACGTCCGGCCTGCCGCTGGGCAGCCACACCCTGCACGTGGTCAAGCGCAGTGGAACCTACGCGACCCTGGACGGCTTCGAGGTGGCGGCGAGCTACAACGACACGGCGCCGGCGATCAGTTACGCCGGCAGCTCGTGGGGCTACGCCGGCGGCCGCGGCGACGGGGACTACGGCGACGACGTGCACTACGCCACGGCGGACGGCGACTCGGCGAGCGTCACCTTCGTCGGCACCGGCATCAGCTTCGTGACCGAGACCGCTCCCGACGAGGGCCAGATCGCCGTCTCGCTGGACGGCGCCGCCCAGGGCAGCGTCAACGCGGTCACCACCACCCGGCAGGCGCAGCAGACGCTCTACAGTGTCGGCAACCTGGCGCCGGGCCGGCACACGCTGACGCTCACCAAGGCGGGCGGCAGCTACCTGGTGGTGGACCGCTTCGACGTCCACTGACCGCGCTGGTGGCGGCGGCCCGGACGCCGCCGCCACCAGCGCGCCACGGAGCTGCCACACCTGATTCACCTTGCTCTACCTTTGAACCGGCATACCACCGAACCCGAAACGAGGCACCCGCCATGGCGGTCACCGACGAGGCGATCGAGAAGATCAAAGCCATGATCGTCTCGGGCGAACTCCCGGAGGGCTCGCGGCTCCCCAGGGAGGAGACGCTGGCCGCGACGCTCGGCCTCTCCCGCAACTCGCTGCGCGAGGCCGTGCGGGCGCTGGTCGCGATGCGCATCCTGGTCACCCGGCAGGGCGACGGCACCTACGTCTCCAGCCTGGAACCGCACCTGCTGCTGGACGGCCTCACCTTCGCCTCCGACGTCTCCCAGGGCCCGGCCGCCGTTCAACTCCTCCAGGTGCGCAGGCTGTTGGAGCCGCAAGCCACCTCGCTCGCGGCGGCCAAGGTGACCGACGAGGACCTCGCCGTGCTGCGCGAGATCCTCGACCAGTGCGCCGAGGCCGAGACGGCCGAGCAGTTCATCGAGTTGGACATGGCCTTCCACCGGCACATCGTCGGCCTGGTCGGCAACCCGGTGCTGGCCACGCTGCTGGAGATCGTCTCGACCCGCACCCAGCGGGTCCGACTGATCCGGGGCATCGACACCGCCGCCGCCTTCAGCTCCGCCCACCGCGAACACGAGGCCATCCTGGCCGCCTTGACCACCCGGGACGCGCCGCTGGCCGCAGCCGCCGCGATGGCCCATGTCGCGGCCGTGGAGCAGTGGGCGGCCGGCGGCGGGGTCTCCCGCAGCACCGCGCCTGAGCGGCTGGCCGGCGGGGAGGGCCCGTCGGCCTGACGGATCCGTGGCCCGGCACGACCGAGCCGGCGCTCCCGAGGCGTACTTCTGGCCCGATTCCTGCCCGATATTCGCAAGGCCAGCTGGTAGCACACCTCATGAACCGTCTTGACAGTGTCCGGATGAACCGGATAGGAAAAAGACGACGCAGGAAGCTCCAGCCTCCTGGATGCCCCGGCGCGTCGAGACTCCTTGACGGAGAACGTGAACCGCACTGGTCTTGTCGAAAAGGGGAATGCGACATCATGACACAGGAAGTCGCTATCGGCTCGGCTCGGTCGTTCGAAGACCTCATGAAGGAGGCTGATTCCGTCAGTGTGGACGGCTGGGATTTCTCCTGGCTCGACGGGCGAGCAAGCGAGGAACGTCCTTCCTGGGGTTATCAGAAGCTGATGAGCGCGCGTTTGGCATCCGCATCGGCCGCCCTGGACATACAGACCGGGGGCGGAGAAGTGCTCGCCGGGGCGCGCCGGCTGGCGTACAGGTTACCGCCCTACGCTGCGGCAACGGAGGGCTGGCCGCCGAACCTTGCGCGGGCCGCCAAGTTACTGCAACCCCGCGGTGTGACCGTTGTGCCACACCCGGATCAGCCACCATTCCCATTTGGTGACGAGTCGTTCGACCTGGTCACCAGCCGTCTCCCTTCCCCCGTGTGGTGGGCGGAGATCGCCCGCGTGCTCCAGCCTGGTGGCGCTTACTTCGCGCAGCACCTTGGGCCGGACACCCTCGCTTCTCTGGCGGAGTTCTTCGGTGCTCCGTGCGATACGGAGCTACAGAACCGGCGGCATCCTTACGCCGAGGCCGAGGCGGCCAAATCGGCGGGCCTGGATGTCGTTGACATCAGGTTCGAGCGGCTGCGCGTCGAATTCTTCGACATCGGTGCCGTTGTGTACTTTCTGCGCAAGGTCGTGTGGGCCGTACCCGGTTTCACCGTCGAGCGCTATCGTGATCGTCTTCGATCTCTGCACCAGCAGATCGTGGCCGAAGGGCCGTTCGTGACCTACTCGACGCGGACCCTGATCGAGGCACGCAAGCCCAAGCACGCTGAGGTCATGTACGACTTCGCACGTTGACGCAGTGAGGTCTTCCCGGCGAAATGATCTCCGCGAAGTGCGATGATCCGCGCGCTCCGAGGCGGATCGGGCGTGCGTTGGCCGATGTGCTGTCGGATTGCAACGGAAGAGGTTCGGTAGGCCCGGGTGACCGGTTTATGCATTCGGCTGACCGGTCTATGCAGTGAATGGTGTGGGTGGAGCCGGCCCAACCAGCCGCGAGGCTGGCCGGCGTGGGCGGTGGTGTTGTGGGGCTACTCGGGCGGGGCGTCGAGCAGGTGGGCTACGTACAGTTCACTGAGGGCGAGCCGGATGACGGCGGTGTCGACCGCCGCGTGAGTGCGGGTGACGGCCGTGGTGAGGTCGGCAAGGGCCCGGGTGCCGTCGGCGAGGTGGAAGACGATGGCGCACAGCGGGCTGAGCAGGTGTCCCTGCTCGGCGTCTTCGTCGTAGATGGCCAGGCGGCCGTCGGTGATCTCCTTGACACGCAGCCCTTCGCGGCGGGCCCGGGGGATGTTCATCGGCCGGTGTTTCCTCTCAGTGCCCGCACAGCGGTCCGTGGTCCTGGAAGTTGTTCACGGGGCGGACTGGTCGCGCAGGGCGGCCGGCATCGGGTGGACCTGCTCGGTCTGGGTGGCAACAGCCGGGACGGTGCGGTAGCGGTCGGGCCGGTCCAGGCGGATCAGGTACTGGTCGAGCGCGGTACGGCGCTGGATCCAGGCGGTCATGCCTTCGACGGTGTCGGGCAGTTCATCGAGCAGCTGGGTGAAGATGCTGCGGTGATATGCGATGGCGTGGGTGGTCGTGGCGTGGCTGGTCGTGGCGCCGGTGACGGCTTCGGGGTGGTGGCTCCCCTCGGCCTGCGGGAAGGCCGGTTCACTCTCTGCGCCGCCGAGGTAGAGCAGCGACCAGGGACGGTGGCCGAGTTCGGCCAGGGCGCCGCGCAGCACCTCGGCGGCGTCGGGGCGGAAGAGGGCGTCGTCCTCCACGACGAGCAGGGATTCCAGGGCGTCAATGTGGGCTTGCTGAATGGCCTGGCGGTGGGAGAGCGCGCGGCCGATGCGGGGGCCGTCCGGTGTCGCGGTGGCCGGCTGGCGGTGGAGGCGTTCGGGGCGGATGCCCAGGCCGACCAGTCGCCTCTGTACGGCCTGCCAACGGTCGGGGCGCTCGTCGAGGTTGATGCAGGTGATGCCGCCGAAGGTGTTGAAGGGGTTCTGCTTCTCCGCGTGGTAGTCGGCCACGCCCTGGCGGACGGCCTTGTCGCCCAGTACGGCGGTGAAGTGGTCGATGGCCTCGTCGGGGCGCTGGCCGAGCTCGTCGAAGCCGATGAGGTAGTTGAACAGCCGCTGGTACCAGGTCGAGGCGGTCCGCCCGGCACGGGGAGTGTCGAAGCGGTGGGTCCAGCGCAGGGCCGGCAGGCACCAGGTGGCGCCGCCGGCGCGGCGGAACTTGTCGTGCAGGTGGCCCTCCTCCCCGCCGTGGCGGGCGAAGGCGGGGTTCAGGCCGGGCCACGCGCTGGTCCGGCAGGCGAACAGGCCCAGGCCCTGCATGCCGATCTCGAAGGGCGCGGCACCGGGGTCGGCGCCGCGCGGGTCGCTGCCCCAGACCCCGTACATCAGCCGTTCCCAGCGCGGTTCCCAGTGGGTGGAGACCCGCTGCCCGTCGGCGGAGACCAGCGGCCCTTGGAGCAGGTCGCCGCTGTCGGGGTGCCGGTCGATGTATTCCAGCAGGGCGGCCAAGGCCCCGGGGGCCAGTTGGACGTGGGAGTCCACGCACATGACCCAGTCCGAGACGGCTTCGCGGAAGATCCGGTCGCGGGCGGCGGTTCCCACCCGCCGGTCGTAGGGGATGTAGCGCAGTTGCGGGAAGTCCTGCTCCAGTCGCTTCAGTGCCCAGGCGTGCGGGCCGGCGGGGTGGTTGTCGACCACCAGGAGGTTGACCTGGTCCATCGCCTCGGCGTGGTAGAGGAGCAGGCTCATGACGGTGAAGTACACGCCGTCGTAGTCGTCGTACGTGGCCATGCCCACCGTGAGGGTGCGCCGCTCCTGGGCCGGTCCGGGTTGCGGACGCGGGCGGAAGCGGTCGTCGGAGGCGGTCACCAGCTCCCGCAGGGCCGCCAGCCCCGCCTCGTCCGCCATCTCGGCTGAAGTGCCGGACACTTCCCCTGCTGTCATTTCTGCCTCATTCGATCAACACCGATTCGCTATTGAGGGGGCGTGGTGGAGCAGTCCGTGCCGATGGTGATCGCCCCGTGCGCCGAGGCCGCGGTGTGGACGCCGTCGCCGACCAGGACGGCGTCGTAGCCGTTCAGCAGCTCCTGGATCGTGCCGGGGCCGAAGTTCTCGGTGGTGGTGATGCCGGCGATGCCCCCGTAGTTGGTGTAGGCCGAGCCCAGCATCCGACCGTCGGAGGTGTAGAAGTGGACCAGCGCGCCCACCAGCGGCCGTCCGGTGCGGACGTCGGTGGCGGTGGCGGTGATGTTCTCCAGCTCCAACGACGTGATGTTCAGCGTGGCCTGGCTGGCGCTCAGGCTGGCGGGTGCCAGGTTGGAGCAGTCGGCCTCGCCGCAGATGGGCGCCTGCGCCACGGCGGGCGTGGCGGACGCGGTGATGGCGCCGAGCGACAGCGTACTCACCGCGACGGCCGCGAGTCCGGCGATCCTGTTTCCTGCGAGCCTCATAGGTCCCCTTCCACGGGCGACTCGGTGACGGCATGTTCGGGGTGTCATCTCACCTGAGTGGCCTACCGCTCACATCCGACAATCAGGGCATATGCGGGCGTCGGTCGCGCATTTCGCCCCATCGGATGAACAACACAAACGACACAATCGTCGCGGCGTTCGACCCCCGGGCCCCTGTCCGAGCCACCTCCGCCAGGAGACGCTGAGCTGTGCCCTGTGCCGGGGCGCGGTCCTGCGCGAAACCTTCCCCGCCACACGGCCACAGCGGCGGGGGGCAGGTACGCCCCCCGCTCACCTCTCCGGGGGCGGGCGCCTACAGCCCGCCGCCGGACTCCGTGGTTCCTGGGGCATCGTCAAGCGCACGCCAACGGCCGTCCGCGAGCGCCTCTTCGAGTTCCCGAGACGACAAGCTGAGGGGTCGGATGCCCGGCAGCCTGCCTGACGTCAGCAGCCCTGGGTGGCCACCAGCGCGTGGTAGGCGTCCAGGTCGTACTGGTAGCCCTTGACGTTCGGGCCGTCGGTGGCGGGATCGCCGTGGTCGTCCACCAGGATGCTGGGCTGGTTGAGGGCGACCGAGATGTAGCCGTGGTGCAGCTTGTAGATCAGGTCGAGCGTGCCGACGTTGTAGCGCGCGGCGGCGGAGGCCGTCGAGCAGCTGAAGCTGCCGAGCGAGCTCATCGCCACCCGGTTGCCGGTCACGTTCATCCAGCCCTCGAAGGTGTAGAGGGCGGAGCTGCGCAGGCCGCTGGAGTCCGTGGAGTTGAACTCGTGGCCCATGCCGAGCTTGCCCTCCTCGGGACTGGTGGTGCCGTCCGCGATGTGGGCACCGCTGACGGTGCTCTGCGCGGTCTTGTCGAAGGTGTCGGCGGCGAGCTGGTTCCAGATGCCCATCAGGTTGGTGGCGCTCTGCCCCTCCCAGACGAAGGCCGGGTGGATCGCGGAGTTGGCGGCCGTGCCCACGGTGGCGTAGCAGCCGCCGGCGTTGGTCAGGCCCGCCGCGTTGAGCTGAGAAGCCATGGTGGCGTCGTCGAACTTCGCCAGCATGCTGTTCCAGGCGGCGCCGCCGCCGAAGAACTGGATCGCCGCTGCCTCCACATCGACGTAGCCGTCACGGTAGTTGGGGTTGTTGGTCTTGGAGAAGTTGCCGAAGCCGCAGATGCCGGAGGAGAAGCTGTTGGCGTCGTTGTAGGTGTAGTTGCCGGCGAAGCCGAGCGCCTCCTCCAGCAGCGTCACCTTGTTCTGCTCGGCGGCCGTCAGCTCGCTCCAGGCGGGGCCGTTCTTGAGCAGCAGCAGCGCCTGGGCGACCGGGGCGTGCGCCCAGCCCTCCAGACCGCCGTCGGCGTCCGGCTCGTTGCCGCCGGCGATCAGGTGGCGGACCTGGGCGAGCAGCGCGCTGTCCACCGTCGTCCCGCCACTGGCCTTGCTGCCCGGGGCCTGCCGGTCCACCAGGGCCAGGTAGTAGAGCACCTTGGCGGCACCGATGTTGAGCGGGTTGGTGCCGGGGCGGGGCACGGCGGAGGTCGGCGCGGCGAAGGCGATCAGCGGTGCCGCCACGGCCGAGTCGATCTCGGTCTGGCTGAACGCGCCGCCACCGCCGGCCGCGCTAGTGGTCGCGGTGACCGGAGCGCTCGGGGCGGATTCGGTGCCGGCGGAGTCGACGGCGGTGACGGTGTAGGTGTGGCTGCTGGATGCGGCCAAGCCGGTGATCGTGGCGCTGGTGGAGGTGCTGGTGCCCACCACGGTGTTGCCCTCGTAGACGTTGTAGGAGGTGGCCGGGTCGCCGTTGCTGGTCTCGGTCCAGGAGAGCGCTATCGAGGAGCTGGTGACGCTGCCGGCGGTCAGACCCGTTGGGGTGGCCGGGCTGGTCGGGACTCCGGCGCTGGTGGTGGCCGTGACCGAGGAGCTCGGGGTGGATTCGGTGCCGGTGGAGTCGACGGCGGTGACGGTGTAGGTGTGGCTGCTGGATGCGGCCAGGCCGGTGATCGTGGCGCTGGTCGAGGCGGTGGTGCCCACCACCGTGCCGCCCTCGTAGATCTTGTAGGAGGTGGCCGGGTCGCTGTTGTTGGTCTCGGTCCAGGAAAGCGCTATCGACGAGCTGGTGATGGCGCCGGCGGTCAGACCCGTCGGAGTGGCGGGGGCGCTGGTGCCACCGGCCGCGGTGGTGGCCGTGACCGGAGCGCTCGCGGCCGATTCGACGCCGGTGGAGTCGACGGCGGTGACGGTGTAGGTGTGAGTGCTGCTCGGCGCCAGGCCGGTGATCGTGGCATTGGCCGCGCTGCTGGTGCCCACCACCGTGCCGCCCTCGTAGATCTTGTAGGAGGTGGCCGGGTCGCTGTTGTTGGTCTCGGTCCAGGAGAGCGCTATCGACGAGCTGGTCGTGGTGCCGGCGGCCAGGCCGGTTGGGACGGCGGGGCTGCTGGAGCCGTTGCCGGCGCCGGTGACCGTCACGTTGGTCGGCGCGATGTAGTGGCTGGAGTAGTCACCGCTGAACTGGAAGGTGACATGGGCGCCGGGGGCGATGGTCCCGTTGCCGCTGGTGTTGGTGAAGGTCTCGTGCTGGCCGCTGGAGCTCAGTGCGGCCGAGGCCTCGCTCTCGATGTTCATGGTCGGGTCGAGGTTCAGCTGGACGTTCCAACCCGTGGCGGTGCCGGTCGAGTTGTTGGTCACGGTCACCTCGTCGGTGTAGCCGGAACCCCAGTCCTTGATCTTGCTCACCGAGGCGGTCAGACCCACGCCGCCGCCGGGGATCTGCACGGTCACGGGTGTGCTGTGAGTGGACTCCACACCGGAGGCGTCCACCGCGGTGACGGTGTAGGTGTGCGTGCTGCCCGGTGCCAGGTTGCTGATCGTGGCGCCCGGCGCGGTGTTGCTGGTCACCACCGTGCCGCCCTCGTACACGTCGTAGGAGGTGGCCGGGTCGCTGTTGTCGGTCTCGGTCCAGGCCAGATCGGCCGAGGTGCCCGTGGTGTTGGTGACGGTCAGGCCGGTCGGGGTGGCCGGGCTGCCGGGGCCGTTGCCCGGGATGCTCGCCGTCACGGCGGCGCTGTGGCTGGACTCGACTCCTGCGGCGTCGACGGCCGTCACCGTGTAGGTGTGTGAACTGCCGGCCGTCAGGCCGGAGATGGTTGCGGTGGTCGAAGTACTGGTGCCCACCGCGGTGTTGCCCTCGTAGACGTTGTACGAGGCCGCCGGGTCGCCGTTGTCGGCCTCGGACCAGGTCAGCGTCGCGCTGGAGCCGGTGGTGCCGGACACGGCGAGGGAACCCGGCGTGGCCGGCGAACTGCCGCCGCTCTGCTGGCCGGTGGCCAGGGTGAAGTCGGCGAACTCGTCGGTGGTGGTCTTGCTCGGGCTCCACGAGGTGTCGTGGCCGCCGTGGAAGGTGGAGAAGAAGACGCCGGAGGCGGGGGTGTTGCCGAGCGTCTGGGTGGTCTGGCAGACGGGGGTGGCGCCGCCGTCGGCCCAGATCGTGATCTGGCCGGTCGCGACGTTCACCTGCTGCTCGATCGCGTGCCACTTGCCGTCGGCGTTGAACTTCCAGTTGCCCAGGCAGAGATCGGCGCCGTAGCCGGAGCCCGAGGCGGTGTAGAAGTACAGCTCGCCGTCGGTCGAGTTGGCGCTGCCGCCGCGCCACATGTAGCGGGTCGACCAGCCGCCGTTGCAGTGCTGGCCGCCGCTCTCACAGCCGGGCACGCCGCCGTAGAGGCCGGGCATCTTGCCGGCCAGCTTGCGGCCGAAGTCGAAGCCCACCGGGAAGTTGTAGGAGTACTTCAGGTCGACGACGTTGCTCTGGGCGAGGGCCTGCTGCCCGTTCAGGTTGAGGTTCTGGTAGAACTGGCCGCCGTCGAGGCCGCAACCGCAGCTCGGCGGGCCGCTGTTGGCCGGGTAGGTGACCTTGAGGGCCTGGCCGCTGCCGGGCGCGGTCGGGTCGCTGATCGCCTGCATGTTCTGGTAGCCCCAGTTGCACGGCGCGGTGCTGGTCGCGCCCTGGCACTGCTGGGTGTCCGGGGTGATGCCCCAGTTCTGGTGCCAGGTGCTGTTGGGGAAGCCGTCGAAGTAGCCGGTCCAGGCCGCGCTCGCCCCTCGGGGGGAGTTGGTCGCGGCGCTGGTGGCGCCGCTGGTCGCGGTGGTGCCGAGCATGGCGGTCATGGCCACCAGGGCCACCGCCAGGAGTTGCCCGGTCAGCCGTCGCAGCCGGCCGGTTCGCTGCCGTTGAGTCCGATTCATCTGTGCCCACTCCCAGTTGACGTTGGGTCACGCTGCCTAAGACGGTCGCGATTGGACGGGTCACCGACAAGGCTTGCTACGGTAAAGCTTCAGTATTCTGATTCTCATTCACACTGATGAACGCTTCGGGTATGCGGCCGGCCCCCGGGAGACCCGCGCGCAGCTGCCGTCGGGAGCCACGGCTTCGTTCAGCCCGGCCTCGGTGAACGCCGGTGGTTCCGCGGCGCTGTCGATCACCACCAGCGCCGCCACGCCGGCCGGCAGTTACCCGATCAACCCGGGCTTCGAGAACGGAACCAACACGACGCCGTGGAGCCAGAGTTCCACGACCGGCTCGGCGCCGATCAACAGTGACACGGTCGACGAGCCCGCGCACTGGGGTAGTTGGGACGCCTGGCTGGACGGCAACTCGACGTCTGGTACGGACACCGTTTCGCAGACCGTCACCATCCCGGCAGGCTGCACCGCGACCCTCTCCTACTGGCTGCACGTCGACACCACCGAGAGCACCGGCACCGCCAAGCCGGACAACCTCAACGTCCAACTCCTGAACGGCAGCGGCGCCGTGCTCGGCACGGTGGCCACGTACTCCAACCTGGACGCCGGCACCGGCTACACCCAGCACACCGCCGACCTGTCGGCCTACGCGGGCCAGACCGTCACGCTGAGGTTCAGCGGCACCGAGACGGACGCCAACGGCGGCACCACCAGCTTCGTGATCGACGACACCGCGCTCAACGTCGCGGGCTGACGCCGAACGCACACACCAAGGGAGCGGCTCCCGAAAGGGGGCCGCTCCCACCAGTGAGGCGCCCGGCCTCGGCGTGAGCGCGAGGCGGGCCAGAGCCCCGACCTGCCCTCCTCCTGTCCTCCTTCCGGCGCGCCGCGCGCCGTTCCACAATGGAACCAAGACTCGGAGAGAGGTACCCCGAATGCCGCACGACCAGCAGCACCAGCAGCACCAGCACGAGACCACTACCGTCCAGCTCAACCACACCGTCGTCCACGCCACCGACCGGCAGCTGTCCGCCGGGTTCCTCGCCGAGGTCCTGGGCCTGGAGGTGAGTGCCCCGTTCGGGCCCTTCCTGCCGGTCGACCTCGGCAACGGCGTGACGCTGGACTACTACGAGACGCGTGGTGAGCCGATCCAGTCGCAGCACTACGCCTTTCTGGTGCCCGACGACCAGTTCGACGCCATGATCGCCCGATTGGAAGCGATCCGGGTGACGTACTACGCGGACCCCAGCCACACCGACCCGGGCCGGATCAACCACCTGTTCGGTGGCCGGGGCGCGTACTTCGACGACCCGGACGGGCACAACATGGAGATCATGACCACGCCGTACGCTCGTTCCTGACGCTCAGTCCGTTCCGCCGCCGGATGCCGTGCCGACGACCGGATCAGCAGGCCACGGTCGTCAGTCGTCGGTGGCCTGGTAGAGCGTGGTCCAGAAGTCGTGGATGAGCCGTGCCGAGTCCGGGGTCGACATCCCTACCTGGGTGAGCAGGATTCCGGTGAGCTGGTTGTCCGGGTCGGCGTAGGCCGTGGTGCCGGTACCGCCGTCCCAGCCGAACTGGCCGATGGGCGCGTGGTCGCCACGATGGGTGCGCACCGCCATCCCGAAGCCCCAGCCGCCCTGTTGCCCTTGGCCGACCGTGAGGTGGGCGATGTTCCTGTACATGGCGTGCCGGGCAGCTTGTTGCTCGGGCGACCGGCGTTACGGGTCGGCCGACCTGCTCCGGCTGGTCAAGATCCGGAACTTGGCCGGAGCCGGCGTGCCGCTGGCCGGGATGTCGAGCAGCCCCAGCGCCGTGGCGCTCGACCGCAAGGCAGCGCGCCGTCGAAGGGGCGTCAGGGTGAGCAGGTCTGAATCTGTGCGGCGGGGACCGGCGGAGCGAGGAAGTGGCGCGGGCACCGGCCCCTCCTAGCCCGTTGGCCGGCACTCGCTGAATTGCATCAGCACGCCGGTGCTGCCGGTCGGAACGACCGGGGGCAGGAGCCGGCGGTAGCGGAGACGTTTCCCGTTCCCGTAGTCGGCGCGGCCCGGAACGTCTGGAGCGCCGCTGTGCGACCACACCAGCACCAGTCCAAGCCGTGCTCGTCGCGGGACGGCGAGGTGGCCGATCCTGGCGAGGGCACCGCCTGCCGGGACCAGGGAAACCTGCAGAGCGGGGCGGGTCGGCGTGCCAGGCCACTTGCGGTTCGAGTCCGCGGCGAAGCCGGCGTTCCAGGCGTAGCCCGCACTCTGCAGTGCGCGGGCTACCTCGGCCGTCACCTCGGTGACGTCCCCTGGCCGGAGCGCCGTTACTGTCTCCCAGCACGGGTCCCTGCCGAAGACGCCGGCGCCCGTCCTGCGTTCGACGACGTGTTCCTGGTAAGCGCCGCAGCGCTTCGCGAACCGGCGTAACTGCCGTGCCCCGCAGAGGCGTTGCCGTGCCATGTCGGGCGGGGCCCCGAGTGTGAGGATGGACAGGATCGAGACGACGAGCAGCAGGGGAGCGAGCGGGGTCACCCTGGCGAGCTTGGCGAAGACACTCATGTGTACCTCCGCTCCCAGTGTCCGTTCGGATCGAGGCACCGCCAAGGTGCGGATGGCTCAGGTCGACCCGAGTCTTTTCACCCTTGACGAGGGCCCGTAGACCAGTCACGAGGTCGCGCGCAGAGCCGGAGTCAAGGAACCCCATCAGCTCTCGAATGGCCGGCCGGGGTGGGGCGAACCGCCGACGCATGAGCTCGCCAGGCCAGATCTTGCGGTGCAAGAATCAGCCATGATCGACGAACTCGACCTCGTCCTGGTCGACGCGCTCCGGCTGGACCCGCGGGCGACCTGGTCCAGGCTGGCCGCACCGCTCGGCGTCGACCCGGCCACCCTGTCGCGCCGTTGGGCCAGGCTCTCCGCCGACCGGGACGCCTGGGTGACCTGCTACCCCTCGGCCGAGCACTGGGGCATGGGGCTGATGGCCCTGGTGTCGGTCGAGTGCCGGTCGAACGAGGTCGGCGCCGTCGCCACCGCGCTGGCGGCCGATCCGCAGGCCGCGACGGTCGAGGTGATCACCGGCTCGGCCGACCTGCTGGTGACCGTGGTCGGGGTCGAGCCGGCCCAGGTGACGACGTACGCGCTGGACCGGATCGGGCGCGCGCCGGGTGTGTTGCGCACGCGCACGGCCTTCGTCGAGCGCACGTTGCGTGAGGGCAGTCGGTGGCGGGAGGGCGCGCTGGACCCCGCGCAGCGTGAGGCGATCGGCGGCGCCGACCCGACGGCGGCGGAACTGCCCGCCAAGCGCGCCGCGTTGGTCGACTGGTGGTTGATCCGGGAGCTCGGCGCGGACGGCCGGATGCCGTTCGCCCAGCTCGCCGAGCGCACCGGGCTGCCATCCACCACGGTCCGGCGCCGGGTCGGCGAGCTGCGCGAGTCGGGCCGCCTGGTGCTTCGTTGCGACGCCTCCCAGCGGCTGGCCGGGCGCACGGTGCACACCGTGCTCTGGCTGGAGGTGCCCGCGCCGGACCTGGACGCGGCCACCGGGTGGCTCGCGGAGCAGACCGAGACCCGGATGTGCGGGGTGGTCGCGGGGGCGGCGGCGAACGTGGTGGCGTCGGTGGTGACGCATCAGATCGCCGACACGCGCCGGGTCGAGGCCCGGCTGGCCCGACGGTTCCCGCAGGCCCGGGTGGTGGATCGGCAGGTGACGCTGCGGATGGTGAAGCTGGTCGGCCACCTGCTCGACGGCGAGGGCCGGTCGGTGGGCTATGTCGGGATCGACCCTTGGGCGGGGGTGGACGACGACGTGACCCGCCCGCGGGGCCGGACTGGTGGGCGGGCCAGACTCATCGGGTGACGGAGCGCCGGCCGGGCCGAGCCGGAAAGCGCTTGCCGTGGCTGCCGTTGGTACCACTCCGGCCCGCCGTCAGAGCGCGGCGTTCAGCACGCCGAGCAGCCGCGCGACTTCGCCGGCCATCGCGGTGCGTCCGGCGCCCAGGTAGCGGCGGGTGTCGACGAGCTTCGGCTGGGCGGCGAGGGTCTCGCGGACGGCGGTGGTGAAGACCTGGTTCAGATGGGTGGCGATGTTGACCTTGGTCATCCCCGCCTCGACGGCGGTGGTCAGGTGCCTGTCCGCGACTCCGGAGGAGCCGTGCAGCACCAGCGGGACGGCAACGGTGGCCCGCAGCGCGGCTATCAGGTCGAAGTCCAGTACCGCGTCCCGGGTGAGCATGGCGTGCGAGGTGCCCACCGCGACGGCGAGCGCGTCCACCCCGGTGGCGGCGACGAAGGCGGCGGCCTCGGTGGGGTCGGTGCGGGCGCCGGGGGCGTGCACGCCGTCCTTGCCGCCGACCTCGCCGAGTTCGGCCTCGACCCAGACCCCGGCCCGGTGGCAGTGGGCGACGACGTCGGCTGTGGTCTGGACGTTCCGCGCGTAGTCCAGCGCCGAGGCGTCGAACATGACGGAGCTGAAGCCGAGTTCGACGGCCTGGTGAACCAGCTCGACGGAGGTGGCGTGGTCGAGGTGGACGGCGACCGGCACCTGGGCGGCGGCGGCGACCGCCAGTGTGGCGGCGCCGATGGGGGCGAGCGCGCCGTGGTAGCGGGCGGCGTTCTCGCTGATCTGCAGGATCACCGGGGCGCCGGCGGCCTCGGCGCCGGCCACGATGGCCTGGGCGTGTTCGAGCTGGATGACGTTGAACGCGCCGACGCCGCGAGCGGCGTTCGCGGCCTTGGCGACGATCTCGTCAGTGGCGGTCAGCGGCACGGGAGTTCTCCGGGGACGAAGGAGGCGAGCAGGCAGGCGAGCAGGGAGGCGAGAGCGGAGGCGACGGAGCGACGTCCAACTGGTCGAGCAGGCCGCGATAGACGGCGTGGTCGAAGTCCCCGGCCAGCGGTGCGGCGACGGCGGCGGCCGACAGGGCCACCGCCTGGGCGAGCCGGACCGGCCAGGGCGCCTGGGTGATCAGGCCGAGGGCGAGGGCGGCGACGGCCGCGTCACCGGCCCCGGTCGGGTTGCCGGCCAACCGGCGTGGCGGCCGCACCTGCCAACTGCCCTGCGAGGTCACGGCGATGAGCCCGTCCGCACCCAACGAGGCGACCACCGCCCGCGCTCCGGCGGCGCGCAGCGCCCGGGCTGCCGCCCAGGGGTCCGACTCGCCGGTGGCGGCGGTGAGTTCGGCGGCATTCGGTTTGACCACGGCGGGCGCTTCGGCCAGGCCGGCCAGCAGCGGCGCGCCGTCGGCGTCGAGGACGGCGGGCACGCCGTGGGCGCGTGCCCTGCGCAGCAGGACGGCGTACGCGTCGGCGGGCACCCCGCCCGGCAGGCTGCCGGCGAGGACCAGGGCGGCGGCCCGGGGCAGTAGCCGGTCGAACTGGTCGAGGAAATGGGCCCATTCGGCGTCGGTGACCACCGGTCCCGGCTCCAGCAGGATCGTGGTGTCACCGGCCTGTTCGTCGACGACTGCGACGGTGCGGCGCGAACTGCCCGCGATCGGCACCAGCCGGTCGCGCAGCCCGGCCGTCGCCAGCTCCTCGCGCAGCGCCGCACCGGCCGCGCCGCCGGCCAACCCCGTGACGACGATCTCGTGTTCGACGGTGTCCCGTCGGACGGTGCCCGGTCGGACGCTGTCCTGTCCGGTGGTCTCGCGCGCGAGGGCATTCAGCACCCGGGCGACGTTGATGCCTTTGCCGCCGGCCCGTTCGGCCACCGACCGGACACGGTGACTGGTGTGCGGGCGCAGCCGGTCCACCCGGTACGTGACGTCGAGCGCGGCGTTGAGCGTGACCGTGAGGATCACGAGTCCCTCCCGCCTGCCGGGCCCTGCCCGGGCGGCTGTCGGAGGTCCTGGGCGAGCAGTGCGGCGCCCAGGCAGCCGGCCTGGTGGCCGAGGGCGGCGGGGCGGATCTCCGGCATCCGTTGGAAGGTCAGACGGGCGGCCAGGGCCGCTCGCAGCGGGCCGAAGTAGGGTTGCCCGGCGTCGGCGAGGCCGCCGCCGATGACGATCCGCTCGGGGTCCAGCAGGGTGATCGCGGCGGCCAGGCCGTCGGCGAGCGCCTCGATGGCCTCCCGCCAGATCCGCGCGGCGTGCTGGTCGCCGGCCGCCGCGCGGTGTTGGACGTCCTCGGCGGTGATGTCACACCGGCCGCTGATCTCCCCTGCGCCGGTGGCCTGTTGGTAGCGGCGGGCGATGGCGGCGGCGGAGGCGAGGGCCTCCAGGCAGCCCCGGCCGCCGCACGGGCAGGGCTCGCCGCCGGGCCGGACCACCAGGTGTCCCAGTTCGCCGGCGAAGCCGTGGCTGCCGGCCATTGCGCGTCCGTCCAGCATGACGGCGGCGGCGATGCCGGTGCCGACCGGGACGAAGAGGAAGGAGCGGCAGCCGTGGCCGGCGCCGAGTCTGGCCTCGGCCAGGG
Source organism: Kitasatospora sp. GAS1066B (assembly GCF_041262605.1). NCBI lineage: Bacteria > Bacillati > Actinomycetota > Actinomycetes > Kitasatosporales > Streptomycetaceae > Kitasatospora > Kitasatospora sp. GAS1066B. The sequence goes on from NZ_JBGCCO010000020.1 coordinate 66,450, forward strand.
CGCCCGCCCGAACGTCGTGCCCGAAAGCGACCGGGATCCCCAACTCCTTTGCGAGCCACCGCTGGAGGTGGACCTGGCGCCAGCCGAGATTGGCGGCGAAGACGGCGACTCCTGATGCTTCGTCAACCAGTCCGGGGACGGCGAGGCCGGCCGCTCTCGGGGCGTACACGCGGGAGAGCTCGGTGGCGCAGCCGAGTACGGCTTCGAGGACGGCATCGGGGCCGAACTCGGCTCGGGTGGCGCGGTGTTCGGTGTGCAGCACGGTGCCGTCCGGGGCCATAACGCCGGCTTTGATCCGGGTGCCGCCGACGTCCAGGGCGATGACGGTCACTGCGGTGCCAGGATGATCGAGCGGGTGAGGTGGCGCGGCTGGTCGGGGTCCAGGTCCTTGGCCTGGGCCAGGGCCACGGCCAGGCGCTGGGCGAGGATCAGCTGGGCGAGCGGGTCCAGGCGGGAGGTGGCGACGGTGGCGCCGGTCCGGCGGACCTGCTCGACCAGGCCGGCCGGGGGTTCGCCGAGGAACCAGACCAGGCTGTTCTGGTCGGTGACGCTGATCGGGCCGTGCCGGTACTCCATCGCCGGGTAGGACTCGGTCCACGCGCCGGCGGCCTCGCGGAGTTTGAGCGCGGCTTCGTTGGCCAGGCCGATCGTCCAGCCGGTGCCGAGGAAGGTGAACTGGCTTGCCTGGCCGGCTCCCTGCGGCAGCTCGGTGGTCAGCGCGAGCTCGGCCTGCTCGGGCAGGTCGGGCGGGGTCAGGCCCAGGTGGCTGCGCAGCAGGACCAGGGCGGTGGTGGCGAACCGGGTCTGCACCACCGACTTCTCGTCGGCGAAGTGCAGGTCGATGAGGGTGTCGGCGGCGGTGCTGATCGGCGTGGCGAGGTCACCGGTGAGCGCGACGGTCGGCGCGGCGGTGCGGTTCAGCGCGGCCAGCACCTCGGTGGTGGTGCCGGATCGGCTGATCGCCACCACCCGGTCGTAGCGGCGGTCGGCGGGGAACTCCGAGGCGGCGAAGGCGTCGGTCTCGCCCTGGCCGCTGGACTCGCGCAGCGCGGCATAGGCCTGCGCGATGTAGAGCGAGGTGCCGCAGCCCACCACCGCCACCCGCTCGCCGGGCTCGGGCAGACCGGCCGGTGCCGGCTCCATGGCGCGCCGCCAGCACTGCGGCTGGCTGGCGATCTCGTCGGCGACATGGGACATGGGGATCCTCCAGAGGCGAGCACAGCGCTCGATGCGCGAATGTGATCCATGTATAGCGTTTCCGCGCATAAATGCGCAACGATGGATCGAGGTGATGCGCTTTTCCGCATGTTGCGCTCGCCGTCGGCACGACGGTCGAGGAGTGGTGATGAGCAGTGGTGATGGGGACGTACGAGCGCTGGACGCGACTGCTCGAGGTCCTGGGCGACCGGGGTCGGATCGAAGTCGGGGCAGCGGCTGAGCTGTTGGGCGTCCCCATGGCGACGGTCCGCCGCGACATGGAGGAAGTCGCCCGGCAGCAACTGCTCACCCGCACCCGCGGTGGCGCGGTGCTGAGTGGCGTCGCCTACGACCTGCCGCTGCGCTACAAGGCGGTGCGCCAGGCGGACGAGAAGAACCGGCTCGCGAAGGTGGCCGCCGCCCTTGTGCCGCCCGGTGCGAGGGTGGGCTTGAACGGCGGGACGACCAGCTGATCGTGGTCGCCGACTCCACCAAGCTCGGCAAGCGTGCTTTCGCCTAGGGCCTCTCTTACGGATCTTGTCGGATCAGCGCCCGGCGTCGCGCGCCCGGCAAGATCCGTAAGAGAGGCCCTAGGTCTGCGCGGTGGGCGAGATCGCGGTGCTGGTCACTCTTCGTGCTTGATCTGGACCTGCCGGGCGGCCGGCCGCTCGGTGTCCAGCGGCACCGTCACCGTGAGCAGGCCCTTGGCGTAGCCGGCGGTGACCTCCTCCTCCTTGGCCTGGGCCGGGAGCGGGATGGTGCGGGTGAACGAGCCGTAGCGGAACTCGGAGCGGCGCTTGTCCCGCTGCTCCTCGGTGCGTTCGGCCTGGATGGTGAGCGAGCGGTCGCGGACCGTGATCTCCACGTCCTTGGGGTCGATCCCGGGCAATTCGGCCAGCACCACGAGGGCGCCGTCCCGCTCGAACTCCTCGATCCGGATCGAGTTCTGCTCGCCGGAGCGACCGAACGGGAAGTTCTCGAACCACTCGGAGAGATCCGGGTGCCAGGGGGAGAAGGGCTTCTTGGGCGCCGTGTCGCCGGGCATCGCTGCCTCCTTGCTCGATCGAATGCTGCGATTGCCTCCGCTTCCATTGTCGTCCCAGCCGTGACACCTGCCGAGCGGGCACATTGATCAGGCACCTCGCCCCACACCCTCGCCCCCACACCCTCGTCCGAGTCCGTCCGCCGCTGACGTGCCGTCAGGACCGCGCCGGACCAGCCGCCCCGCACCGACCGGTGACCGGACCGCGATATGGGGTCGACAGAACGCGTACGGATGGAGCAGGGTTTCCCGCATGCCTGATCTTTCGCCGCCGTGGTTGCCGGCCGGCTATCAGAGCCGGCCGGCAACCACGGCCGACGTCCGCGCGATCCACCGCCTCGTCACGGCCTGCGAGCTCGAACTGGACGGTCGGGCCGAGACCGATCTCGACACCATCGCCGCCGACCTCGGCCGCCCCGGTCTGGCACCGGAGCTGGACACGCTGCTGGTGTACGACCCGGTGGGGGAACTGGTCGCCAGGGCCTGGGTGAACCGGCGTTCCGAGGTCGACGTCCACCCGGGCCACCGTGGCCGGGGCCTGGGCAGTTCGCTGCTCGCCTGGGTCGAGGCACGGGCCCGACAGGTGGGCACCGAGCGGCTCGTCCAGACCGCCTCGGACGGTGATCGGAGGGCCGGCGCGCTGCTGCGCTCGCGCGGGTACCAGGCGCTCGCCGCCGCCTGGCTGCTGGAGATCGCGATGCCCGCCGAGCCGGCGGTGCCCGAGCCGCCGAGGGGCATCACCGTGCGGCGGTTCCTGCCCGGCGACGAGCGAGCGGCGCACCAGCTCACCGAGGACGCGTTCGACGAGTGGCAGCAGCGTCGAAAGTCCTACGAGGAGTGGGCCCGGCTCACCGTCGAGCGCGCCACGTTCGGACCGGCGGTCTCACCGGTGGCCTTCGCCGGTGACCAGCTGGTCGGCGTGGTGCTGTCGCTGGACGCCCCGGATTCCGACGAGGGGTACATCGAGCGGGTCGCGGTCCGACGCGATCACCGCGACCGGGGGATCGCCCGCGTGCTGCTCCGGCACGCCTTCCGTGACTTCTACCGGCAGGGGCGGCGGACCTGCACGCTGTGGACGCACTCGGAGACCGGCGCGCTGTCGCTGTACGAGCGGGTGGGCATGACGGTCCGGTGCAGCTCCACGGTCTACAGCAAGGCGCTCACCGCCCGGGAGCGGTAGCCACGTTCGGGCTGCCGCCCCCGGCCGGGCTGGACCGGCGGCTAGGGCGGGGGCGGAGCGCCCTCACTCGGCCGCCGTGTGCTCCAGCACGCGGGTGATCAGTGGCACGTCGGCCTTGGGAATGATGATCACGTGCTGCTCGCCGGCCGCGAGGAGGTCGAAGCGGGCCAGCTTGGGGTGGCCGGCCTTCTTGTCCGAGCGGGTCAGGCTGAACGGGCCGCGCACCGTGGCGGTCTCCTTGGTGCGGCGGTTCTGCCAGCTGATCTGGTCGGCCGCCAGGTACAGGCTGCCGGGTGCCGTCTGCGGGATCGTGCGCCCCTTGCCGATCTTCAGCAGCCGGACCGTGCCCAGCGTGGAGCTGAGGCAGGTCACCTGGAGGGTGGTGCCCGCCGCCAGGTCGGCCAGGTCCTGCTCGGTGGTGAACCGCCGGATCCGCAGGGCTGCGAGGATGACGTCGGAGAAGGTCCTGGTGCCGCCGGCGCGGCGGATCTTGGTGGTCATGATCGCAGATCTTGACAGAGCGGCGCAGGTGCCCGGTCAGCGGGGTCCGCCTCGGTATTCTCAGCGGATCCACAGCTTCGCGACAGCCGGCTCTCAGCCAGGTGGCCGAGGGTCGGGGCCATGTCTGCGCATCGATCTCCCGCCCCCGCTGGGCGCCCCGAACTGTCCCGGGCCGACGGCTCGCCGGTCCGCGTGCTCGTGGTGGACGACGAGACGGCCATCGCCGAGCTGCTCTCCATGGCCCTGCGGTACGAGGGCTGGCAGGTGCGCACGGCGGGGGACGGGGCCGGCGCGTTGCGCGGCGCGCGGGAGTTCCGGCCGGACGCGGTGGTCCTGGACGTGATGCTGCCGGACTTCGACGGTCTGGAGGTGCTCCACCGGCTGCGGCGGGACGAGCCGGACGTCCCGGTGCTGTTCCTGACCGCCAAGGACGCGGTCGAGGACCGGATCGCCGGACTGACGGCGGGTGGCGACGACTACGTGACGAAGCCGTTCAGCCTGGAGGAGGTGGTGGCCCGGCTGCGCGGGCTGCTGCGTCGCTCGGGGGCGGCGGCCGCGCGCAGCGAGTCGGTGATCGTGGTCGGCGACCTGACGCTGGACGAGGACAGCCATGAGGTCAGCCGGGCCGGCCGGCCGATCGAACTGACCGCCACGGAGTTCGAGTTGCTGCGGTACCTGATGCGCAACCCGCGCCGGGTGCTGAGCAAGGCGCAGATCCTGGACCGGGTCTGGTCCTACGACTTCGGCGGTGCGACCAATGTGGTCGAGCTGTACATTTCCTACCTGCGCCGCAAGATCGACGCGGGCCGGTCGCCGATGATCCACACCCGCCGGGGCGCGGGCTACCAGCTCAAGCCGGCCGAGCCGCCGGACACCCTGGAGTCGCCGGACGTCCCGGAGCCGCCGGATGTCCCGCAGTCGCCGTGCGCGGCCGAGCCGCGGTGAGGCGGCAGGCCGGCCCGCGCCGCCGCTGGTCGCTGCGGACCCGGCTGCTGGTCTCCTCGATGTCGCTGATCGCGGTGGTCTGCGCGGTGGTCGGCGTGGTCACGGCCGTGGTCCTGCACCAGGACCTGTACGGGCAGCTGGACCACGCGCTCGGCGGCGTGGCGACGCGCGCGGCGGGGCCCGGCGGGCCGCCGCCCGGGTTGGCGGGTGGCGGTGGCCGTGACGACGACCTGGGCTTCGTGCTCGGTCCCGGCCAGCCGCTGGCGACGCTCGGCGCGGTGCTGAGCGACGGGCAGGCGGTGGCGGGCGGCATCAGCGCGGGGGCCGCCAGCCCCGGCATGACACCGCTCAGTACCGCGCAGCTGGCGGTGCTGGACCGGCTCGCGGCCGATCCGGCCGGCCGGCCGCACTCGGTGGACCTGCCCGGACTCGGCAGCTACCGCGTGGTTCTGACGTATCGTCATCTCAGCGGTGACCAGGTGGTGGTGGGCTTGCCCACAGCCGACCTGCAAGCCACCATGGATCGCCTGGTGGTCACCGAACTCTGCCTGTCGGCAGGTGCGTTGCTGGCCGTCGCGCTGGCCGGGTTCGTCCTCACCAACTCCGCGCTGCGCCCGCTGCGCCGGGTGGCGGCGACCGCGGCCCGGGTCTCCGAACTCCAGCTGCACCGCGGCGAGGTGATCCTGCACGAGCGGGTGTCGGCGGCCGACACCGACCCGCGGACCGAGGCCGGGCAGGTCGGCGCGGCACTCAACCAGCTGCTGGGGCACGTCGGTTCGGCGCTGGAGGCGCGGCACGCCAGTGAGACCCAGGTGCGCCAGTTCGTCGCGGACGCCAGCCACGAGCTGCGCACCCCGCTGGCCTCGATCCGCGGGTACGCCGAACTGACCAGGCGCGGGCGCGAGGAGATCGGCCCGGACACCCGGCACGCGCTGGGACGGATCGAGTCGGAGGCGACCCGGATGACCGCGCTGGTCGAGGACCTGCTGCTGCTGGCCCGCCTCGACGCGGGGCGGCCGTTGTCGCTGGCCCCGCTCGACCTCTCGCCGCTGGTGGTGGACTGCGTCAGCGACGCCCGCGCGGCCGGCCCCGAGCACCGCTGGCGCCTCGAGCTGCCCGACGATCCGGTGCTCGTCCAGGGCGACCGGGCCAGGCTGCACCAGGTGCTGGTCAACCTGCTCGGCAACGCCCGCCACCACACCCCGCCGGGGACCACCGTCACCGCCCGGGCCCGCCGCCAAGGCGCCCGGGTGCTGGTGGAGGTGGTGGACGACGGCCCGGGCATCCCGCCCGAGGCGCGGCCGCACATCTTCGACCGGTTCGCCCGCGGTGACGCCTCGCGCTCCCGGCACGCGGGCAGTACGGGGCTGGGGCTGGCGATCGTGCGGGCGGTGGTCGCGGCGCACGACGGTGAGGTGGGGGTGGCGAGCGAGCCGGGCCGGACGGCGGTCACCGTCCTGCTACCGGCGGCGGGCTGAGCTGGCTCAGCGGTCGGCGCGGCTCGACTCCCGTTCCCAGTCCTCACGGTCGCGCAGGTAGCGCGGGGCGGCGGCGACGATCGACCGGGTCTCGGCCGTGCCCGGTCGCAGGCGCCAGCGGACGGAGCCGGTGACCCGGGCGGCGCAGGAGTCGATGAAGGACTGGCAGGCCGTGCGCAGGTCGCCGAACCAGCGGCCTTCGAGCGCCTCGCGCACCCAGAGCTGTTCCAGGTGCATCTTCTCCCGGATGGTCTCCGCGTCCAGCGTCGCCGTCTCCAGGTGGCGGTAGCCGCGCAGCAGCAGTTCGGCCGCCGGCATCTCGCGCAGTTCGAGCACCTTCTGGCCGCCGGGGAGGTGTTCGAGCCCGCTGTAGCGGCCGATGCCGTGCGCGCCGGCCCGGTGGTTGAGCGTGTCGATGAGGATCCGAAGCGGGAGCCGGGTCCCGTCGAGGGAGATCGGGACCCCGCCGGCGAAGCCGATCTCGACCTCCTCGTCCGCGACCGCCTCGTCCCGCACGCTCCAGCGGTACAGGTGCTCCGGGACGGTGTGCTGCTCGGGATCGTCCAGCACACCGGACTCGAACTCCCGGCACCACAGGTTGGCGTCGATGCTGGCCACCCGCTTGCCCATGTGGACCAGCCCGATCTCCGCCAACTCGCGGGCCTTGCGCTGCCGGTCCACCGGGTCGAGGTCGTACGGAGTGCCGTAGTGGCCCTGGTAGCCGAGCAGGTCGAGCGCGCCGTTGAGCCGGCGCAGGGTGTTCTGCGAGCGGTTGGCCGTGTGCAGCACGCCCCAGGCGTCCAGCTCGACGGCGAGGTCCATGGCCAGCTCGGCGATCAGCGGTCTGCTGAGCGAGGAACTGATCGGATGGGTGCCGAGGTAGACGGCCTGGGCGGCGATCGCCGGGCGGACGTACTCCTCGGCGAACCGCTCGCGCCCGTCGATCACGTGCAGCCGCACCGAGAGCCGCTCGGCGACCAGCCGCAGCTCGTCCAGATCCTCGCCGGCGCCGAGGTCCACGCTGACGGCGTGGATGTCGCCGAAGCCGGCCTTCGCCAGCCGGTGCAGCAGGTAGCTGCTGTCCAGGCCGCCGCTGAACAGGGTGACCACGGGCCGTCCCGGGGCGAACCGCTCCGGTCGCAGATCGGCGAAGGAGCGGATCAGCTCGGGACGTCGGGCGCGGGAGGTGGGTCTGGCAGCGTTCACCGTGCGGACTCCTGATCCATGAGGCGCCGCAGTTCGGCGACGAACTCGGCCACCGTCGGCTCGAACAGCAGGGCCGCCAGCGGGACGTCCACGCCGAGCAGCTCGCGCATCGTCTCGACGACGCGGAGCACCTTGAAGGAGTCGCCCCCGAGGTCGAAGAAGTCGTCGTCGTGGTCGACGGCGGCGACCTGGAGGACCTCGCACCACACCTCGGCGACGGTGGCGTCCAGACCCGCGGCGGCAGGGTGCCCGGCAGGCCGCGTGGTCGGCGCGTCGGTGGACCGCTTCGCCGCCCACTCCTCCAGCAGCAGGCGGTCAAGCTTGCCGTTCGGCGTCAACGGCAGCTCGTCGGCCACCTCGATGGTGGACGGCACCATGGCGTGCGGCAGCCAGCCGCGCAGCGCCTCGCGGACCGAGGAGGCCAGCCGCGCCGGGTCCACTCCTCGCTCCGGCACCAGGTACCCGGCCAGCCGTCTCTCGACGCCCGAGCCGTGCGCGACCACCGCCGCCTGCCGCACACCCGCGCACCGGACGGCCGTGGCCTCGATCTCGCCGAGCTCGATCCGGATGCCGCGGATCTTCACCTGCCGGTCGACCCGGCCGAGGAATTCGAGCGCGCCGTCCGGCCGGGCCCGCACCAGGTCACCGGACCGGTAGAGACGGCTGCCCGGGCCCGCCGCCGGGGAGTTGACGAACCGTTCGGCGGTGAGTTCGGGCCGGTTCAGGTACCCGAGGGCGAGGCCGGCGCCGCCGATGTAGAGCTCGCCGGGTTCTCCCTCGGGGACCGCGGCGCCGTCCTCGTCGAGGATCCACAGCCCGGTCTCCCGGATGGCGGCGCCGATCAGCACGGTGTCGAGGTCGGGATCGCGCGGGCACACCCAGGCGGTGCAGTAGATGGTGCACTCGCTGGGCCCGTAGAGATTGGTCAGCGAGGCGGTGGACCGCGCGTGAAAGCGCTTCACCAGCTCGGGGCTGAGCGGCTCGCCGCCGGTGAGCACCTGCCGGATGCCGTCGTACCGCTCGGCCGGATCGCGGGTCAGCAGGAAGAGTTCGAGCAGCGACACCACGCAGTAGAAGGTGGTGATCCGGTGGTCCCGGATCAGCGCCGCGAGGTAGTCCGCGTCACGCTGGCGGCCCGGCGCCGCGATGATGACGGTGGCCCCGGCGAGCATCGGCCAGTACAGCTCGCAGAGGTACATGTCGAAGCTGCACGCCGTGTGATGGATCATCCGGTCGTGCTCGTCCATCCGGTGCGTGTCCTGCAGCGCCGACAGCCTGGACACCAGCGCCCGGTGGCTGATCAGGGCGGCCTTGGGGCGGCCGGTGGAGCCCGAGGTGTAGATCACCACCGCGGGGTCGTCGGCCGAGCCGGCGGGTGGGGTGGGTGGGGGAGCAGCCTGCTCCGCCGCGTACTGATCATCCGTCAGGACCAGGTAGCCGGCTGCGGCGGAGAAGCGGTCGCGCAGTGCGGAGCTGGTCAGCAGGACCCGGGGCGCGCAGTCCTCCAGCGTCCGCAGGGTGCGCCGCGGCGGCTCGTGCACATCGATGGCCGCGTGTGCGGCGCCCGCGAAGACCACGCCCAGCATGGCCACCACGAACTCGACGGACCGCTCGTGGTAGACCGCGACGCGGTCCTGGGGCCGGACGCCGTGCGCACGCAGCGCGGCGGCGGTCCGCAGCACCCGGTCCTTCAACTCGCCCATGGTGAGCACGGTTTCGCCGGAGATCAGCGCGGGGAGTTCGGGGTGGCGCTGCCACCGTTCGAGCAGCAGGACGTCGATCCGGTGTTCCCGGTCGACCGCGGGGGTGGTCATGGTACGAACCTCACATCGGGTGGGGCAGGAGAGCTAGTGGCTTTCCGGGGCGAACTGGTCGAGATTGCCGGCGAGGGCGTCCACCACCATGGCGGGGCTCTCGGTCAGCAGCATGTGTCCGCCCGGGACCCAGACGGTGCGGGTCTGCTCGCTGAACAGGGACCAGTCGTCGGTCCGCTCCTCGGGGCACAACTCGTCCTCGTCGCCGAAGACGGTGAGCAGCGGGCAGGCCAGCCGCGGGTGCGGCGCCGACCAGTAGTCCTGCACGGCGCGCAGGTCCGCCACGATGGTCGGCAGCACCAGCGCGAGCATCTCCCGGTCGGCGGCGAGCGAGTCCGGGACACCGCCGAACTCGGCCAGGATCTCCAGGACCTGCCGGGGGTCGTCGGTATCGCGCAGCGAGCGGTGCGCGGGATCGGGCCGTTCGGTCACCGCCCACTGCGAGACGACCACCAGGCCGGCGACCGCCGGACCGGCCACCTCGCGTTGCAGCGTGCGCACGGCCTCCAGGCCGATCACCGCGCCGGAGCACACGCCGACCACGACCAGCGGGGCGGTGCCGGGCAGCGCCCGCACGGTGGCCACGATGTCGGCCACCAGGCCCGGCAGTTCGGGGATCTCCTCGCGGATGCGTGACTCACGCCCGGGCAGTCTGGCCGTCGCCACCAGCCAGTCGGCCGGCGCGTGCGCGGCGAAGGCGGCACCGCCGGCCGCCCCGGCGCCGGCGTGCGGGACGACCAGGACGCGCAGCGTCGCGTCCCGGGGGTCGGCACCCTTGAGGGTGAAGGTCTTTGCGGACACGTTCCGTCTTTCCGATGGCGTCAGCTGGTGGTGGCGAACTCGGTGAGGGCCTGGGCCAGGTAACCGGGATCCTTCGCCCCGACCAGCTCGCGCGCGGAGTGCATGGACAGCCCCGGCACCCCGACGTCGACCGTCGTGACGCCCAACCGGGCGGCGGTGATCGGCCCGATCGAAGTGCCGCAGGGCATCGCGTTGTTGGAGACGAAGCGCTGCCACGGAACCTCGGCGCGCTCGCAGGCGGCCACGAAGGCGGCCAGTCCGGTGCCGTCGGTGGCGTAGCGCTGGTTGACGTTGACCTTCACCACGGGGCCGCCGTTGGGCAGCGGCTGGTTGTCCGGATCGTGCCGCTCGCTGTAGTTGGGGTGCACCGCGTGCGCCATGTCGGCCGACACGCAGAGCGCGCCCGCCAGGGCGCGCGCCCAGTCCTCGCCGTGGCCGCCCCGGGCGGCCACCGAGCGGCTCAACACCCGCTCCAGCAGCGGACTCTGGGCACCGGTCTCGGAGCCGCTGCCGACCTCCTCGTGGTCGAAGGCGGCGAGCACCGGGATCAGCGGGGGGTGCACGGCGCCGGTGCCCGACGACCAGTGGTCGGCGGCCGCCGTCAGCGCGGCGACGCCCGCGTGCACGGAGACCAGGTTGTCCAGCCGCGAGGAGACCAGGAACTCGCGTTCCGCGCCGAGATGGCCGGGCGCCTGGATGTCGTGCAGCATCAGGTCCCAGCCGAGGATCTCCACGGGGTCGAGCTCGGCCTGGTGCGCGATCCGGCGCAGCAGCGCGCCCTGCTCCGGGGCGCCCAGCGACCAGATCGGCTGGGTCTGGCGCTGGCGGTCGAGCGTCATGCCGTCGTTCACCGAGCGGTCCAGGTGGATGGCCAACTGCGGTACCCGGAACAGCGGTTCGTCGATCTTGACCAGGGCCGAGGTGCCGCTGCGCAGGGTGAGCCGCCCGGAGATGCCCAGGTCCCGGTCGAGCCAGGTGTTGAGCGGCACGCCTCCGTAGACCTCGACGGCGATCTGGCGCCACCCGGCGGCGCCGGTGTCGGGTGTCGGCTTGACCCGCAGGTTGGGGGAGTCGGTGTGCGCGCCGAGGATCCGGAACGGGGTGTGGGCGGGCGCGCCCTCGGGGACGTACCAGGCGATCAGCGCGCCGCCGCGGGCGATGAAGCTGCCGCCGTGGTGGCCCGTCCACTCCTTGGTCCCGCTCAACTCGGTGAAGCCGGCCTTCTCCAGGCGGCGAGCGGCCTGCGCCACGGCGTGGTAGGGGGAGGAACTGTCCTTGAGGAAGGCGAGCAGGTCCTCGGTGTGGCTGGGGTCGGTGGCCAGGGTCATTCGGCGTCCGTCTCTCGGGCTGTGAAGTGAGGGTTGATCAACTGCGCGACCCGACGGGCGGGTTGCGCGCAGAAGTCTTCGAGCAGCGCGGCGTAGCCGGCCAGCAGGTCGTCGGCCGACTCCCGGTCCCACAGGTCCGCCGAGTACTCCAGGAAGGTCCGGTAGCCGAGTTGCGGATCGCGGCGCGGTGACAGGCCGAAGCACAGCTCCGCCCGGGCCACCGGCGGGGCCAGATCCGCCACTTGGACGTCGAGCCCGGGGATCTCGATCTCGGTGTCGGTGTAGTTCTGGAAGGCCAGCGTGTTCGGTACCCGGTCCGGGACCTCGGTGGCGCCGGCGTCCCGCATCGCCTGCAGGATCAGTGCGGTGGGCAGCACGTTCGCCAGCGCGGCCAGCGCGCCCGCGCCGGTACGGCTGACCAGATCGGCGACGCTCTCGGCCGGGTCGATCCGTACCCGGACCAGCACCGCCCTGGCGGTCACCGACACCAGTGTCTCGGTGTCCGCGCCCTCGCGGTTGACGTACGGGACGCTCAGCAGCACGTCATGCTCACCGGAGAGCCGGGCGAGGTGCACCCCGAGCGCCGCGACCGTGACCGCGAACGGGGTGACCCGCTGTGCCGTCGCGAACTCCTCGATGCGACTTCGGACTTCGCCGGAGAGCAGGCCGCGTACGGTGCCGCCGGCACCGCTCAGCCGGTCGGTCCTGGGGCGGTCGGTGGGGATGTCGAGCCGGCACGGCACTCCCGCCAGGTAGGCGGCGCAGTGCGCGGCCCGGCGTGCCTCGGACTGCGGGTCCCGGGTCGCCCGCTGCCGCCGGGCGTAGTCGGTGGCCTGGGCGGTGGGCGCGGCGAGGGCGGGCGGGCGGCCGGCCGCCGCCGCCCGGTAGAGCTCGGCCAGCTCGCCGAGCAGCACCGAATGGGCCCAGCCGTCCGCGCTGATGTGGTGCAGCACGAACATCAGCACCCATTCCTGCGGCGCGAGCCGCAGCAGCCGCAGCCGGGGCCGCGTCGACCGGGTGATGTCGATGGGGGCGGCGGCCAGCTCCTGGCATGTCCTGTCGGCACGGGCGGCCCGGCGCTCGGGTGCCAGGCGGCTGAGGTCGTCGATCCGCAGGCGCAGCGGCCCCGCGGCCAGCACCTCCTGCGACCAGACGCCGTCCTCGTCCTGGACGAAGCGGGTGCGCAACGCCTGGTGACGGTTGATCAGCTCGGTGAGCGCCGAGCGCAGCGCGTCGAGGTCCAGCGCGCCGCCGAACCGGATCGTGGTGGGCACGTTCCAGATCTGCGGTTGCGGCAGGGAGAAGTGACCGGCGAGCATCCGGTCCTGCTGGTCGCTCACCGGGGCCCGGTCGACCACCTGCTCCTCGTCCGGGATGACCGGCGGCGCAGGCGGCGCAGACGGCGTAGACGCCGCAGACGGCTCTGGCGGCTCAACCGGCTCAACCGGCTCAGGTGGCGCAGGCGGCTCGGTGGCCTGGGTCGCTGCGGGGTCGCCCAGCTGCCGGGCCATCGCGCCCAGGGTCGGCTCGGCGAAGAAGTCCGCCAGCGGGACGTCGGCCCCCAGCTCCGCGCGCACCCGGTTGACCAGCCTGATCGCCGAGATCGAATCGCCGCCGACGTCGAAGAAGTCGGTGTCGGCGGCCAGGTCGTCGCGCTGCAGGACCGACCGCCAGACGGCGCGCAGCCCGGCCGGCACCTGGTGGCCGGTCGGCCCCGCGAGCCGCCGGGCGGGCGCGGCGGCGGTGTCCCGCACCAGCGCGGCGCCGTCGCCCGTCATCAGCCGCAGCACGCGGTCGAGGTCCCCGAGGTAGTCCCGCACCGTCGCGGAGTCGAAGAGGTCCGCGTCGTAGCGGATCCGCAGCCGCAGGCCGGTGCTGCTCCGGACGGCCATCAGGGCCATCTCGAGCGGCGCGGAGCCGGCGCCGCCCGCGACCTCCTCGGCGCGCAGTCCCGGCAGGCGCAGCCGGGTCAGCGGCGCGGTGTCGAGGTCCGCCGACACGGTGATCAGCGGTCGCGGGTTGCCGCGGTCGGGGTTGACCTCCGCCAACAGCGCGTCCAGGTCCACGTGTTGACGGCCGTCCGCGTCGATCAGCGCGTCCCGGGTGGCCCGCACCGCGGCGGTCAGCGAGATCTGCGCGGTCAGCGACACGCGCAGTGGCAGCACGGCGGCCTGGAAGCCCACCGTGCCGGCGTCCTGCGGCGCCCGCCGTCCGAAGGTCGAGCCGACCACGAACTCGTCCTGGCCCGAGCGTTCGCGCAGCACCAGCTGCCAGGCGGTGAGCAGGGTGGCGAAGAGGGTGACGCCCTGCCGGCCGCTCCACTCCTGGAGCTCGAAGCCGCGGGCGCGGTCCAGGCGGAGCTCGACGGCGTCGCCGTGCCCCGCCACCCGGCGGCCGCGCGGCCGGTCGGTGGGCAGCGCGAGGACCGGCGGCAGCGGTGTGAGAGACCGCCGCCACCAGGCCAGATCGGCCGGATCCCGGGCGGGTTCGACGGTGTCCAGGGTGCTGCCGGCGGGCGCCGCGAAGCGGGCGGGGCGGCCTTCGACGGCGGCCGTGTAGAGCTCTTCGAGATCGGCGGCCAGCAGGCGGGCCGAGTGCCCGTCGGTGACGAGGTGGTGCAGGCCCAGCAGCAGGACGTGGTCGTCCTCGGCGAGGATCAGCAGCCGGGGCGTGAAGAGCGGGCCCTCGGCCAGGTCGTAGGGTCGCGAGCTCTCCTCGCGCAGCGCGGCGGCGATGGCGGCCTCGGCGTCCTGCCCCCGGGCGTCGGTCGGCTGGAGCGCGGCGCGCGGCCGGGCCCGGACGAGCTGCTGGACCGTCTGGTCCGCGCCGCCCGCGCGGAATACGGTCCGCAGGCCGGCGTGCCGCTCCACCAGGCCCGCCACGGCGGCGGTCAGCGCCGTCCGGTCGAGGGCGCCGCGCAGCCGCACCGCCTGGATCTCGTTGTAGGCGGCGCGGTCGCCGATCAGCTGGCAGGCGAGCCAGAGCCGGCGCTGGGCGTCGGTGGCGGGTGCGCAGAGGTCGTCGAGCGGTGCGGGCGTGGGCAGTTCGTTCGGCGGCCCACCAGGTGCCGACAGCTCGGTGGTCGGGCGGGATGCGGCGCCGTGCTCGCCCCGGCGCAGCGCGTCCAGCCGCTCCAGCCCGGTGCGGATCAGCTCGGCGGGCAGGCCGAAGTCGACCAGCGCGGCGATCTCGTCGACGCCTGCCACCCGCAGTGCCTCCACCACCGGGGCGCAGGTGTCGGGCGTGCCGATCAGCGCCCGCTCGTCGCAGTACCGGTCGTAGGCCCGGCGGAAGAGGTACTCCAGGTCCTCCTCGCTCGCCTCGGCCACCGCCCGCGGGTCGCCGCCGAGCGCGCCCGCCGCGGCGCGCAGCAGCAGCGAGGAGCGCAGGTAGCGGATCATCGGCTCGCGCGCCTGCGCCCGGGCGCTCGCGTGGTCCTCGCCGAGATAGGTGTGCAGCAGCACGGTGACCCGGCCCGCGTCCGGGTCCAGGCCGTGCTGCTCGCGAGTCTTGCGGTAGTGGCTCAGGTGCTCCGCGAGTTCCGCGACCGTCTGGTTCATCAGGTTGGTGACGATGCCCAGATCGCGCCGGGCCGCCTCCTCGTACGACTCCCGCCGCCCCGAGGTGGCGAGGAACATCGGCGGTAGGTCCTGCACGGGCCGGGGGTGGACGCGGACCTCGGCCGGCCGGCCGGCGCCGGTCTGCCGCCGCAGGGTGCCGCCGCGCCAGAGCGTGCGGACGTCCTCCAGGTGGGCGAGGCCGATCTCGGTACGGCGTGCGAAGCGGTCCGGGTGCAGGGCGAAGTCCTGCGCGTGCCAGCCGGTGGCGCAGCCGAGGCCGACCCGCCCGCCGGACAGGTTGTCGACGACCGACCACTCCTCGGCGACCCGGAGCGGATCGTGCAGCGGGAGCACGACGGAACCGGCGTTGAGCCTGATCCGGCTGGTCTCCCGGGCCAGCGCGGCGGCCAGCACCGAAGGGTTGGGGAAGAGGCCGCCGAAGGAGTGGAAGTGGCGCTCGGGTATCCAGAGCGAGCTGAAGCCGCGCTCGTCGGCGAACCGGGCCGTCTCGATGATCCGCTGGTAGGCGTCGGCCGGTGAGCCGGCGGGAGCTGACTCGCCGTCCCGGGCGCTGTCGGCCTGCGGCTGGTCGCCGAAGAAGTACACCCCGAACTCGGGGGTCGGACGCGGACGGTCGGGCTTCGGCGTCGAGCGCGTACGCACGCGGGTGGTGGGGAAGAAGCCGCCCCGGCGCAGGGCGCGCAGCGAGTCCTTCACCGCGTCCGAGACCCGTTCGAGGTCGCCGTCGGTGTGGGCGGTGGAGAGGTAGCAGCTGCGCCACTCCCACACGTAGACGCCGCGCAGCAGCAGGTGCTGGTAGAGCAACTCCAGGTCGGCCCGGTGGGTGAACCGGAACATCGACCCGAAGTGGCTGAACTCCAGCGGGAATTCCTCCTCGCGGAAGAACGCGTTCAGGTCGGCGGCCAGCGCGTCGGTACGGGAGTTGAGCCGCTCCTGCAGGACCGGGCCCTCGGCGACCAGCCGATCGAGCACCGCCTTGGCCGCCACCATCGAGAGCGGATGCTGCAGGTAGGTGCCGCCAAAGAAGGTGGTCTCGACCTCCGGACGGCTGTCGTCGCCGTACTGCCAGAAGCCGCCGTCCACGCCGTCCAGGATATCGGCGCGGCCGGCGATCGCGCCGATCGGGAACCCGCTGCCGAGCGCCTTGCCGTAGGTGGCCAGGTCGGGGACGACGCCGAAGTGGTGCTGCGCGCCGCGCGGATGGGAACGCAGGCCGGTGAGCATCTCGTCGAAGAGCAGCACGATGCCGCGGCGCCGGGTGAGTTCGCGCAGCGCCCGCAGGAACTCCACCGGGCGCAGCGCGGGATGGCGACACTGGACCGGCTCGACCAGCACCGCGGCGATGCTGTCGCCGAGCTCGTCGATCCGCTCCAGGGCTTCCGGACTGCCGTATTCGAGGACCAGCAGTTCGGCCACGGCGCTGTCCGGAATGCCGGGCGACACCGGCACGGCGGGCCCGCCGTTCGGACTCGGGCGGCCCAGCACGGAGTCCAGGTGGCCGTGGTACGAGCCGCGGAACATGACGATCCGGTCGCGTCCGGTGGCGGCCCGGGCGAGCCGGATGGCGGCGGAGTTGGCCTCGGTGCCGGAGGTGGCGAACGCGACCCGCTCCAGGCCGGTCAGCTCGGCGAGCTGCTGGGCGACCTCACCGGCTTCGACCGGCCGGGGGCCGAACCGCAGGCCCTGGGCGAGGTGGCGCTGGACGGCCTCGGTGACGAACTCCGGCTCGTGTCCGAAGAGGAGGGCGCCGAAGCCCATGGTGATGTCGGTGTAGTCGTTGCCGTCCAGGTCGGTCAGCCGCGCGCCCCGGGCCGAGCGGGCCGCCAGGGGGTACAAGGTCTCCTTGGTGGCGCGGCGGAAGCCGACCACGGCCCGGCTGTCGGCGAGCACGGCGCGCTGGCGCTGGGCCAACTCCTTGGACCCGCGAGTGCGCTCGGTCAGGCGGCGGGTGAGCTCGGCGGCGTGCGCGCGCTGGGTGGCGGTGGCGGTGTCGCCGGCCATACCGGAGCCGGGCGGCAGGGTCACTCGAGGGCCGTGCACGGCGGGGGCCGGTTCGTGGGCGGGAGCGGGAGCGGGAGCGGGGACGGGGCTCGGGGGCGCGAGCTGCCGCTTGGCCGCCGCCAGTTGCGCCGTGACCTGTCGGGAGAGTGCCGCGGCCCGGTCCGCCGCGCTCGGGCTCATCGGCCGCGCTCGGCGGTGAGCAGTGCGACCGCGTCGGAGAGTTGGCTGAGCATGGCCGCCTGCGTCTCGGCGAGCACCGTGATCTGACGGTTGAGCTCGGCGAGTTCGGCCCGGCTCGCGTACTCGGCGGCGGCCGGGGTCTCGCGCTCCTGAGCCGTCGCCGCGGCTGCGGGCGCGGCTGCGGGTATGGGTATGGGTACTGCTGCGGGTTCCGTGCTCACCTGCCCGGTCCGCTCGGCTATCAGACGGGCCGTCAGTTCCGGTGTGCTGGCCTCCTCCAGGATCTCCCGGACCGCGATCCTGGCCCCGAACTCGCCCTCCAACTGCCGTAGCATACCGATGAGTTGGAGCGAGTCGGCGCCGAGGCCGACGAAGGTCCGCCCGGCGTCCAGTTCCTCGACGCGGTAACCGAGGTGGGCCGCGGTGAGCTCAAGTACCCGCTTGAGTATCGCCTGTTCGGTCATGCCGTCCTCCATGGTGCGTTGGTGTGCGGGTACGCGGTCCACTGCCGGGCCGGGGTGCGGCAGACCGGTGTGCGGCAGACCGGTGTGCGGCGGCAGACCCTGGTGCGGCGGCGGACCGATCCAGTACGACCGATGCTGGAACGGGTACCCGGGCAGCGGGATCCGCCGCCCGGCGGAGCCGTCCAGCACGGCCGCCCAGTCGATGTCCACGCCGGCGCAGTGCAGTTGGGCCACCGCCGACCAGAGACCGTCCAGGTCGCCGCCGTGGCCCTGGGTCGGCACGCAGCGGGTGCGATCGGGCAGCGCGTGGCGGGCCAGGCCGGTCAACGTCGCGCCGGGCCCCAGCTCGACCAGCGGACCGGCCGGTGCCAGCGTGCGCAGCACCGCATGGAACTCGACCGGCTGCCGAGCCTGCCGGACCAGGTGGTCGGCGTCCGGCAGCCAGCCCACC
Source organism: Kitasatospora sp. GAS1066B (assembly GCF_041262605.1). Lineage (NCBI taxonomy): Bacteria > Bacillati > Actinomycetota > Actinomycetes > Kitasatosporales > Streptomycetaceae > Kitasatospora > Kitasatospora sp. GAS1066B. The sequence continues at coordinate 84,619 of NZ_JBGCCO010000020.1, forward strand.
GGGTGCGCCGTACCGTCCAGTCCGCTGACGAACTCCAGCTCCACCGGCCGAAGCCGCACCTGCTCGGCGGCGGCGCGCAACTCGTCGAGGATCGGGTCGAGCAGGGCCGAGTGGAAGGCCCGATCTACCAGGAGTGGCTCGTCCGCTTCCCCGTGCTCGGCCAGCCAGGCCCGCGCCGCCGCCACCGCCACCGGGCGTCCCGCCACGACGTGCTGCGCGGGCCCGTTGGAGACCGCGAGTTCGAGGCGCCGGTCCGCGCGGGCAGCGTCGGCCCCGGCCCCGGCCTCGCCCCCGCCCCCGGCCCCGCCCTCGGCGGCGCCGACGGCGGCGATGAGCTGCCCGACCCGCTCGCGCGAGGCGAACACGGCGAGCATCGCGCCGGGTTCGGTCCGCTGCATCAGCCGGCCCCGCCGGCAGGTCAGCCGCATGCCGTCCGCCAACGAGAGCGCTCCCGCGACGCACAGGGCCGCGTACTCCCCGACACTGTGCCCGGCCACTGCGGCCGGTAACACGCCGAGCTGCCGCCAGAGTTCAGCCTGCGCGACCTGCAGCGCGAAGATCGCCGGCTGGGCGAAGGCGGTGTCCCACGGCGCACGGTCCGTGCCGGACACCAGCCGGTCGAGGAAGTACCGCCGGCCGGTCTCCTGTTGATGGATCCGGGCGCACTCCTCGAGGACCTCGGCCACCACCGGGAACCGGGCGGCGAGCGCGCCGGCCATCCCGGGTCGGCCGCCGCCCTGACCGCTGAAGACGAAAGCGGGCGTGACCGGGGCCGTCACCGTCCCGGTCCGGCACCCGGCGGCGGGCGGCCTGCGGTACCCGTACCCGGTGGCGGGCGGCTCGGCGCCGCGCGGATCCGCCAGGAACGCGTCGAGCGCGCCGGCCCACCCGTCGGCGGGCACGGTGAGGACCAGCCGGTGGCGCAGGTGGCGGCGCCCGAGTGCGGTCGTCGTCAGCAGATCGGCCGGGTGCGACGCCGGGTGCCGCAGCAGCTCCGCGCGGAGTGAACGGGCGCTCTGCTCCAGTGCGGTGGGGCTCTGCGCCGACAGTGGCAGCAGCGCCGGAACCGGCGCGCCCGGAGGCCGCGCGGGAACCGGCGGGGCCTGTTCCAGGATCACGTGCGCGTTGGTGCCGCCCAGGCCGATGGCGTGCACGCCCGCTCGTCGCGGGTGGGCGTCCACCGGCCATGGCATGGCGCGCCGGGGCAGCGTGAACGGGCTCCGCTCGACGTCCAGTCGCGGGTTGGGACGGGTGAAGTTCGCCAGCGGCGGGATGATGCCGTGGCGCAGCACCAGAATGGTCTTGATCAGTCCCGCCAGGCCCGCCGCGCTGTCCAGATGCCCGATGGCGGGCTTGGTGGAGCCGAGCGCGCAGTGGCCGACGCGGTCGGTGTGCCGGCGGAACGCCTCGGTGAGCGCGGCGAATTCGATCGGATCGCCCTTGAGGGTGCCGGTGCCGTGCGCCTCCAGGTAGCCGAGCGTGTCGGCGCCGACCCCGGCGGCGGCCAGCGCGCCGAGCACCGCGTCCCGCTGGCCCGCGATGCCCGGAGCCGCGAAACCGGCCCGGCCCGCACCGTCGTTGGTGACCGCCGAGCCCAGCACGACCGCGTGTACGGTGTCGCCGTCGGCCAGCGCCTTCGCCAGCGGTTTGAGCAGCACGGCGGCCACCCCGTTGCCGCCGACCGTGCCGTCCGCCGCCGCGTCGAAGGCCCGGACCGCCCCGCTCGCGGAGAGGGTCGAGCCGGGCACCCGGCGGCCCCCGGTGACCTGCGGCAGGTGCAGCGCGGCCGAACCGACCAGCATCAGGTCCGCCTCGCCCGCGAGCAGTGCCTGGCAGGCGAGATGGACCGAGACGAGGCCGCTGGAGCAGGCGGTCGCGACGTTCACCGCCGGCCCGTCCAGCCCGAGCCGGAACGCCGCCCGGGTGGCGGTGAAGTCGGGATAGTTGCCGACCTGGATCTGCTTGGCGGCGGCCCAGTCCTCGGTACGGCTCAACTCGCCGATGTTGTTGGCCAGGTAGCTGTGCAGCGAGTGGAGGCGGTAGCCGACGCTCGCGTACACCCCGATCCGCCCGGTCCAGCCGGCGTAACCGCCGTCCTCCAGCGCGTGGTGGCAGCACTCCAGGAAGAGCCGCTGCTGCGGATCGGTCAGCGTCGCCTCGCGCCCGCTCATCCCGAAGAACTCGGCGTCGAACCCGTCGATGCCGGGCAGCAACGCGCCGGCACCGGTGAACTCCGGGTCCCGGTACCGGTCTTCGGGCACGCCCGCCGCCGCGAACTCGGCGTCGGTGAATCGGCGGACGTGCGAGACGCCGGACCGGATGTCGTGCCAGTACTGCTCGGGTGTCTCAGCGCCCGGAAATCTCAGCGCCATCCCGATGACCGCCACGCGCCGGTCCTGCATCGTCTTCCCTCTCCTTCTGCCTGCTCGCCGCCTCCGCCACCGCCTCCGCTCCCGCACCGTGGTGCCGCACCACCTGGGCCAGGAAGACCAGAGCGAGGACGATGGCGACGCCGTGCGATACCCCCACCACCGACAGCGGGCTGAAAGCGTCGAGTGCGGCGGCGACCGCGATCATGCCGAGGCCGAAACCGAGGTTCTCCACTGTGGCGGAGAGCCCGAAGGCGTGGCCGCGCAGGGTGGTCGGCAGCGTCTGCAGGTGCGAGGTGTACGACACTTCGGTCAGCCCGTCGGCCGCGCCCGCCAGCAGCGCGATCGGGACGGTCGCGGCCCACGGGAACCCCGCGAAGGCCAGGATGAAGGTGGCCGACATCGCGATGGTGCCGAGTCCGAAGCCCAACGCGCCGACCGTGCGTTCGGTGCGCCTGGTGTACTGCCGCAGCGCCTGCTGGACCAGCACGTTGCCGAGCGCCCAGACGCACCAGAAGACGCTGACGAAAACCGCCGGGTCGTGGGCGTCGAGTCGGGTGGAGTAGACGGGCAGCGCCGCGTTGTGCGAGGAGGAGCCCAGCGCGTCGACGCCGCGTAACGCCACCATCAACCCGAGCACCGGAGCCGCCGCCAGGGCCGTGATCGCGGCGGAGAACCGCTGCTTGCCGGCCGCGGCACCGCTGTCGGCACCGCTGTCGGCAGCGCCATCGGCCGGGTCGTCCTGCGCGGCCTGTCCGGTGTCACGGCCGGTGGGCCCCAGGGTCAGCGGCAGCAGCGCCACCGTCAGGGCGCAGACCAGGAAGGTGGCCATGTCCACCAGGAACGCCGCGCTGTAGCCGAGCAGCGAGACCACCACGCCGGAGGAGGCGAACCCGGCCACCATGGCCATCGAACGCCCGCTGACCATCAGCGAGTTCGCCCAGGTGTGCCGGCCGTCGCCGACCATGTGCGGGATCGAGCTGCGCAGCGCGACCATGAACAGCGTGCCCGCCCCGCCGACCAGCGCGGAGACCGTGAACAGCGCGGCCGGGCGCAGCCCGTGCGGGGCGGCCACCAGCAGCACCAGCGCCGCCGCCTGGCCCAGGTTGGTCCAGAGCATGACCCCCTTCGCCGACCACCGGGCCAGCACCGGCCCCGCGACCAGCCCGGCGGCGAACCCGGCGGCGAACCGCACGGCCAGGAACGCCCCGACGGCCAACGCCCGGCCGGTCACCGCGTACACGTACAGGTTGAGCGCCACCAGGTTGAGGAAGGTGCCGTACGAGGAGATCGAGTAGCCGGTCACCAGGATCCGGTACCGGCGTTCCAGGAGCACCGCCGTCCCGGACGTCACGAACGGACCCTCCGCCGAGCCGGAGGCGCCTCGTACGGCGTCAGACATGGGTGGCTTCCTTACCAGCACGTGGAGCGAGCGTAAGAGTGGGCGCTGCCCGCTACCTTAGGCAGTCGTGGACTCGATGCGCATGCACACGACGAGATTTACCAGACTTCTCGAAGGATGTCCCAGCTTCGCGGCGGGGCAGGAAGGAGCAACACGCTGATGACCGCCGAGGACTGGCAGACGGTTCGTCAACTCGTCGCCTGGCTCGACCGCGCCAACGGCACCGGCCCGCACGAGACCGCGATGCGGCTGATGAAGCTCACCGAGGAGGCGGGGGAGGTGGTGGGGGCGTACATCGGTCTGCAGGGCCAGAACCCGCGCAAGGGCGTGACGCACACCGAGCAGCAGGTGGCGGACGAGCTGTGCGACGTGATCGTCAGCGCGATGGTCGCCCTGCACCGGTTCAGCCCGGACCCCGAGCGGCAGCTGTCCACGACGATCCGGCGCATCCACCAGCGGTCCCAGGCCCACGCCCAGACCCACGCCCAGGCCCCCGCCCTGGATCAGCCCTGAGCCGCACCTTGAGCCGTAGCGGCCGTTGCGCCGCCGTGAGCTACTCGGCGGTAGGGTCGGCGTGGTGGCGCCGGTGGGGATGTGGCAGGCTCGCGCTTCGCGACGATGCCGGGGAGAGGACAGTTGATGGGTGATCAGGATCACTCGCTGGGGCGGCGGAGGTTCCTGGGCTACGTGCTCGCGGCCTCCACGCTCACGGTGGCGGCGCAGCTCGGGGAGGTGGCGGCGCCCGAGCGGGCCGAGGCCGCGATCCCCTCGCTGCCCGAGCCGGCCGAGGTGTACGACCTGAACGACCTGCTCACGGACGCGGCGCTGCCCACCGCGAACCTGATCAGCATTCAGCTGAACACCGACGGCACGGCCTCCTTCGCGCTGCCGCGCGCTGAGGTCGGCCAGGGCGTGACCACCTCCAGCGCGATGCTGATCGCCGAGGAACTGGACCTGCCGCTGGACCGGGTGCGGGTGACGCTCGCGGACGCGCGCCCCGAACTGCTCTTCAACCAGCTGACCGGCGGCTCGAACACCACGATCTCCACCTACACCCCGATCCGGGCGGCCGCCGCGATCGCCCGGCAGCGGCTGCTGCAGGCGGCGGCGGCCCAGCTCGGTGTCGCGGTCTCGACGCTGACCACCAGTGCGGGCGTGGTGAGTTCGGCGAGCGGTGCGAGCATCGGCTACGGCGCGCTGGCGGTGGCGGCGGCCAGCCAGACCACCGTGCTGGTCTCGGTCGGACTCAAGCCGGCCGCGCGGTTCAGCGTCATCGGCACGCCGCAGAACCGGGTCGACGCGCTGGACGCGGTCACCGGGCGCAAGCAGTTCGCGATGGACCTGAGCGTGCCCGGTGCGCTGCCGACCATGGTCTGCCGCCCGCCGACGATCAACGGCACCGTCCGGTCGGTGCAGAACCTGGCGGCCGTACAGGCGATGCCCGGCATCACCGACGTGGTGACCGTCGCCACCGGCGTCGCGGTGCGCGGGCAGACCTTCGGCCAGTGCATCGACGCCGTCCGCGCGCTGCAGGTGACCTGGGGCCCCGGCACTGCCGAGGGAGCCTCGGACGCCACCGTGCTCCAGGAGCTGCTGGTCGCCGAACTGCCACTGGTGATACCACCCTTGCCGCTGCTCACCCAGGAGGTCGACACCCGGTTCACCTTCCACTTCGCCAGCAACAGCGCGCTGGAGCCCAACTGTGCGATCGCCGACGTACGGGCGGACCGGGCGGAGATCTGGGGCGCGCTGAAGTCGCCGATCGTCGCGCAGCAGACCATCGCGGCGGCGCTCGGCCTGCTGCCCACCGCCGTCACCGTGCACGTCACCCAGGGCGGTGGCTCGTTCGGCCGCAAACTCTTCCACGACGCCGCGATCGAGGCCGCGCTGATCTCCCGGGCGATGGGCAAGCCGGTCAAGCTGATGTGGCACCGCACCGACGACTTCCGTCAGGGCCGCGCCCACCCGATGGCCACCTCCCGGGTGCGCGCCACCTATTCGCTGGGCAACGTGATCAGCTTCGAGCAGCGGCACACCTCGGTCGGCACCGACTTCGGCCACGGCCTGGGCGAGATCATCACCTCGCTGGTCGCCAAGCTGCCGGTGGCCGACCTCGGCTTCTCCGAGACGATGTTCGAGCTCACCCAGCAGACCCCCTACGAGTTCGGTGTCACCACCCAGTTGCTGAACGAGGTCGACCACGGCTTCAACACCGGCAGCATGCGCGGCATCTACTCGCCCAACGTCCGCTGCGCACAGGAGTTGGTGGTCGACCAGCTCGCCGCGGCGATGGGCCAGGACGCCTACCGCTTCCGCCGCCAGTTCCTCAAGGACGACCGGGCCAAGGCTGTCCTCGACCAGGTCGCGCAGGCGGGTGACTGGGGCCGGACGATGCCGGCCGGCACCGCGCAGGGCATCGCCCTGCACCCCGAGTACCACGGCTTCGTGGCCGTGCTGGCCGAGATCGACTGCACCCCCGCCACGGTCGGGCGACAGGTGCCGGACGCCTGGACCGGGCCGCGCGTGACCAAGGTCGTCTGCGCCGTCGACGTCGGACTCGCGGTCAACCCGCGGGGGTTGGAGGCCCAGATGATGGGCGGCATCATGGACGGCATCGCGGTCGCCCTGACCTCCGGCCTGCACCTGGAGAACGGGATGTTCCAGGAAGGCAGTTGGGACGAGTACTTCTACACCAGGCAGTGGAACACGCCGCCCGAGCTGCAGATCATCGTGATGCCGCCGACCACCGGAGTCCCCGGCGGCGCGGGTGAGTTGGCGGTGGCCGGTGCGATGGCCGCGGTCGCCTGCGCGTACGGCCGGGCCACCGGCACGATGCCGACCAGCTTCCCGATCAACCACACCGCCCCGCTCGGCTTCGTCCCGCTGCCCACCGAGCCGCCGATTCCGCAGTCCCCCACCGACGGCCTCAGCCGCGCCTACTAGCGCCAACCAGCGCCAACCAGCGTCTACTACCGGCGTTTCGAAAGTCTAGGAGCCCATCCGTGCCCCAACACTCCTTCATCCTCAACGGCACGCAGGTCACCGCCGAGGTCGATGACGACGTGCGGCTGCTCTGGGTGCTGCGCGACGTGCTCGGCGTCACCGGCCCCAAGTACGGCTGCGGACTCGGCGTCTGCCAGGCCTGCACCAGCCACATCAACGGCAAGGCCTTCAACCCCTGCTCGGTGCCGGTCAGCGCGGTGCAGGCCACCGACGAGATCACCACCATCGAGGGCCTGCCCGCCACCGTCGGCAAGGACCTGCACCCCATGCAGGAGGCCTGGTTGACGTACGACGTCGCCCAGTGCGGCTACTGCCAGCCCGGCCAGATCATGGCCGCCGTCGCCAAGGTGCGACAGGCCCGGGCGGCCGGCCACGAGATCGGTGACGCCGACTTCGACGAGATCCGCAACATCTGCCGCTGCGGCACCTACCACCGGATCCGCGAGGCGATCACGGCTGCGGCGAAGGAGTTCTGACGGTCGGTCACATTCGCACGCTGCGGCGTCGCCGAGCCTGGGACTACCGCCCGGTGCTGGTGGGGTAGTTGAAGACGCCTGCGGGCAGCGGGGCCGGGGCGGGCAGCCAGTGCGCCAGGACCCAGGCGGAGGGCCCGAACATCGGCTCGGGCAGCTCCGCCAGCTCGAACCGCTCCCAACCCCCGCAGCTCTCCGGCTCGGTGACGACGGCCGTCGCATCGCTCGGCGGCGCGAGCACGGCGGCGGTCAGCCGGGGGCGGCCGTCGAGATGGTCCAGGATCACGGCGAGCACCCGCATCCGCTCGGCGGGCAGCTCGATCCCGGTCTCCTCGGCCAGCTCGCGGGCCGCCGCCTGCTCGAAGGACTCGCCCGGGTGGTCCACCTTGCCGCCGGGCAGGCTCCAGGTCGGCGGCTCGCCCGGGGTGGTGCGCCGGCCGAGCAGCAGGCCGCGCCCGTCGGTGCTGGGGACGATCACCCCGGCGCCGATCAGCGGGCGCGGTGCGGTGGGCGGTGTCACCAGGTGGAGGGGCGTCACCACGCGGCGGGCTCGAAGTCCTTCAGGAAGCAGCCGTACAGGTCCTCGCCGCCCTCGCCGCGGATGATCGGGTCGTAGACCCGGGCCGCGCCGTCCACCAGGTCGAGCGGGGCGTGGAAGCCCTCCTCGGCGAGCCGCATCTTGTCCGGGTGCGGCCGCTCGTCGGTGATCCAGCCGGTGTCCACGGCGGTCATCAGGATGCCGTCCGTCTCCAGCATCTCCTTGGCGCTGGTGCGGGTGAGCATGTTGAGCGCGGCCTTGGCCATGTTGGTGTGCGGGTGGCCCGCGCCCTTGTAACCGCGGCTGAACTGGCCCTCCATCGCGGAGACGTTCACCACGTACTTGCGGCGCGCCGGGGAGGCGGAGAGCGCTTTACGCAGCCGGCTGACCAGGATGAACGGCGCGGTGGAGTTGCAGAGCTGCACCTCCAGCAGCTCGATCGGGTCGACCTCGTTGACGGTCTGCACCCAGCTGTTGGAGTCGGCCAGGTCCGGCACCAGGCCGCCCGCGTCGATCGCGGTGCCGGCCTCGATCCGCGCCGGCGAGGCCGAACCGGTGACCAGCGCGAGCGCGGTCACCTGCTGGGCGGTGAGCGCTTCGTGCTCGCCGCTCGCCTGCCCGGGGAGCGCGGGCCGGTCGACGCTGCCGCTGCCGAAGACGCCGATCACCTCGCTGGCGGGCAGCTGCCCGGCCGGCAGCGGCGCGGACTCGGCGGCGACCAGCTCGGCGTAGGCGGCGGGGGAGCGGCGCACGGTCTGCGCGGCGTTGTTGATCAGGATGTCCAGCGGGCCCTCGGCGGCCACCGAGTCGGCCAGCGCGACCACCTGGGCGGGGTCGCGCAGGTCGATGCCGACGATCTTCAGACGGTGCAGCCAGTCCGCGCTGTCCGGCATCTCCGTGAAGCGGCGGATCGCGTCCTTCGGGAACCGGGTGGTGATGGTGGTGTGCGCACCGTCACGCAGCAGGCGCAGCGCGATGTACATCCCGATCTTGGCGCGGCCGCCGGTGAGCAGGGCCCGACGGCCCGTCAGGTCGGTCGTCGCGTCCCGCCGGGCCCGGCTGGAGCGGGCGCAGGACGGGCAGAGCTGGTGGTAGAACGCGTCGACCTCGACGAAGCGGGTCTTGCAGATGTAGCAGGAGCGCGGGCGCTGCAGGATGCCGGCGATCTCGGTGGTGGTGGGGGTGCTCAGGCCGAAGACGCCGGCCGTCTCGTCGTCGATCCGGCCCGGTGCGCCGGTCGCGGTGCGGGCGGTCACGGCGCGGTCGTTGGCGCTCTTCGCGGCGCGGGTCTCCTGGCGGCGGCGCTGCTTCACGGTGCGGAAGATGCCCGCGACGGCCCGGCGCACGGTGATGGCGTCAGGGTGGTCGACCGGGAGGTCGTCCAGCTCGGCGAGCACGTCGAGGCAGAGGCGCAGGCGCTCGGGGTCGAGGCCGGGGCCGTACTCGGCGGACTGGTCAGCGGCGGGGGTGACCGTCTCCTGGTCGGTCGGCATCGGATCGCCGATCGACCCCTGTCGGTCGTGCCGCTGCTCCGCTGCCGTCGTCATGCTGTTGCCGCTTTCCTTGATCGCCGATGTTGGGATGTACCCCGTGAACTGTACGGAGTGGGCGGGGGACGGCCAAACGGCGCGGTCATCTCGATGCTCGAATCCCGATGACCGATGACCGATGACCGATGACCGCTAGCCGATGGCTAATAGCCGATGACAGATGACAGATCTCAAAATCTGTCATCTGTCATCAGCTATCGAGAGCCGCAAACCGCCTATCGGCCACCGGCGCACCCCTCCCTGCCCTCGTCCTCACCCCCCAGAAGTCGGCCCCCGCCCAGCCGTCCCGCCAAGCGCGCCAGCCCATCGACCGGCGACCTCGATGAACGCGCGGGCGGCAGCGCTCCGGTACGCCGTGCCCCGGCGGAGCAGGGCGACGGTGCGGGCGGGCAGTGCCGGGTCGAGCGGGACGGGGCACAGGCGCGGGTCGTCACGCGTGAGGGCGTCCGGCAGCACGGTGGCGAGCGCGGTTCTGCCGACGATCTCGGTGAGCGCGGTAATGGTGTCGGCCTCCACGGCGATGCGCGCCCGGACGCCATGGTCCGCGAAGTGCCGGTCGATGTGGGCGCGGGTGGCGAAGTCGGGGCTGAGCAGGGCGAGCGGGTGCTGTGCCAGCTCGCCGATGGGCAGCGGTTCCCGGCGGCCGGCATGCGGGTGCGCGGCGCCGACCACGAGGCTGAGGGTCTCGCTGAACAGCGGCTGCGCGGCCACCCCGGGCCGGTGCTCGGCACTGAAGGCGAAGCCGAGGTCCAGCCGGTCGTCAAGGAGCGCCGCCTCGATCTGATCCTGTGTCAACTCGCTGATCTCCAAAGCGATCCCCGGATGCCGGGTCTGGAACTCGGCCGCCAGCGGGCCGATCAGGTAGGCGGTGAGCGTCGGGGTCATCGCCAGGCGGAGGCCGCCGTGGGAGAGGTCCTGGATGTCCAGTACCGCACGCTCGGCCGCCGCCAGGTCCTGCAGGGCGCGGCGGGCGTAGTGGGTGTAGGTCTGGCCGGCGTCGGTCAGCCGGACGGTGCGCCCGGTGCGATCGAGGAGCTGGACGCCGAGCTGCCGTTCGAGCTGCTTGATCTGCTGGGACAGCGTGGGCTGTGAGACGCGCAGCGCCTCGGCGGCGCGGGTGAAGTTGGCGTGCTCGGCGACGGCGAGCAGATAGCGCAGGTGACGGAGCTCCAGGGCCATACCCATAACTATAGATGTCAGCAATGGGAATGATGCTCAGCGCGTCTTGGACACTATAGGAACAGGTCATGCATGGTGGATCTCGTCAGCCCCACGGGGCCGGCGAACACCGAAGGGAGTGGACCATGCAAGACCTCACCGAGGGCGTCGCACGTTTCCAGCGGGACGTCTACCCGGCCAAGGCGGACCTCTTCGCCCACCTGGCCGCGACCCACCGGCCGACGACCCTGTTCATCAGCTGCTCGGACGCCCGCGTGGTGCCGGAGCTGATCACCCAGAGCGAGCCGGGCGAGCTGTTCGTCATCCGGACCGCCGGGAACCTGGTCCCCGCCTACACCCCGGGCCCCGATGGTGTGGCAGCCAGCATCGAGTACGCCGTCGCCGTCCTGAACGTCACCGACATCGTGGTCTGCGGCCACTCCGCCTGCGGCGCGATGACCGCCCTCGCCGAGCACCACGACCTGAGCGGTGCGCCCGCCATCGCCGACTGGCTGCGCCACGCGGACGCCTCCCGGGCCCGCGCCACCGGCGAGGGCGGGGCACCGAAGGTGGACGCGCTGGTCCGGGAGAACGTGCGCGCCCAGCTGGTGAACCTCGCCACTCACCCCTCGGTGGCCCGCGCCTTGGCCGCCGACACGGTCACCCTGCACGGCTGGGTCTACGACATCCCCGCCGGTACCGTCGACGAACTCGACGCCACCGGCCGCCCGGCCGCCCTCGCGGCCTGAGCGCCGGCCCCTACGACTGATCCCGGCTCCTACGCCTATCCCCTGCCGCTCCGCCGCCCGGGACCACCCCCTCACCCCCCTCATCCCCCAAGAACCTGCCGTTCCCCTCATCCCCGGTGAACGGCACACCCGGAAGGAACCCCTCATGGTGCACGCCCAGTTCGACCCCGCCGTCCGTCAGGCCCTGGCCAACAAGGCCGTCGACGCCAAGATGCGCAAGGACCTGACCTGGCAGCAGATCGCGGACGCCGCAGGCCTGTCGGTCGCCTTCGTCACCGCCGCCGTCCTCGGCCAGCACCCCCTGCCCGAGGCCTCGGCCAAGGCCGTCGCCGAACTGCTCGGCCTGGACGCCGACGACGCGATGGTGCTGCAGAGCATCCCGCTGCGTGGCAGCATCCCCGGCGGCATTCCCACCGACCCGACCATCTACCGCTTCTACGAGATGCTCCAGGTCTACGGCACCACCCTCAAGGCGCTGGTCCACGAGCAGCTCGGCGACGGCATCATCAGCGCGATCAACTTCAAGCTCGACGTGAAGAAGGTCGCCGACCCCGAGGGCGGCGAGCGCGCGGTCATCACCCTCGACGGCAAGTACCTGCCCACCAAGCCGTTCTGACCCGCGAGCAGGCCGGGGAGGGCCGCCCAGCCCTTGCCGGCCCGCGCGGCTGCCCGCCGGGATCGCACCCGCAGGCGCACTCGATCCGAGCAGCACGAGGAGCACCAGCATGGACTTCGCACAGCGCACCATCGACCTCGCCCTTCGCCACGTCGAGGAGGGCGGGCGCCCCTTCGCCACCGTCATCGTCAAGGACGGCCGGGTCCTCGCCGCCGCAGGGCACTTGCCGCGCCTGTAGGTGCCTCGCGAACCGGCCCTCGCTACGTCCGGTTCGGCTTCTCCGCCAGCAGGTGGGCCTGCCGCACCTTCTCGTGTCCGTAGGGTTCTCGCACCAGCTGCGCCGTCACGGCGAACCCGGCCTCGGCCAGCAACTCGGTGACGCGTTCCGGAGTCCAGCGCTGGAAGTCGAGCGAGACCGGCAGCGTGGGCCACTCCACGTGCCGGGGCTCGTCGCCCACCTGGAAGGCCACCAGCAGCTGACCGCCCGGCGCGAGCACCCGGTGGAACTCCGCGAGCACCAGCGGCAGCCGGTCCGCGGGCGTGTGGATGATCGAGTACCACGCGAGGACACCGCCGAGCGAGTCGTCCGCGAGGTCCAGCCCGGTCATCGAGCCCACCTCGAACCGCAGCCCGGGGTACGTCCGCCGACCCTGCGCGATCATCCCGGGCGAGAGGTCGATACCGAAGGCGTCCACCCCGCGCGCGGCCAGGTACGCCGTCACCCGCCCCTGGCCGCAACCGAGATCGGCGACCGGTCCGAACCCGGCGTTGCGCACCTGCTCGGCGAAGGAGTCGAGCAGCGCCCGGCCGAGCGGATTGGTGTCGAGTTCCAGGCCGAACCGCTCGTGGTACTCGGCGGCGACGGTGTCGTAGAAGGTCCGGGTGGCGCCCTGGTAGGACGGGTCGTCAGTCATGGGGGAGGAGATTAGCGTGCGCGCGAAGTCGGCCGCGGCCGCCGGCGTGCCGTCAGCCCGGCTGTCCACCCGCCCAGTTGCCCAGCCGCTCCGAAAGCGCTTGCCTGCCTCCGAGATGATCGCCGACAATCCCGAGATGATCACCGACGGTGCGGCGATGCGGCCGATCCCCGACTTCTCGACCAAGCCGGTACTCACCGGAGAGCGCGTGCTGCTGCGCCCCTTCACCGCCGCCGACGGGCTGCCGATGGCCGCGATCCTGGCCGACCCCGAGGTTCGCAGGTGTACCGGCGGGGCCCACCTCAGCTTCGACGAGCAGCGGCTGCGCACCATCTACGCCGCGCGTGCCGACGCCACGGACCGGCTCGACCTGGCGGTGGTCGACCGGGCCACCGGCGAACTGGTGGGCGAGGTGGTGCTGAACCAGTGGGACGCGCACAACCGCAGCTGCGTCTTCCGTACTCTGCTCGGCCCTGCCGGGCGCGGCCGAGGCCTGGGGACGGAGGCGACCCGCCTGATCGTCGGCCACGGCTTCGAGCAGCTGGGACTGCACCGCATCTCGCTCTTCGTCTACGCGTTCAACCCGCGAGCCCGGCGAGTGTACTAGAAGGTCGGTTTCGTCTCCGAGGGGGTTGAACGCGAGACGCTGCTGCATGAGGGCGAGTGGGTCGACTCCGTCCGGATGTCCCTGTTGGACCGGGAGTGGGCCGCGCTCACTGCGGCTCGGTAGATTCAGGGTCATGACGCCCATGACGCCCGGGACGCCGCCTCCGCCGGCGGCACCGATGAGCACTGAACCCGCCGGCCTGCCGTCCGACCCCGTGGTGCTGCTGCCGTACCCGGCGGCGGAGATCCCGGGACTGCCGAGCGGGTTGGAGGTGCACACCTTCGACGGCGTCGCGTGTGACGGTCACCCGGGCCCGCCGCCGGGCGAGTTGCTGGCGCGGGTCGAGCTGCTGGTCGTCCCGTACCTGCGGACCAGGACGGTGCTGCCGCTGCTGCCCGCGATGGAGCGGCTGCGGGTGGTGCAGACGCAGACCGCCGGAGTGGACGACATCGTCGCGCACGTGCCGGCCGGTGCCGTGCTCTGCAACGCCCGTGGGGTGCACGACGCGAGCACCGCCGAGCTGGCGGTGGCGCTCACGCTGGCCGCGCTGCGCGACATCCCGGCTTTCGTCCGGGGCCAGGACGCCGAGGAGTGGCGCTCCGGCTTCTACCCGGCGCTCGCGGACAAGACGGTGCTGATCGTCGGCTACGGTTCGGTCGGCGAGGCGATCGAGGCCCGGCTGCGGCCCTTCGAGTGCGAGGTGCTGCGGGTGGCCCGCAGCGCGCGTACGACGCCGGCCGGGCCGGTGCGGGCGCTCGCCGAGTTGCCGGAACTGCTGCCCCAGGCGGACGTGGTGATCCTGGCCGTGCCGCTCTCACCCGGCACCAAGGGCCTGGTGGACAGCGCTTTCCTCGGTGCGCTGCGGGACGGTGCGCTGCTGGTCAACGTCGCGCGCGGCCCCGTCGTGGTGACGGACGCGCTGCTCGCGGAACTGACCGCCGGGCGGCTGCGGGCTGCGCTGGACGTGACCGACCCCGAACCGCTGCCCGCCGGCCACCCGCTCTGGCACGCGCCCGGCGTGCTGATCAGCCCGCACGTCGGGGGCAGTTCCTCCGCCTTCCTGCCCCGTGCCCGCCGCCTGATCGCCGCTCAGCTGACCCGCTTCGCCAAGGGCGAGCCGCTGGCGAACGTGATGCCGCGGGACTGACCCCGGCGGTGGCGGTGGGGAAAGCGCTCACCCCAGCCGGGAGACCTGGTAGTGGCTGATCAGCCAGCCGTCCGCCGCGCGCGTCAGCAGCACGCTCAGCCAGACGTCCAGCGCGGGCTGGTCGGTGACGCCGGTGACGCCGGTGACGTCGGTGAAGGAGAACTCGACACTCAGATAGCCGAGGACGAGGCCGTCGGCCGGGCGCCTGGTTTCGAGGATCCGGTAGGTGACCGTCATGCCGAGGGGCTGGGCGGCGTAGTAGTCGGCGACGCCCTGCCGCCCGACGCCGTACGGGTGCAGGCCCTGGAAGATCGCGTCCTCGGTGAAGCAGCGGGCTACGCGCTGCGGTTCGTGCGCGTCGACGGCGGTCTTCCACCGGTCGAGGACGTCGCCGAGGATCGCTTCATCCTCAGGTGTGGTGGGCATCAGCGTTCTCCCGCTCCGGCTGATCCGGCCCCGGGGTCGCTCGGGTGCGGGGAAAGCGCTGTCACCGTGTCGTGCCGCCACACCCGCAGCGGCATCGACGCCAGCAACTGCTCCAGCCGCTCCGCGTCGGGCGCGCTGAACAGGCCCCAGGCCCGCCACTCACCCGGGGCGAGCGGTGGACGCCACAGCCGCAGCAGGCTGCCCTGGGCTGCCAGTTCCCGTGATCGCACTGCCTCCCGGGCCCGGATCTCCGCCACAGCCTCCTCGGAGGTGCCCTCCGGAACGGTGGTCACCATGTCGACCAGGAACTCCATGGGTGGTTCTCCTCAGCACGTCATGTCCGAATATCCGACAACTAACGACAGGGCACTGACGACGGTAGCGGCGGCTTCGGCGTGTCGGTGGGATCATCCACCCGAACCGGGCGCGCCGTCAGACGGCGTCCGCCGACGCCCGGCAGCCGACCCGCCCTCAGGCAGCCCGAGCGCGCGCCGCACCGCCGACCGAGGGCTGCTGAGCACCGGGACCGGCGCCTCGTCGAGCAGGTCGAGCGCCGGTGCCATCGACGCCTGGGCGAGCACCATCACGTCCACCGAGCCGGCCGCCGCGCGGATCCGCTCGGCGACGGCGGCGTAGTAGCCGGGCAGGTCGCCCGCCTCGAAGAGGTCCCAGGCCCCCGGACAGGTCACGGGCAGCACGCCGGCCGGGTCGGCCCCCGCCTCGATGAGCAGGGCGCGGGTCGGGGTGAGGGTGGATTCGACGGCGTGCAGCACGCCGATCCGGTCGTGCCGGGCGGCCTGCTCGGCCATCGGGCGGTCGACCCGGAGCACGTTCGGCGCCAACTCCTCCGCCGTGCCACCGATGGTGGAGCAGGTGCAGATGATCACCTCGGCGCCCGCCTCGGCCAGCTCGCCGAGCCGCGCCCGCAGCCGTTCCGTGTACGGGCGCCCGGCGCGGGCGTCGGACAGCAGCGACTCGTCCACCAGGTGGTGGTCCGTCACCTGCGGCGCGAGTTCCACCACCAGGGCGCGGAAGGTGGCCGGGTGGACGTCGGAGGTGTGCAGGAAGCCGATGGTGACCATGGTGCCGATGATGCCGTAGTCCAGGCGTGCGAGCCCCTCCTTTCCACTGACGATCGGGTACAAAGGTCGGTGTGGCAGACCGCATTCGGATAGCAGTTGCTCAGACCCCGGTCACCTGTGACCCGTCGGCCAACGGGGAGGCGGTTCGTGAACTGATGGGGCAGGCGCGGGACGCGGGTGCCCGACTCGTGCACTTCCCGGAGGGAGCGATCTCGGGCTATCCCTCGGGCGCCGAGGCCAAAGAGGCACTGGCGGGTTGGCGCATCGACTGGGAGTCGGTGCGGGACCAACTGGAGCTCACCGCCGAGTCGGCGGCCGATCTCGGGCTCTGGGTCGTGGTGGGCGCAGGCCACCAGTTGACCCCGCCCAATCGGCCCCACAACAGCTTGTACGTGATCTCCGACGAGGGCCGGTTGATCGGCCGCTACGACAAGCGCCGGTGCTCCCACACGGAGATCACCGGCTGGTACTCACCCGGGTTCGCGCCGTTGACCTTCGACATCGACGGCTTCCGGTTCGGTTGCACCCTGTGCATCGAGGTCAACTTCCCAGAGCTCTTCATCGAGTACCGCGAACTGGGCGTCGACTGCGTCCTGTTCTCCTCCTTTTCCGAAGACCCGGTGTTCGACGTGCTGGCACGCGGGCACGCGGCCTCCCAGACCTTCTGGATCAGCGCCTCCGTCCCGGCACAGTGCAGCGCCGCCATGGCCGCAGGCGTGATCGGCCCGCACGGCTCCTGGCTGGACCGCTGCCCAGCCGACGGCACGACGGCAATGGTCTGCGTGGACCTCGACCGGACCGACCCGAGCCTCGACGTCGCGTTGAACAAGGCAGGCCCTTGGCGCGAGTTGGCCCGCGCCGGCCAGATCTACGAAGCTCGTCGCGTCGTCGACCCGCGTAGCGCGGATCGCACCCGCTTCTGAACCTGTCGGCCCGGTATACGGCGTGACGTGCGGCATACGGCATGACGTGCGGCGCGGCGGCCGACATGCGCTGCTCCTCGACTCGCACGGCTTGGGCGGCGTGGATCACCTGAGCGACCGGCGGCGGTCATGGAGAATGGGCGGGTCGTGGAGAACGGCCCGGCGGTGGCGGTCTTCACCGCTCCGGCGGCGCCGTACACCCGCCGGCTGCTCGCCGCGCTCCCTGCGGGTGCACAGCCGGCCGTGTTGAAGGAGGCAACGGCTTGACCGGCACCTTGTTCGCGATCAGTGACCTGCACGTCGGCTACCGGGAGAACCGCGAGTTCGTCGAGCAGCTCCGGCCCACATCGGCACAGGACTGGCTGATCGTGGCCGGCGATGTCGGCGAGCGGTTCAGCGACATCGAGTGGGCCCTGCGGGGCCTGCGCGAGCGCTACGCCGCGGTGATCTGGGCGCCAGGCAACCACGAACTGTGGACCCCGCCCGACGACCCGGTCCAACTGCGCGGCGAGGCCCGGTACCTGGCGCTGGTCGAGCTCTGCCGGAGCCTGGACGTCCAGACGCCGGAGGACCCGTATCCGGTCTGGCGCGGCGCGGGCGGACCGGTCAGCGTGGTGCCGCTCTTCGTGCTGTACGACTACACCTTCCGGCCGCCGGGTACGCACACCAAGGAGGAGGGGCTGGCCTACGCCCACGAGACCGGGATCGTCTGCACCGACGAGAAGCTGCTGCACCCCGACCCGTACGCGAGCCGGGAGGAGTGGTGCGACGCACGGATCGCGGTGACCGAGCGACGGCTGGCCGAACTCGACCCCGCGCTGCCTACGGTGTTGGTCAGCCACTTCCCGCTGCGCCGCGAGCCCACGCTGGTGCTGCGCTACCCGGAGTTCGCGCAGTGGTGCGGCACCGAGCGCACCGCCGACTGGCACCGCAAGTACCGCGCGGCGGTCGCGGTCTACGGGCACCTGCACATCCCCCGGACCCTGCGGATCGACGACATCCGCTTCGAGGAGGTCTCGGTGGGCTACCCGCGCGAGTGGCGGCCGCGCGGCGGGCCGCAGGGACCGCGCCGGGTCTTCCCGGACTCCGGTCCGGGAGAACGCTCCTGACGTTCCATCAGATGAGTGCTGTAACGCCGTGCCCCACGTGCCTGCGCATGCAGACGTCCTGACGGCCCGCAGGGCTGGTTGCCGGCCGTCAGG
The DNA here is from genome assembly GCF_041262605.1 of Kitasatospora sp. GAS1066B. NCBI lineage: Bacteria > Bacillati > Actinomycetota > Actinomycetes > Kitasatosporales > Streptomycetaceae > Kitasatospora > Kitasatospora sp. GAS1066B. The sequence continues at coordinate 102,778 of NZ_JBGCCO010000020.1, forward strand.
GCGGACGTTCGGTCAACGCAGTGCCTCGGTCAGCACGTCCGGGGTCGCCTCCACCCAGATCAGACGGCGGAGGATCTGGTACCCGATCGCGTCGTTCACCGCGATCATGTGGACGTTGTCCGCGTTGGTGCTCGTCACGACCCGCCGCACCTGCGGTCGCTCGACGATGAGTTGGCGCATCATCGCCGCCTTCATCGCCCGACCGAGGCCGTTCCCGCGGTGTGTCGCCACCACGGAGGTTTCGTTCACGAAGGAGCTCTCCGGACGGTAGGCGTAGGTGAGGATCCCGCTGACCCCGATGACCTCGCCGGTCGCCTGCTGGATCGCGACCACCACCCGCTCCTCGGTACCCTGCTCGGCCAACTCCCGCTCCTCCCTGCGGATCCGAGCCGGGTCCCAACGGGGGAGCCGGATACTGGACTCGCCCAGCGGCGCGTCCTGCACCGCCTGCCTGGCGACCGCGTACGACGCGATCAGCTCCTCCGGAATCGAACCGACCCAGCTGGTCAGGCGGTAGCCGTCGGGAACCGGCACGTCCCAGAGTTCCGGCTTCGTCTGATTGATGACAAGTTCCTGGATCACCGTGCGGTTCACCACCCGAAAGCCGAGGCGGCCCGCCCACGCGGCGCCGGAGGAACCAGCCTTCAGCGCACTGCCGTTCACCGTCGGCCGCCCCGAATCCCGCACCGCGAGCATGAGCGCCCGCAGCAGCTCGGTACCTATCCCCTGACGCCGGAAGTCGGGATGCACCGTCACCTCGGTCTGCGCGATCCCGCTGTTCTCGGCGCCCGGCAACGAGAGCTTGCCCAGCCCGACCAGGACACCATCCACGTAGCCGGCCCAGTACCGGCACTCCCCATCGCTCGGCCACGGCGTGCGCAGCCGACCGACCGCGGCTTCGTAGGTGACCGGTGGATCTTCGGGGGATTCGAGCTGCCAGGCTGCGGCCCGTGCGAGATGATATTCGGAGAGTTCACGGTCGGAAGCCGTCTCCGTGTCGAACGGCCTGATCTGGAAACTCACGAAAGCCTCTCCAAGGTTTGTGTTGTGCATCGATGGTCGCGGATCCCTGCCTGCGACAGCCCCCGCCGCTCGCGCCTGGCTCTCTTCTGCATCATCCAGAGCCCCCCAGCTCCGATCTCCGATACGGCCCGCGCAGCAGGGCCCCGCAGGCCACTGTACGCAGGGCGCCACAGCACTCCCTGTACGGTCGAGCGGGAATGAGGGCGTGTCAGGGAGGTCGTGCGGACGCGCCGGGGATTCCAAACCAGGTGGACGCGGTGGTCGCGGCTTTGACGGATGGTGCAAGCCTGTTGGACAAGTTCACCCCGAAGCCATGCGGCGGCGATCTGCCGTTCTTCCGCGCCGATCATGGTCGGTCCGACTGTGCACCTGCCGCCGAGGTGTGGCGCGAGCACCGCACCGGCGAGTTGCGGGTCACCGGGGTCGACTGCACCCATGATGACATGACGCTACCCTCCGCCCCGGGTGTGAGCACGACCGAGCACGACCACCCTTGACCGCCCTTCAGAAGCTCAGAAGTTCAGAAGTACAGAGAGGAAACGAAGACCATGGCGAACCCGTTCGAGGACGCTGACGGCAGCTACCTGGTGCTGGTGAACGAGGAGAACCAGCACTCGCTCTGGCCCGCCTTCGCCGAGGTGCCGGCCGGCTGGACCGCCGCGCACGGCCCGGACAGCCGCCAGGCCTGCCTCGACCACGTGGAGGCCAACTGGACGGACATGCGCCCGGCCAGCCTGATCCGCGCGATGGCCGAGTCGAACTAGGGCGGGCAAGCGCTTTCCGACGGGCGGGGCCCGGGCCGATCATCGGCCCGGGCCCTTTGCCTACGCACGCCGATACCTGAAAGGCTTCCGCCATGTCACTGCAGCCCATCTCCTCCTCCGCCGACGCGTGGATCCGCCCGCTGGCCCCGCGCCCGCAGGCTCGCCTCCGGCTGATCTGCTTCCACCCGGCCGGGGCCGGGGCGTACCTGTACCGCAGCTGGGCCAAGCTGCTGCCGGCGGACGTCGAACTGCTCGCCGTCCAGCTGCCGGGCCGCGAGGGGCGGCTGGGCGAGCCCTGCCTGACCGACTACCGGGAGGCCGTCGCGCAGACGCACGCGGTGCTGCGGCCCCGGCTGGACCGGCCGTACGCGTTCTTCGGCCACAGCATGGGCGCGATGCTCGCCTACGGCGTCACCCGGGCGGTGGCCGAGCACGGTGACCGCCTGCCGGGTCGCCTGCTGGTGAGCGGTTGCCCGGGGCCGGGCTCGAGCTCGCGCAAGCCGGGCCGGGAGGCCTGGTCGGACGACGAACTGGTCGAGGACCTGCGCGAGATGGGCGGCACGCCTGAAGAGGTGCTGACCCAGCCCGATCTGCTGGACCTCATCCTGCCGACGCTGCGCGCCGACTTCGCGATCTGCGCGGGCTACCACGCCGAGCCGCCGACCGGCCCGGCGCTGAACATACCGGTCTCGGTCCTGGCCGGGCTGGACGACACCGTCGCGGCCGCCGACCTGGACCGCTGGTCGGCCACCACCAGTGCGGGCAGCTCGGTGCGGATGTTCTCCGGTGGGCACTTCTTCCTCACCGGCGAGTCGCAGGACCAGGTGCTCGCCGCCGTCACCTCCGACCTCGCCGCGACCCCCGGCTGACCGACGCCCGGCGCAGGGCACCCCGCGTGTGGACGTGAGGTGCACGGACGCGAGGCGGCCGCCCAGGGCCCGAGCCCCGGACGGCCGCCTCGTCCTCGTGCCGCGCTCGCTCAGTCGGGCAGCCGCTGCTCGTCCGGCGCGAGCATCCGGCGCACCTGCTCCAGCAGTGCGCTCGCATCCGGTCCGGACTGCGCCGGGTCCTTCTCGTCGCTGCCCCGCAGGGCGTCCGCGATCTCCTTGAACTGGGCGTCCCAGTCGTTCTGGTAGACCTGCTCGTGCTCCTCGGCCGCGCTCTGCTGGCGCAGGCCCACGGTGAGGTCCACGACCTTGCCGATCAGCGCGGTCATCCCGAGTGAGAAGAGCCCGAGCACCAGGACCGCCACCAGCTGCTTGCCCAGCAGGTCCCAACCGCCGCCGTAGAACACGCCCTTCTTGCCGGTCATCGCACCGGTGGCCGCGAGTCCCACCATCACCATGCCGAACAGGCCGCCCCAGCCGTGGATGCCGACCACGTCCAGGGTGTCGTCCACCCCGAAGCGGTACTTCCAGCTGATCGCGAAGGCGCAGGTCAGGCCGGCCAGGAAGCCGATCACGGTGGCCCAGGCCAGGCTGACGCCGCCGGCCAGCGGGGTCATCGCGACCATCCCGGTGACCGCGCCCATGCACATGTCGAGCAGTCCGACCTTGCGGGCCCGAAGCCAGACGGTCAGCGCCCAGCCGGCCATCGCGGCGCCGGCGGCCAGCTGGGTGTTCATCACTCCCATCGCGGCCGCGCCCGGAGTGCCCAGCGAGGAGCCGGTGTTGAAGCCGAACCAGCCGAACCAGAGCAGCGACAGCCCGACCACGACCAGCGGCAGGTTGTGCGGGCGGATCTTGGTCCGCTCGAAGTCCTGCCGCTTGCCGGCCACCAGGGCCAGCGCCAGGCCGGCCGCGCCCGAACTCAGCTCGACGACCGTGCCGCCGGAGAAGTCGACCGCGCCGACCTGCTTGGCGACCCAGCCGTCGGGCGAGAACACCCAGTGCGCCGTCGGGATGTAGACCAGCAGCGTCCAGGCGCAGACGAAGGCGATCCAGCCGCGCATCGTCGCCCGCCCGGCCACCGAGCCGCTGATCAGCGCGACGGTCACGATCGCGAAGGACATGTGGAAGACCGAGAAGCCCACGGTCGGCACGCCCGCGGTCGCGCTGTCCATCCCGACCCCGGACATGAACAGGTGGTTCACGCCGCCGATCAGGCCGAGCCCGCCGGCGTCCTTGTCGAAGGCGAGCGAGTAGCCGACGGTGAACCAGATGATGGTCACCAGGACCACGCAGACGAAGCACATCTTGAGCATGGCGATGACCTGACCGGTCTTCACCATGCCGCCGTAAAAGAAGGCCAGGCCAGGCGCCATCAACAGGACCATGGCGGCGGCCATCATCAACCAGGCGGAATTGCCCGAGTCGAGCATCACTTCTCCTGATCCCGCCGCACCAGCACCTCGCGGAGCTCGGCGAGCAACTGGTGGTCGGCAGCGGCGCCATCGACGTCGGCGCCCTGCGCGCCGACGGTCACCGGAACGCGGGCCTGGATCAGGCGCGAACGGATCTCGGAGACGGTCTCGTCGTCGTAGGCCTGCTCCTCCTCCTGGCCGGGGACGTGCTCGTACTCCTCGTTCGCGCGGAAGCCGACGGTCTTCTCGATCACCTTGGCGATCAGCCAGGTGGCCGCGAAGGAGAACGCCGCACAGGCGACGACCGCAACGGCCTGGCGCCAGAGCAGGTCGACGCCGCCGCCGTAGAACAGGCCCTTCTTGCCGCTCATCTGAACGGTGGCGAACAGGCCGATGGCCACGGTGCCGACGATGCCGCCGAAGCCGTGCACGCCGACCACGTCGAGGGTGTCGTCGTAGCCCATCTTGTACTTGAAGTTGATCGCGAACGCGCAGACCACACCGGCGATGAAGCCGACCGCCAGCGCGCCGATCGGGGAGATCTCACCGCAGGACGGGGTGATCGCCACCATGCCCGCGACGGCCGCGCCGGCCACCCCGAGCATCTCCACGTGGCCGAGCTTCCACTTCTCGATCAGCGGCCAGCCCACCATCGCGCCGGCGGCGGCGAGTTGGGTGTTGAGGAAGGCCATCGGGGCGGTGCCGCCGGTCTGCAGCGCGGAACCGGCGTTGAAGCCGAACCAGCCGAACCAGAGCAGCGCCAGGCCGATCACCACGAGCGGCAGGTTGTGCGGGCGGATGGTCTCCCGCTCGAAGTCCTTGCGCTTGCGCACCACGATCGCCACCGCGAGGCCGGCCGCACCGGAGTTGATCTCGACCGGCAGGCCGCCGGCGAAGTCCAGCGCGCCCAGGTGCGCGGGCACCCAGCCGTCCGGGGCGAACACCCAGTGCGCCAGCGGCACGTAGACCAGCAGGGTCCAGGCGATCGCGAACCAGACCCAGCCGCGCATGGTCGCCCGACCGGCGATCGAGCCGCTGATCAGCGCCACGGTGATGATTGCGAAGGCCATCTGGAAGCAGGAGAAGATCACGGTCGGGATGCCCGTGCTGCCCTGCACGCTGGTCATCCCGATGTCGTGCATCATCCAGTGCTCGGGGGTGCCGATCAGGCCCAGCCCGCCGACGTCCTTGCCGAAGGCGAGGCTGTAGCCGATCGCCAGCCAGAGCAGGGTGACGATGGCCAGGCAGACGAAGCTCATCTTCAGCATCACGAGCACGTGCTTGGTCTTGACCATGCCGCCGTAGAAGAAGGCGAGGCCGGGCGTCATCAGCAGCACCATCGCGGTACTCGCCATCAGCCAGGCGGTGTTGCCCGTATCGATTGAGGTAGGCATCCGGAGTCTCTCTGGGGGGACGGGGACAGGGGATTGGGACGGTGCCGGAAGCGGGGGCTTATGGGGGTCAGGACTTGCGGATCACCGGAGCCGGGACGCCGATCAACAGTTGGCGCACGGCGTGCCAGGTGCGCAGCACGGCCGCGGTGACGGCGGGGGAGTCGCCGCCCAGCACCCGCAGCCAGGCGCCGGTGTCCTCGGGCAGCACGCTCACGCCGTAGAGCAGGCCGCTGCCCGCCAGCGCGTCGTGCAGTGCGTCGGCGACCGCGGTGGCCGTGGCCAGCGGGGTCACCACGAAGAAGCTGGAGACCAGGTCGTAACGGCCCAGCACGGCCGGCCCGGTGACCCCGGCGGCGGGGCCGCCCGGCTCCAGCCGCACGGTGTCCAGCGCGAACAGCCGTCCGTCCGGCCGCCGCCACTCCAGGTCCGCGGCGAACACCTGGTAGGCGTTGCGCTCACCGCGGGCCAGTCGCCCGGCCAGCACGGTCTCGGCGGCCAGCACGGTGGCCGAGGGGTCGGCCGTGATCACCGTTCGCTGGTAGAACCGCGAGTCGCGGTAGGGGATGGTCGGCTCGGGCAGGTACTCGACGTAGGCGTCCGCCGCGGCGGTCAGGAAGACCTGCTGGGTCGCGTAGTCGGCGTCCATCCGGTGGACCTTGGTGGCCGCCTGGGTGGTCAGGTGCACCGCGGTGTCGGCGCCGCAGTCCAGGTCCAGGCGCAGCCGGTCGGCCTGCACGATGCCGCCGCCGGTGGACATCAGATAGGTGATCGCCAGGTCGGGGCGGGCCGGGTCGAAGTAGAGCGGCCGCATGATCTGCAGCGGCGACTTCTGGTAGTGGCTCACCAACTCCGTTCGGCCGCCGACTCGTTCGAAGCCGAGTTCGAGCAGGCCGACCTTGCCGGGCGCGCCGACGCCGAGCGCGTCCGGCCGGCCCGCGTACCGCCGCACCTGGGCGGGGACACGGGCCGGCTCGTAGTGGGCGGGCGCCAGCCGGACCGTCACGCGGGCACCTTGCGGTAGCCCTCCAGCAGGTCGGCGACCTGCTGGATGCCGTCACCGGTCAGGCTGTTGGTGAGCACCACCGGGCGGCCCTCGCGGACCCGGTCCGCGTCGGCGGACATCACGCCGACGTCGCAGCGGACGTACTGGGCGATGTCCACCTTGTTGATCACCAGCACGTCCGAGTCGGTGATGCCCGGGCCGCGCTTGCGGGGCATCTTCTCGCCCTCGGCGGTGTCCAGCACGAAGAAGAACATGTCGACCAGGGCCGGGCTGAAGGTCAGCGTCAGGTTGTCGCCGCCCGACTCGTAGAGCAGCGTGTCGATGTCCGGGAAGCGCTCCAGGAGTTCGGCCCCGGCCGCCAGGTTCATCGTCGGGTCGTCGCGGACGGCCGTGTGCGGGCAGGCGCCGGTCTCCACGCCCACCACCCGCTCGGGATCCAGCACTCCGGCCAGGTTGCGGCGCACGTGCTGGGCGTCCTCCTGGGTGTAGATGTCGTTGGTGACCACCGCCGGGCGTCGGCCCCGGGCGATCAGCACCGGCACCAGGGCCTCGATCAGCGCCGTCTTCCCGGAGCCCACCGGGCCGGCGATGCCCACCCGCAGCACGTCGTCCGTCATAGCCTGCCTTCTTCCTCTGATCTTGATCTGACGCTTCGTCAGGAGGCGAACATCCGACCGTCGGCCCGCTCGTGGCGAGCCGACATGGCGTCGGCGATCGGCACGCAGCCGCCCAGGTCGGCGAGTTCGCGGTGCAGTGCCGCCTCGGTGACCTCCTTGATCACCGGAGCGAGTCCGCGCAGCGTGGTCTGCGCCCGCCGGTGATCGGTCAGCCGCAGCCGCAGCGCGGCGGAGACGAAGCTGACCGCGAAGGCGAACAGGTCGCTCGCCACCGCCTGTTCGGTCGCCACCCCGCCGGCCGCGTACGCCACTCCTGCGGCCACCGCCTGGCAACCGGGCGAGCGCTTGGCGCTCACCAGCTCGGCATAGCGGTCCAAAGCCTCGCCGCCCAGCGCCAGTTGGGCGGTGTCCAGCATCTGCCGCCCGGTCCGGGTGGCCGCCAGCCGCAGCTCGCGGTTGAGCTTGCTCGCGAACAGCCGCTGGTCCACTTCGACCACGTCCGCCCAGTCCCCGGCCGTGGCCGCCCGGTTGGCCAGCGCGAGCGCGGTGGCGTCCGCCGGGCCGACCGAGTGGTGCAGCAGGTCGGCCAGCAGCTCCGGCATGGTCTCCTGGTCCACCTGCTTGGCCTGCAGAAAGCCTTCCAGGCCGTGCGAGAGGGTGTAGAGGCCGCTGGGGAAGGCGGAGTCGGTCAGCTGGAGGCTGACCAGCAGCGTGTCGAGCGCGGTGGCGGTCATGCGATGTAGAAGAGGTGGTTGAGCGGCAGCCTCTCGGCCGGCGCGATGGTGGCCGGCACGCCGTCCAGGGTGACCTTGTAGGTCTCCGGGTCCACCTCGATCCGCGGCGTGGCGTCGTTGCGCACCATGTGCTGCTTGCCCACCGTGCGGCAGTGCCGGACCGGCAACACCCGGCTGTCCAGGCCGAGTTCGGCGGGCGCTCCGCGGTCGACGGCCGCCTGCGACATGAAGGAGACCCGGGTGGCCTGCCGGGCCTTGCCCAGCGCGCCGTACATCGGGCGGTAGTAGATCGGCTGGGTGGTCGGCAGCGAGGCGTTCGGGTCGCCCATCAGCGCCCAGTTGACCATGCCGCCCTTGATCACCAACTTGGGCTTGGCAGCGAAGGAGTTGATCGGCCAGAGCACGATGTCGGCGAGCTTGCCGGGCTCCAGCGAGCCGATGTACTCGGCGGTGCCGGAGGCGATGGCCGGGTTGATGGTGAGCTTGGCCAGGTAGCGCAGCACCCGGAAGTTGTCGTTGCGCTCGCTGTCGCCGGCCAGCTTGCCGCGCTGCTCCTTGCAGTGGTGCGCGGTCTGGAAGGCACGGGTGAACGACTCGCCGATCCGGCCCATCGCCTGCGAGTCCGAGGAGAAGATGCTGATCACGCCCTCGTCGTGGAGCACCGTCTCGGCCGCCACCGTCTCGCACCGCACCCGGGAGTCGGCGAACGACACGTCCTCGGGGATGTGGTGGCTCAGGTGGTGGCAGACCATCACCATGTCGAGCAGCTCGTCGATCGAGTTGACGGTGTAGGGCAGGGTCGGATTCGTCGACGAGGGAAGGACGTTGGGCTCCCCGGCGATCCGCATGATGTCCGGCGCGTGGCCGCCGCCCGCGCCCTCGGTGTGGAAGGTGTGGATGGTGCGGCCGTCGATCGCCGACAGGGTGTCCTCGTAGAAGCCGGACTCGTTGAGCGTGTCGGTGTGGATCGCCACCTGGACGTCGTACTCGTCGGCCACCTTGAGCGCGGTGTCGATCGCGGCCGGCGTGGTGCCCCAGTCCTCGTGCACCTTCAGGCCGCAGACGCCCGCCTCCACCTGCTCGCGCAGCGCCTCGGGCAGCGAGGCGTTGCCCTTGCCGAGCAGGCCGACGTTGACCGGCAGTTCCTCCACCGCCTGGTACATCCGGCCGATGTTCCACGGACCGGGCGTACACGTGGTGCCGTTGGTGCCGTCGGTCGGGCCGGTGCCGCCGCCGATCAGCGTGGTGATGCCGTTGGTCAGGCCTTCCTGGACCTGCTGCGGGGCGATGAAGTGGATGTGGGTGTCGATGCCGCCGGCCGTGGCGATCAGGTGCTCGCCGGAGATCACCTCGGTGCCCGGGCCGATCACCAGCTTCGGGTGCACCCCGCTCTGCAGCCGCGGGTTGCCCGCCTTGCCGACGGCGGTGATGAACCCGTCCTTGACGCCGATGTCGCCCTTGACGATGCCGAGCACCGGGTCCATCACCACCACGTTGGTGATCACCAGGTCGAGCGCGCCTTGCAGGCTGGTGGCCGCCGGGTCCTGGGCCATCCCGTCGCGGATGCCCTTGCCGCCGCCGTAGACGGCCTCGTCGCCGTAGTGGCCCTGGTTGTGGTCCCGTTCGACCTCGACCACCAGGTTGGTGTCGGCGAGGTGGAAGCGGTCGCCGACCGTGGGGCCGAACAGGTCGGTGTACTGCCTGCGGGGGATGATCGCCATCAGAGTTCGCCCTTCTGGGCCGCGGCCTGAGCCTGGGCCGTGTCCTGCTGCTGGTCCTGCCGCTGGTCCTGTGCGGACTCCGCCCGGGCGCCGGTGAAGCCCAACTCCACCGCGCGCCGCAGCGCCCTGGCCCGGGTGTCGGCGGAGCCGAGCCCGCCGTCCACCAGCGAGCTGAAGCCGATCAGCCGGCGGTGGCCGGCGTAGGCGGCCAGCTCCACCTCCCGGGTGTCGCCGGGCTCGAACCGCACGCCGGTGCCGGCCGGCAGGTCCAGGTGCATGCCGAAGGCCTGGTTGCGGTCGAAGTCCAGGGCACGGTTCACCTCGAAGAAGTGGTAGTGCGACCCGACCTGGACCGCGCGATCGCCGGTGTTGCTGACCGTGAGCCTGACCTTGGCGCGGCCGGCGTTGATCTCGACCGGATCGTCTCCGTACAGGTACGCAGGCCTGCCTGACATGGCGTGATCTCTTTTCGGCGGTGAAGTGGGGGGAGGGGGAGCGGGGGAGCTGGTGGGGGTCAGTGGTGGTGGGCGGTGCCGGCGTGCGGGTGCGCGTGCCCGTCGGCCGGTCCGTGCGAGTGCGGGAAGCCGTGCCCGTGCTCGGCGTTCAGTCCGGCCGCGATGCCGTCCTCGCCGTGGCGCAGCCGGTCCAGCGCGACGGCGACCCGGGCTCGCAGCACGCCGGCCACCGCCCGCGCCGAGAGCAGCGGCCCGCCGTCCTCGGCGCCCGGCACCGTGGGAGCCGGGCCGAAGCCGGCGGGGAGCAGCACGATCCGCCGCGCGCCGAGCCGGCGGCAGCGCTCGACCCCCTCGGCGAGGTTCGGATCGCCGCCCTCGAAGGCGACCTCCACCCAGCGGTGGGTCCGGTACTGGCGCACCAGCCGGGCGATCCGGAACAGCTCGGCGTCCTCGAACGGCCCGGCGACGGGTGCGGTCACCAGCACGGCCGCGTCGTCGGTGCCGGTGGCTCCGATGGTTTCGGCGGGTCCGCTGCTTTCGGCGGCTTCGGTGCCGAGCGCGCGCCCGGCGGCGGCGCGCAGCCAGCCGACCAGGTGGGCGGGGGAGCCGAACGGATCGCAGAGCGCCAGCCGCCCTTGCCCGGCCGGCCCGGCCAGCCAGCGCAGCGTCCGGGCGGCGTCGGCGACCAGCCGGGGATCGCGTCCCAGCGTCATCGGCAGCACGCAGACCGGACGGTCCGAGCCGGCCAGTGCCTGGCTGACGGCGGCCGCCAGGTCCCGGCCCACGCCGACCGCGCTGACGGCGATCGCGTCCTCGACCAGCGGCCGCAGCCGGCTCGCCGCGCCGCTCTCGTGCCCGCCGACCAGCAGCACCGAGGCGGGCGGGACGGCTGCGGTCGACGTTCCGGTCGACGTTCCCGTCGAGGGCGGCATGACGGTTCGCTGCACGGCTCGCGTCACGGGATCCGGCACGGCGTCCGGCATGGCTCAGGCACCGACCGGATCGTGGCAGGAGACCAGCTTGGTGCCGTCCACGAAGGCGGCCTCGATCTGCAGCAGCGGCAGCATCTCCCGCACGCCGGGCATCACTTCGTCGGCGGTGACGATCTTCTTGCCGACCTCCATGCACTCGGCGACGGTCCGGCCGTCCCGGGCGGACTCCAGGATCGCCTCGCTGATCAGGGCGACGGCCTCGCTGTAGTTCAGCTTGACCCCGCGATCGCGGCGCCGGCGCGCGAGATCGGCCACCACGTAGACGTAGAGCTTGTCGATCTCCCGTGGGGCGAGATTCATGGAGCAGTCCTTCCGGATGCGGGGGCGAGCAGGTGCAGGGTCCGACGAACCGAGGCTTCGGGGTGGGGGTACCGGGTGCGTCGTCGTGCCGGGAATCCAAGCAGCTTGACGATTCCACTATGTGGAATATTTGTTACGAATGGGAGAAACGTAGAGCGACCTGCGGGGATCGTCAACATGTTGTTGAAAGGCTTGGCCTTCTTTTGAGAGGTTTGGCCATCTCTTTGCCACCGGACGCGCCGGGCGCGACAGAGCGCCGCACCCCGATCACAGGGTGTGCGGCGCTCCCGGTGGAACTCCCGGCGGAACTCCGGGTGTCGACCGGCGGCCCGGGGAGGGTGTGGTTCGTCGGCTCCGCCGTCAGTGTCCGGCTGTGGTGTGGACCAGTGCGACCACGAGGACCCCGGTGACCCAGGTCCACAGCCCGGAAAGCACGAGGTGCCCCGCCGTTCGCAACCGGTCGCCGCGCCAGAGCCTGGGTGAGAAGACGGCGAACTCGAAGAGCCGGCGGGTGCCCCATAAGACGGTCTGCCCGCTCAGTAGTGCGGTGCCCAGCGGCGTCCCGGCCAGCAGCTCACGGCTCGGCAGCGGCGGGAGCAGGCCCAGCAGCACGCAGGTCAAACCGATGAAGAACAGGTGTACATAAGCGACTTGACGAGTCGTCAGACTGTTGCCGGCCAGGTCGGCCGGCCAGCCGATGACCCTGGGCAACACCGCGTGCCAGAGCCCGACCGCCACCAACGCGACGCCCACCAAGCGCAGTTGGGTATCGATCGTGGTCAGTTGCTCGAGCAGCTGATTCATCGATGCCGCTTCCGCGGCGCGAAGGCGGTGGCGAACCCGCCGATCCGGCGCTCGCCCGCCTCGACCAACCCGGCGCCGTAGGCCAGCCGCAGCCACTCGGAGCGGGGCAGGAAGTGCCAGGCACCAGGCCCGTACACGGCCGTGTTCGCCGCGTCGCGCAGGTGTTCCACCAGGATCAGCGTGCCGCCTGGGCGCAGCACTCGGGCGCACTCGGCGAACAGCGCCTCGCGGTCGAGCGGTCGCGCAACTCGTGTGCGGCGAAGACGGCGAGGACCGTGTCCCGCACACCGGAGCCGCCCGGCAGGCGCTCTGGGCGGGCGGCGAGCGAACCAGCGGGCGCGGGCACCCGCGCACGTCCAGGGTGAACCCGGGTGGCAACAGCGGCGTGAGCACCCGCGGCGGCAGGGCGTAGGTGAGCACCAGGGAATGCGCGAACCGGGTGCGCATCGCGATGGGGTGACGCTGCAGCAGGTACCTCAAGATCCGATCCCTTCACTCGCCGACTCGCCCGCACGGGGCGGCCTGTCCCGATCCCGATCCCGTACGCCGTCCCGCCCCCGGTCTGCGACGCGGGTGACCCGCACCACGCCCCACAGCATCGACCGGTCCTCGGCCGCCAGCCCCGGCCCGGCGGGGCCCGGCTCCCGGATGCTGCGCAGCACGACGACACCGTCCGGCCGTACCGCGTGCCGGACCGCCGCGCGCAGCCGGCGGGCGAACTCCGGCCCTGGCCCGTCCAGCACGTTGGACAGGGTCACCGCGTCGTAGGCGCCGGCGGGGAGGCCGCCAGTTGTTCGACCACATCGCCCAGCAGCAGCCGCACCGGCCGACCACCGGTGCCCCCGGGCGCCAGGGGGCGGGAAGGCGGCCAGCTCGATGCCGACGTCTTCGTACATGCGCCCGAAGAGCAGCAGCGGCGTGACCGCGCCGGCCGGCAGCAACGGCAGGCCGGCGACGATGGCGCGCTGGTCCGCCCGCCCGGGCAGGACGTTGCACCAGAGCCCCTCGTAGAACCAGATCAGCGCGACGCGGTAGCGGGCAGGAGGGCCCGTCAGGATCTGATCATCGATCGACCTTTCGCTCGGCAGCAGCATGGCGGAAAAGTTGAACGTGTTCAACTCCCTGCTTCGGGCCCCGCGCGGACCTGGCTCGCCGGCCTCCTCCGGGCGTCGTCCCGGGCCTGCGCCCGGCCGTGCGCCGTGCGACGGGCCCCTGTCGACCCCCGGTCGCTCTCCCTGGACGGCTGCGCTCCCGGCGCATGGAAAGTCCATTTCCGATAGCCCGTTCAGGTGAATTTCAGTGGCGCTGGGCAGGGTGAGCTGAATCGATTCGCCTGGAATTCTTGCGGTAGCCGAGAGAGCATTGTTCGGGTGTCACGGTTAATGATCAAAACGGCCGTCTTGCTCCCCTTTGAAAGCCTCTGCGAAGCTCATTGCCAACCTCGATTGTCGAGTCGGCGATAACGCCGCTCGAACCCATTGCGAGAAAGGGATCAAGGTGAAGTTTCTCAAGCCTCTGGGTGTGCTCCTGGCGGCAATGCTGCTCGCCATCGGCATGAGCGGCGGGCCGGCCGCGGCGGCCGTCGCCGCGGGCCAGGCGAATGCGACGGTCGCGGCGGCGGACGCCGACTACACGGTCACCGACCTCAGCAGCGGCGAGTCCACCAGCGGTACCGCCCAGAAGGCCTCCGGGCTCGACGCAGCGGTGCCCGCGACGGCGGACTCGCTCAGCTGCTGGGACGCCTACCTGTACGGCTCGACGTTCGCGGTCTCGTGCTCCGGCAACCACTTCTACGTCTTCGTCGACTGCGCGAACGGCTACCGGTACATCTACGGTCCGCTGGGTGGCAGCTACCGCGTCACCATGACCTGCCCCAACAACTACCGGGCGCTGCGCGGTGGTGCGTACGGGAGCTGATTCCTGCGGAGCGACGCCGCAGCGGCGAGCCGATTCGCCCTGCCGGATCTTCCGGCAGGGCGAATCGGGCTGCCCGGACGCGGCTGGACCGCCGCAAAAAGGATCGGCCCGCGGCGGTCCAGGAAAAGCCGGCCCACGGAAAGTCGGTCCAGGAAAAGTCAGCCCACGGAAAGTCGGTTCGGGAACACTCGGCTCAGGAAAAGTCGGTTCGCGAATTCGGGCTCACGGATTGTCGGGGACGGTGAACCGGTAGCCGGCCTCGAGGAGCTTGGGCAGATAAGCGCGCAGCGCGTCGACGGTCTGCGAGCGGTCGGCGACCCCGCCCGGTGCGGTGATCAACGCGTCGGTGAGGCAGCCGTCGTGGTTGAGCACGATGGAGCCGGTCCTGGTGGCGCCGAGCACGCGGCTCGCGATGGCGCCGGAACCCGGGTTCGACCAGTCCTCCGGGTCCACGTTCCAGCAGATCGAGCGCAGCCCGAGGTCGGCGCAGACCGCGTAGGAGTTGCGGGTGAAGTGCCCGCCGGGAGCGCGGAACAGGACCGGCCGCACGCCGCAGACGTCGGCGATGGTCTGGCTGGTGCGCTCGATCTCCTTGCGGACGCCGGCCTTGGCGAGGGTGCCGAGGTCAGGATGGGACCAGGTGTGGTTGCCCACCAGGTGGCCGGCCTCGATCACCTGACGGGCCGTGTCCGGGTAGCGCGCGACGTTCTTGCCGATCATGAAGAAAGTCGCGGTGACGCCGTGCTCGCGCAGGAGGGCCAGCACGCGTGGGGTGTCGAGGGGGCTCGGGCCGTCGTCGAAGGTCAGCGCGACCACCTTGGGGCCCGCGTGCACGGCGTATGCCGCCCGCCCGGCGGCCGCCCCCGCCGTGCCGGGCGGCACGGTCGGTGCGGCGCTCGGTGCGGGTGGCGCCGACGGCGTTGCCGAGGGTGTTGCCGACGGCGTCGGTGTCGGCGCCGCCGCGCTGGGCGTCGGTGAGGTGCCCCGTGACGCGCCTGGTGACGCGCCTGGTGACGCGCTCGCGGTACGGGGTGGTGCGGCCGCCGCGCCCTTGACGTGAGCCCGCCCGCAGGCGCACAGCAGGGCCGCGCTGCCTGCGCCGAACAGCAGGCGCCGAGTGGTGTGGATCTGACTGAACATCATGTCGCGCTACCTCCGGTGACGCGTAGCCCCCTTGCCTGCCGGACACCCCTGCCCGACCGGGTCTCCGTCAGGGGGTCGCCCGTCCGTCGCACCAGACCGCCGGCTGGTCCCAGCCGCTCGCGCACCCGCTGTCCCGGACGGCGCGGCTGGCCCACACGGCGCTGCCGTCCGCAGCGGGCGCGGTGGCGGTGCCGCCGTTGGTGGGACGCTCGGCGCAGACCGGGCTGAGCGGGTTGCCGAGCGGGCCGAGGCAGTACGGTGAGCGCGGTTCCGGCGCGGGGTGCGGCCGGGGCCGGCTCCGGGGCTGGGGTCGGCTGAACAGGTGGGAGAACTCGCCCGGCTCCTGCGCCGTGCCGCTGCAACTGCCGGCGAGCGTGCCCTCGTCGGCGCAGGCCCGGTCCCGTCCCACCGCCCAGAAGGAGAGCAGGGTGATCCCCTTGGCATTGGCGAAGTCCGCCAGGGTGTGGGCGTCCTTGGTGGAGAAGACCTCGTTGGTGGCGTCGTTCACGCCGATCATGGGGGTGTTCCCCTGCATCGCCCACAGCTCCGCCGCGCTCTTCTCCGGCCAGATCTGGGCCATCTGATCGTGCAGGCCGTCGGCGGCCGTGGTCGCGATCCGGCCCATGTTCAGGTCGGGGCCGTAGTCCATGGTCATGATGTTGACCACGGAGACGTCCAGACCCCGGTCCTTGGCGTTCCGCAGCAGCCGCAGCGACTGCGTCGACAGCCCATCCGGATTGGCGGGGAGCGTGTAGTGCACGCTCAGCGGGCGGCCCGCGGCGGCGTACTCGTGCTGGAGATCGGCCAGCGCCCGGGCACGGCGGTCGTTGGCCGTGGTGTCGTCGAGGGCGAAGCCTTCGATGTCGAAGTCGAGCGCGGTCAGGTTGAGCCTGTCGATCACCCGCCGGTAGGCGGTCTTCAGCGCGTCCACCGAGTCGCAGACCTGCGCGAGTTCGGTGCCGGCGCCGCCGCCGAAGGAGGCGATGACGTCCCCGCCGTCGGACCGCAACTGGTTCAGGGCGACTTCCCACCCGGGGTCCGTCACCGGAACGGTGCCGTCGAAGGCGCCGTGGCAGCCGCCGTCGCTGATCACGAAGGCGAGGGTGAAGTACTCGAGCCCGGTGGCCCGGCGGGCCTCGGTCAGCGAGGCACCGGAGTGCCAGGTCTCGACGTACGGGGCGGTGTAGCGGGCCGGGAACCCGGGTCCGGGCAGTGCGGTGGCGTGCGCGGGCACGGGGGTGATCAGCAGGAGCCCCGCGCTGAGCGCGAGAGGTGCCAGGGCCGAAGCCAGGCGGGGAGGAGGGCGGCGCATCGGTGTCCTCGTGGTCGGGCCGGACGGCGCATCGGCAGCGCACTGGGACGGTGCGCCGCTGCTTGCGGGTGATGGCCCGTCAGCGGAGTCCTGCGGGGCGTGGGCTCCTGAAGGAGTGAAATCCCGCAGGGGGAAGTCCTGAAGCAGCATGGCCAGGTGGGGGGCGAGGCCATGCAGAGTGATCATGGGTTGATATGAGAAATGGCGAGCCATCCGCAGCACGGTAAGCCGCGCACCTGCCGCATCCGCTCCGCGAATCGCCCGCAGCGGTGCGGCTTCGCTCGTTCGGCGGACTGGTGGGACCGCCGCCGGTCACGCTGCGACCACTCCGGATCGCGGCGGGCGGCGGTGACGACCCGCACGCCGGCAGCCCGCTGCCGCACCCGCCGGATCGGTCGGGCGCAGCGGCCCGGCCGACCGATCCGGCGTGTCGGGACGGGGGCCGGTTCGTGGCAGCGGTGTAAGCGGAGATACCGTCACACGGTGCTCCGAATCCTCATGACCCGGCGTTGGGCGATCCTGACCCTCGTCTTCTTCGCGATCATCCCCGCCATGGTCTTGCTCGGGCAGTGGCAGTACCACCGCTACGAGCAGACCAATCGGCAGAACGGGAGCACCGCCGCGGCCATGGCCGCGCCGCCGGTGGCGATGGATGTTCTCTCCCAGCCCGGGGCAACCGTGCCGGCCTCGGAGACGTATCGCCCGGTCACCGCCACCGGTCACTACGACCCGGCGCACGAGTTCGTGGTCCGCCAGCGCACCGACGCCGCGGGTGACGCGGTCGGCTACTACGTGATCACCCCGCTGGTCACCGACGCGGGTGAGGTGGTCCTGGTCAACCGCGGCTGGGTCGCCTCGCCCGGAGACGCCACCACCTACCCGACGGTGCCGCCGGCCCCCGCCGGCGAGGTGACCGTGTCCGGCCGGCTGCGGCCGGACGAGACCTTCCGCCGCGAGCTCGACGGCCTGCCGGACCGGATGTTCATGCGGATCAACAGCAGTGACCAGGCCGCGCGCCTGAAGCAGCCGGTGGTCGCGGGCTACCTGGAACTGGTCTCCACCAGCCCCAACCCGCCGGCCGCCGACCAGGCCGAGCTGGTGCCCAGCCCCAACGTCACCAACACCGGCGACGACGCGGTGGTCGGCAAGGGCGTCCACCTGCCCTACGCGATCCAGTGGTGGCTCTTCGCCGCGCTGATCCCGGCCGGCTGGGTGGTCCTGCTGCGCCGCGACCTGCGCGACGCCCGCGAAGCGCGCGCGGCCGAGGCGGCCGCCACCGGCGCGGGGCCGGACGACGAGCCGAGTGCGGGGCCGGACGACGAGCCGAGTGCGGAGCCGGACGTCGAGGACGGCAGCGACGCCGAGGACGCCGACGACGCCGAGGGCGAGCCGGACGCTGCCGCCGCCTCAGTGGGTGGCGAGGCGCAGCACGCCCCGCGGTAGCAGGAGGGGAGGCGCGGTCGCCTCCCCTGCTACGCCGTCGGCGCCGTGGGCGCTGCCGGCGGCGGAGTGAGCCGGGACGAGGCGACGTGGGAGACCACGACCGCCACGATCACCAGCGGCATCAGCGTCACACCGTCCTGGCCCAGCAGCAGCGTGGCGAGCAGGACGGAGGTCATCGGAAGCCGGAGCATGGCGACCGACATCGCGCCGATGCCCATGGCCGCACCGGCGATGACGGGCAGCCCGGGCAGGTGCGAGAGCGCGATCCCGCCGGCCGCGCCCAGGAACATCGCCGGGAAGATCGGCCCGCCGCGGAAGGCCGCGAGCGACACGCCGTAGCCGAGCCACTTGCACGCGAACAGCAGGACCAGCGCCCCCACCGAGTAGCTCGCGTTGTCGACCAGCAGGTGGGGCAGCTCGGCCTGACCCGAGAACAGCACGTCGGACCAGGCCTTTCCGGTGCCCTCGGCGTAGGCGATGGCGAGTCCCGCGACTGCCAGGCCGGCCAGCGGGGTCAGCACCAGCCGCCTGCGGTTGACGTGCGGCTGGGCGAGGAGCGCGAGTCGTCGGACGGCCACGCCGACGAGCGCCGCCACCACGCCGATCGCCAGCGCCCAGCCGAACTGGGCGACGTTGGGGTGCTGTACCGAGGGCAGGCTGGGGATCGACAGGCTGCCGGCGCCGACCCCGGTCCAGGAGCCGAGGCCGATGAAGATCAGCGCCCCGATCCCGGAAGCGAGCAGGCCGGGCAGCAGGACGACCCCCATCATCGGACCGCCGAGCCCGGACGCCTCCATCAGCAGGAAGGCCCCGAGCAGCGGCGATCCCAGCAGCGCGCTGATCGCGGCGAAGCTGCCCGCCGCACCCACCACGGCCTGCGTCCTGGCGTCCATGCCGGGCCTGATCAGGCGGATGGCGTACACGGCCAGGCCGCCGCCGAGCGCGATCAGCGGCGCCTCGGGCCCGATCACCGCACCGAAGCCCAGCGAGGCCAGCGCCGCGAGCAGGATGCCGGGGAGTTCGGCCGCCGCCGCGGTACCGCTGGTATGGAGTCCTTCGGCCGGCTGGTGGCCGCCGTTGCCGGGCAGGTACTGGACGGTCAGCGCGACCAGCAACCCCGCCACCGCGAGCAGCGGCAGCGGCCACCAGGGGGGTGCCCCGTGGAACCCCAGGCCCCTGGGGAGGTCGGTGTAGAGCGCCTTCTGCAGCTGGTCCACGGCCTGGAGAAAGCCGTAGGCGCCGGCCGAGAGGATGACGCCGAGTACCGCCGCCAGCACCAGGAGCACCAGGTAGCCCTTGGTCCGCAGCGCGGCGAAGGGGTCCGGGGGGAGAGCCGCCGCGGGATCTCCCGCCGACTCGTCCGATGACATCAGGTCGCCTCCTCAGCGCCGCGTCCGGTGCCTGACTCTCGGTTGATGGTGCCAGCGGAATGCCCCGTTGCCTCGTATTTCGGGCTTCGGGCCTGGACGGACGCGGCGGCCCGCTCGCCGTGCCGCTCGTCCAGCACAGGCTTGAGACGCACGACGGCATCGCCGCTACCGCGGCGGGAGCGGGCCCCGGTGTGTCGGCTGCCGGGCAGCCGTCCCGGCGATCGCCTCGAAGACCTCCGGCAGCGCCGCCAGGCTGTGCCCGCTCACGAAGGCGTCGCAGTGCGGCAGCGCCGCCGCGATCCCGCCGGCGAGCGGGGCGTAACCAGGGGCGGCCTTGCGGGGGTTGACCCAGATGATCCGGTGTGCGAGCCGGCTGAGCCGGGCCGTCTGCCGGCCCACCGCCGCCGGGTCCTCGCCCTCCCAGCCGTCGGAGAAGATCACCACCACCGCACCGCGGGCCATGCCGCGGCGTCCGAAGCGGTCGGTGAACTCGCCGAGCGCGCGGCCGATGAGGGTGCCGCCGGACCAGTCGGGGGCGGCCCGGCCGGCCCGGCGCAGCGCGGTGTCCGGGGCGGTGTGCCGCAGCACCGGCGTCAGGCGGGTGAGCCGGGTGGCGAAGACGAAGATCTCGGCGGACACCGGGGTTCCGGGGCGGGAGCAGAGCCGGGAGAAGATCCGCAGGTAGGCGCGGGTGTACGGCTCCATGGAGCCCGAGATGTCGCACAGCAGCACCAGCCGACGATGGCGCAGGCGCCCGCGCGAGCGGGCCAGCCGGACGGTCTCGCCGCTGGTGCGCAGGCTGCGCCGCAGACTTCGGCGCAGGTCGATGCGGCGGCCGCCCCGATCGGCCTGCCGGCGCCGGCTGCGGCGCATCGGCACGCTGATCACCAGTTTGGCCAACACCCGGTCCAGTTCTGCCAGTTCACCAGGTCCGAAGGTGCCGAAGTCCTGCTGGGCGAGGACCTCCGCGGTGCTGCCGACCAGCCGCTGCGCGCCGGTGCCGGTCGGCTGCTCGGACGGTTCGTCGGCCGGATCGGGGTGCGACGGGCCGCTCGGCAGCGGCCGGGCTGACCGCTGGGTGGGTGGCGGCCCTGCGGCCGGTGCCGGTCCGCCCGGCGCGGGTTCGAAGCCGGGCAGCGGCGGGTTGTCGGGGGAGCCCCGGGAGTCGGCCGGATCGCGCTGCCCGCCGAAGAGCACGGTGAAGACCTGGTTGAACGGGTCGATCTGCTCGTGCGCGGTGACGAAGGCCAGTCGGGCCGCCCAGTAGAGCGCCGCCCGGTCCACGGGGGGCAGCAGGCGCAGGGCGTCCAGGAAGCGGGCCGCGCGCTCGGGCGTGGTCGGCACGCCCGCGCGGTGCAGCGCCGCGCCGAACCGGGCGGCGAACGCGGGCCAGTCGACGGGCGGCGGGGCACCCGAGTGTTCAGTCATCGGAGCTGCCGGCCAGCCAGGCCAGGCCGCGCTCGCGGACCAGCTCGTGGTCCTCGCGGTACTTGACCAGGACGCCGAGGGTCTGGTCCGCCGCCTCGGCGTCGAGTCGCTCCACACCGAGCAGGGTGAGCGCGCTGACCCAGTCGATGCTCTCCGCGATGCCGGGGGGCTTCTGGATCTCCAGGGTGCGCAGCCGCCGCACGGCGCCGGCGACCTCGGCCGCGAGCGAGGCGGTGGTGCCGGGGACGCGGCGCCGGACGATCTCGACGACCCGGTCCGTGTCGGGGTAGTCGATCCAGTGGTAGAGGCAGCGCCGCTTCAGCGCGTCGTGCAGGTCGCGGGTCCGGTTGGAGGTGAGGACGACGACCGGGGCGACGGTGGCCCGCACCGTGCCGAGCTCCGGGATGGTGACGCTGGCCTCGGCCAGCACCTCCAGCAGGAAGGCCTCGAAGTCGTCGTCGGCCCGGTCGATCTCGTCGATCAGCAGCACGGCGGGGGTCGGACCCGGGTGCGTCAACGCGGCGAGCACGGGGCGGCGCAGCAGGAAGGCGTCGGAGAAGAGGTCGGCCTCCGAGAGCGTGATGCCGCGGCTCTCGGCGAGCCGGATGCTGAGCAACTGGCGGGGATAGTTCCACTCGTACAGCGCCTCGGCCGCGTCCAGCCCGTCGTAGCACTGGAGTCGGATCAGCGGGCTGTCGAGCACACCGGCCAGCGCCCGGGCGGCCTCGGTCTTGCCGACGCCCGGTTCGCCCTCCAGCAGCAGGGGTTGGGGCAGCCGCAGCGCGAGGTAGAGCGCGGTGGTCAGACCCGTGTCGGTGAGGTAGCCGAGGGAGTCCAGGGCGGCGCGCAGCGTCCGCGGGTCCGGTGCGGCGCGGAGCACGGCCGCCCGAGCCGCCTGCGCCTGCGGGTCCGTCCCGGTTGCAGCCCCGGCGCCGGCCTCGGTCATGGCTGCTCCGCAGGCTGAGAGCCTTCGGCGGTCCGGGCTTCGAAGCGGTCGCGGCAGCCGGTCGAGCAGAACCAGTGGCGGTGCCCCCGGACGTCCGAGAACGGCGTGTCCGGGAGCACCGCGACGGTCATCCCGCACTCCGGGTCGACCGCGCTGCGCGGCTCGGTCGACCCGGAGTGCGGCGGTGCACCGTCCTCGCTGTGCACCAGGACGGCATGGCGCGAGGCCACCAGTTCGGCGAGGATCGACACCGCGATCTCGCCGGGAGTCCGGGCGCCGATCCACAGCCCGGCCGGCGTGTGCACCCGGGCCCGCTGCTCGGCGGTGAGGTCGAGGCCGGCCAGCACCGCGGCCCCGCGCCGGCGGCTGGCGACCAGCGCGACGTAGGGCACCGCGGCCCGCGCGGCGCGGGTCAGCACCCCCTCCTCGTCGCGCCCGTGCGAGGCGACCACGACGGCGGCGGCCGTGCCCAGCTCCTCATCGGGCAGGGCCTCGTCGGGCAGGTCCTCGTCTGGCAGTTCGCGCGCGAGGGCCCGCACGTCGTACCCGAGCCCGACGCCCAGGGCGAGCAGGGAGCGGCCGATGGGCGTGTCGCCGAGGACCAGGACCACCGGGGACGGGCGCAGCGGTTCCAGGAAGATCTCCAACTCGCCGCCGGACAGGCAGGGGTTGGCCACCAGCAGCGTGCCCTCGGTGCCCTCCGTGTCGTCCGGCGGCGCGGCCTCGGGCTGCGCCGGGGCGTCGGGGGAGATCCGCAACAGCAGCGACTCCCCGCTGCTCAGCAGCCGCAGCGCCTGGAGGCGGACGGTGGCCTCGGCGCAGACGCCGCCGACGAACCCTTCGATCCGGCCGTCCTCCAGCACCAGCGCGATGTCCCCCGGGTGCGCGCTGGTCGGGTGCAGCGCCCGGACCACGGTGGCCTTGACGAACGGGACCTGACGATCCGTCAGTTCGGCCATCCGCTGCTCCAGGACCGTGTCGGTACTCACTGCGGCGCCTCCACGCCTCCGTGCATCGCCAGCCAGACCCGCCCGGGAGTGAGCGGCATGTCGGCGTGCCGCACGCCGATCGCGTCCAGCACCGCGTTGACGATGGCGGGGGGTGAGCCGACGGTGGCCGACTCGCCGACCCCCTTGGCCCCGATCGGGTGGTGCGGAGAGGGCGTGACGGTGTGGTCCAGCTCCCAGGCGGGCACCTCCAGCGCGGTGGGCACCAGGTAGTCCATGAAGGACCCGGACAGGCAGTTGCCGTCCTCGTCGAAGCTGATGATCTCGGTCAGCGCCATGCCGACGCCGTCGGCGAGCCCGCCGTGCACCTGGCCTTCGATGATCATCGGGTTGATCCGGGTGCCGCAGTCGTCGACCGCGACGAAGCGGCGCACCGTCACCGCGCCGGTGCCCGGGTCGACGTCCACCACGCACAGGTAAGCGCCGTACGGGAAGGTGAGGTTGGGCGGGTTGTAGACCGTGGTGGCCTCCAGGTGGCCCTCCACGCCGTCGGGCAGCTCCAGCGAACCGTGCGCCGCGAGGGCGATCTCCTGGATCGTCCGGCTCGCGGTGGGGTCGCCCTTGACGAACCAGCGGCCCTTCTCCCACTCGAGGTCCTCGGTGGACACCTCCAGCATGGCACCGGCGATGATCCGCGCCTTGTCCCGGACCTTGCGGGCCACCATCGCCGCCGCCGCGCCGGAGACCGGGGTCGAGCGGCTGCCGTAGGTGCCGAGCCCGAACGGCGTCTGGTCGGTGTCGCCGTGCACCACGTCGATGTCCTCCGGCGGGATGCCCAACTCCTCGGCGACGATCTGGGCGAAGGTGGTCTCGTGGCCCTGGCCCTGGGTCTGCACGCTGAGCCGCACCACCGCCTTTCCGGTCGGGTGGACCCGCAGTTCGCAGCCGTCGGCCATGCCCAGGCCCAGGATGTCCATGTCCTTGCGCGGGCCGGCGCCCACCGTCTCGGTGAAGAACGACAGGCCGATGCCCATGAGTTCGCCGCGCGCGCGCCGTTCGGCCTGCTCGCGGCGGAGCGCGTCGTAGCCGGCCAGCTCCAGCGTCTTGCGCAGGGTGGCCGGGTAGTCGCCGGAGTCGTACTCCCAGCCGGTCTTGCTGGGATACGGGAACTGCTCGGGGCGCAGCAGGTTCTTCATCCGCAACTCGGCCGGGTCCGTGTGCAGTTCGTCCGCCAGGCAGTCGACCAGCCGCTCGATCAGGTACACCGCCTCGGTGACCCGGAACGAGCAGGCGTAGGCGACCCCGCCGGGTGCCTTGTTGGTGTAGACGCCGGTGACCGCGCAGTGCGCGGCCTCGATGTCGTAGGAGCCGGTGAAGACGTGGAAGAAGCCGGCCGGGTACTTGGTGGGCTGGGCGGTCGCGTTGAACGCGCCGTGGTCGGCGAGCACCTTGACCCGGACGGCGCGGATCCGGCCCTCGCGGGTCGCGGCGATCTCGCCGTGCATGTGGTAGTCGCGGGCGAAGGAGGTGCTCATCAGGTTCTCGGAGCGGTCCTCGACCCACTTCACCGGCTTGTGGGTGAGGATCGAGCCCACGATCGCGCAGACGTAGCCGGGGTAGATGCCGACCTTGTTGCCGAAGCCGCCGCCGATGTCCGGGGAGATCACCCGGATCTTGTGTTCCGGCAGGCCCGCGACCATCGCGTAGAGGGTGCGGTGGGCGTGCGGCGCCTGGGTGGTGGCCCACAGGGTGAGCTTGCCGTCGACCGGGTCCATGTCGGCCACGCAGCCGCAGGTCTCCAGCGGGGCGGGGTGCACCCGCGGGTAGAGCATGTCCTGGGCGACCACCACGTCGGCGTCCGCGAACACCGCGTCGGTGGAGGCCTTGTCGCCCGCCTCCCAGTCGAAGACGTGGTTGTCGGTGCGGCCCTCCTGGTCATCCCGGATCACCGGGGCGTCCGCGTCCAGCGCGTGCCGCGCGTTGATCACCGGGGGCAGCGGCTCGTACTCGACGTCGATCAGCTCGATCGCGTCGCGGGCCGCGTAGTGGTCGTCGGCCACCACGAACGCCACCTCCTGGCCCTGGAAGCGCACCTTGTCGGTGGCCAGCACGGCCTGGGTGTCCATGGACAGCGTCGGCATCCAGGCCAGGCCCAGGCCGGCCAGCGCCTCGCCGGTGATCACCGCGCGGACCTTGGGGTGCGCCTCGGCCGCCGAGGTGTCGATCGACACGATCCGGGCGTGCGCCAGCGGGCTGCGCAGCACGGCGCCGTGCAGCATGCCGGGCAGCTGGACGTCGTCCACGTAGTGGCCCTTGCCGCGGACGAAGCGCGGGTCCTCCTTGCGCTTGAGCCGCCCGTAGCCGATCGGACGCTCCTCGACGACCGGCTCTTCCACAGCGGTCATGGCGTGCTCCCGGCGCTCGGGGCGGTGGCAGCGGCGGCCGCCGCCGGGTGGTG
This sequence comes from Kitasatospora sp. GAS1066B, assembly GCF_041262605.1. NCBI lineage: Bacteria > Bacillati > Actinomycetota > Actinomycetes > Kitasatosporales > Streptomycetaceae > Kitasatospora > Kitasatospora sp. GAS1066B. The sequence goes on from NZ_JBGCCO010000020.1 coordinate 127,851, forward strand.
CGCGGCCCACTGGACCGCGCGGACGATGTTCAGGTAGCCGGTGCACCGGCAGAGCTGGCCGGAGATCGCCTCCCGGATCTGCTGCTCGGAGGGATCGGGATCGCGGTCCAGCAGCGCACGGGCGGTGAGCATCATGCCCGGCGTGCAGAAGCCGCACTGCAGCCCGTGCTGCTCGATGAACCCCTGCTGGACCGGGTCGAGCCCGTCGGCGGTCTCCAGTCCCTCCACGGTGCGCACCTGGTGCCCGGCCGCCATGACGGCCAGCATCGTGCAGCTCTTCACCGGCTCGCCGTCGAGCAGCACCACGCAGGTGCCGCAGTTGCTGGTGTCGCAGCCCCAGTGGGTGCCGGTGAGGCCGAGGTCGTCGCGCAGGAAGCGGACCAGCAGGTGCCGGGGCTCCACGTCGGCGGTGTGGTCCTCGCCGTTGACATTGATGGTGACCTGCATCGTCAGCCGTCCTTCCGGCTCGGTCAGGCCGCGGCGGCGGGCCGCAGGGCCCGCTCGACGGCCAGGCGCAGGGCGCGTTCGGTGAGTTCGCCGGCCAGGTGGCGCTTGTACGCGGCGGTGCCGCGGGTGTCGGTCACCGGCTCGCAGTCCTCGGCGGCCAACCGACCGGCCTCGGCGAAGACCTCCTCGGACGGCTCCCGGCCGACCAGCGCCTGCTCGGCCCGCCGGTACCCGGCGGCCGAGACGCCGACCGCCGCCAGCCCGATCCCGGCCGAGGCGATCCGCCCGTCCGCCAGCGACAGGGCGGCGCCACAGGCCGCGATCGCCCAGTCCCCGGTCTTCCGTTCGACCTTCTGATAGGCGCTGCCGGAGTCCGGCAGGATCGGCACCCGGATCTCGCCCAGCATCTCGCCGGCGCCCACATCCGTCTCGTACGGTCCCCGGTAGAAGTCCGCCATCGGCACCGAACGCCGTCCACCGGCACCGAGCACCACGGCCACCGCACGCACGGCCGTGCAGACGGCGGAGAGGTCCTCGGCCGGGTCGGCCTGGCAGAGCGAGCCGCCGATGGTGCCCCGGTTGCGCACCGGCGGGTCGGCGATCACCCGCTCGGCGTCGTGGAAGATCGGGAAGAGCCGGCCGACCAGCTCGGACTCCAGCAGGCCACGGTGGCGGGTGAGCGCCCCGATGCACAACTCGGCGCCCTCCTGCCGCAGATAGTCCAGCTCGTGCAGGTCGTTGATGTCGACCAGGAACTCCGGACGGGCCAGCCGCAGCTTCATCATCGGCAGCAGGCTGTGCCCGCCCGCGATGACCCGGGCGTCCTCCCCGAACCGCTCCAGCAGCGCGAGGGCGTCCGGCACGCTCTGGGCCCGCCGGTATTCGAATGACGCGGGAACCTGCACGGTGGCCTCCTGACGATCACGGGCCGCGCGCGGCCGCACTGCCGCACGCCTGCACGGTGACCCCGGCAACCGCCCAGGTCAAAGCCGACTTAGGGGAATGGTTAAGAGCCCGCCACGGCTGACATCCTCAGGGCGGAAATCCGCTGCGGACGGTGCGAGGCGGCGGACGACGTGGAGCAGCGGACGACGGGAGGCTCGGACGACGGGGGCTGTAGACGAGGGGGCGGACGACGGGAGGCGGCGATGACGCTCACCCAGCTCAGGGCGTTCCTGGCGGTGGCCCGGCTCGGCTCGGTCAAGGCGGCGGCGATCTCGCTGCGGGTCAGCGAGCCCGCCGTGTCGGGCGCGATCGCGGCGCTGCGCCGGGAGTTCGGCGACCGGCTCTTCGTCCGGGCGGGGGGCGGCATCGCGCTGACCCCGGGCGGGCGGCGGCTGGCGGCGGGCGCGGCGGAGATCGTGGGGCTGGCCGAGGAGACCCGCCGGCAGGTCCGGGCGGCCGGCACGGAGGGCGGCTACCTGCGGCTGGCCACCACTGAGCAACTCGCCGAGCAGATCGCCCCGCCGCTGCTGGAGGCCTTCGTGCGCCGGCACCCGGACGTCGAGACCACCACGCTGACGGTGCCGTCCAGCGCGCTGGCCGAACTGCTGCTGGACCGGCGAGCCGACGTGGTGGTCGGCCTCGCGGGCGCCGACCAGAGCGGGAGCGCCGGCCCGCCCGGCCCGGACACCTTCGAGCACATCCCGTTCCTGCGCTTCCAGCTCGTCGTGGTCGCGGCGAGGAACTGCGCCGGCTCCGGTCTCGACCGGCTGGCCGGCGGTCGGCTGCACCTGCCGGTCGGCCGCCTGCCGAAGGCGCACTGGCTGCTCGGCCCGGGCGGGCTCGATCCGGGCACGCCCGGCGGCGCTTTCCTCACCCGGCACGGCGTCGGCGAGGCCGACGCGTCCGTCTTCCCCAGCACCAGCGCGGCACTGGGCGCGGCGGTGGCCGGGGGAGGGCTGTCCGTCGCCCTGCTGCACCTGGTCCGCGACGAACTGCGCCACGGATCGCTCACCGTGGTCGCCGTCCCCGGTACACCGATCAACGGCGTGCTGCGGGCCAGCGCGCTGCCCGGTGAGCGGCGCTCGCCGACCGCCTCCGCGCTGTGCCGCTTCGTGACCACCCCGATTGCCGTGCAGAGCCTGCTGGCCCGGGACACCGGGGTGCCGGTCGGGCACTACCGGCCCACGGTGCGGGTGAGCCTGTGGAGCTGACCGGCGCGTGGCCGCGCGGGAATGGCGGGGCTGCGGCGAACCGTTGCACGAGGGGGGTCGCTCCGGGCAAGGAGGCTCGTCCGCATGGAGTTCAGCAACGAGTTCCGGGTGAGCCTGCCGATGGAACCGGCCTGGGAGCTCTTCACCGACGTCGAGCGGCTGGCCCCCTGTATGCCGGGGGCCCAGCTCACCGAGGTCGACGGCGACGTGTTCCACGGGACGGTCAAGATCAGGGTGGGCGCGGTCACCGTCCAGTACCGGGGCACCGCCTCGTTCGAGGAGCGGGACGAGGCGACCCGCACCGTCCGGCTCAAGGCCACCGGACGTGACACCCACGGCCAGGGCAACGCCGACGCGCACATCACCGCGCGGCTCGTGCCGGACGGCGACGGCACCCGGGTGACGGTGGAGACCAACCTCAGCGTCACGGGGAAGGTGGCCCAGTTCGGCAAAGGCGTCATGACGGAGATCAGCGGCAAGCTGCTGGCCCGGTTCGTGGACTGCCTGGAGGCACGCCTGGCCACCGAGCGTGAGCCTGAGCCCGCAGCCGCAGCCGTAGCACCCGAAGCCGCTGCAGCGCCCGAAGCAGCACCCGAAGCCCCCGCACCACTTGTAGCGCCGGCGCCGTTGCCGACCGCCGCCCCGGCCGAGAACGAGCCGCTCGACCTGCTCGCGCTGGCCCGTGGGCCGGTGGCCAGGCGCCTGGCTCCGGTCGCCCTCGCCGCACTGGCCCTGCTCGGCCTCGCGCTCGGGTTGCGCCGGGCCCGCTGCTGCCACCGACCCCGGCCGTGAGGGGGACCAGGTGCGCGACATCCTCGACGAGGTGTACCCGTGGTACCTGGCGGGTGAGACCTTCGCGCTCGGCACCGTGGTCCGCACCTTCCGCAGCGCGCCGCGCCGGCCCGGTGCCGCCATGGCGGTGTCCGCCGCCGGCACCGTGGTCGGCAGCGTGTCGGGCGGCTGCGTCGAGGGCGCGGTGTACGAGGAGGCGAGCGCCGCGCGCGTCTCGGGACGCCCGGTGTTGCGGACCTACGGGGTGAGTGACGACGACGCCTTCGAGGTGGGGCTGACCTGCGGCGGCACCATCCAGGTCTTCGTCGAGCCGGTGTCCCGTCGCACCTTCCCCGAACTGCCCGACCTGATGCGCTCATTGACGGATCGTCAGGCTGTCGCGGTGGCCACCGTGGTGACCGGTCCGGACGCCGGGCCGGGCGCGATCGGCAGCAGGCTGGTGGTCTGGCCCGACCGCGACGCGGGCACGTTGGGCTCGACCGCACTCGACCGCGCGGTGACCATCGATGTCCGGGGCCTGCTCGACCACGGCACGACCGCGCTGCGCGAGTACGACCTGGCGGGCCGCTGCGTGGACGGCGACGCGTCGGCCGATTCCGACCGACTGGCCGTCTTCGTCTGCTCGTTCGTCCCGCCGCCCCGCCTGCTGGTGTTCGGCGCCATCGACTTCGCCGCCGCCTTCGCCGAACTCGGCGCATTCCTGGGCTACCGGGTCACGGTGTGCGACGCGCGCTCGGTCTTCGCCACCGCCGCCCGGTTCCCGCACGCGCACGAGGTGGTGGTGCGCTGGCCGCACGAGTACCTGGCCGAGGCGGCCGAAGCTGGGCGGATCGACGACCGGACGGTGGTCGCCGTGCTGACCCATGACCCCAAGTTCGACGTCCCGCTGCTGAGCTGCGCCCTGCGCCTGCCCCAGCTCGCCTATGTCGGCGCGCTGGGCTCGCGTCGCACGCACCGCGACCGGCTCGCCCGGCTACGCGAAGTCGGGCTGAACGACGTCGAGTTGGCGCGACTGTCCGCCCCGGCCGGGCTCGATCTCGGCGCCCGCACCCCGCAGGAGACGGCCGTCTCCATCGCCGCCGAGATCATCGCCGTCCGCTGGGGCGGCACCGGCCGGCCGCTCGCCCGCACCGAGGGGCCCATCCACACCGCCCTGGCGCTGGGCGAGCAGTCGCCGGCCCGGCTCGCGGCAGACTGACGCTTCCATCCTGTCCATCGTGTGACGACCGCAGCGCGGTCCGCATGCTGGTCGGGGTGGTGGATGCGGCCCCGCGTGGTGTTAGAGTCCGCCCCATGCTGCACACCACCGCACTCGCCATGATGCGAATGATGCCCCGAACTTCGGAGGCGCTTCGCTAGCGAAGCCGTGTGCGCGCAGGACGCGACGGACCCTCCGGAAACGGAGGGTCCGTTTTTTGTTGTCCCGATACCTTGTCTCGATACCGCAGGAGAACCCCCGCCATGACCCAGCCACCGGTCATCTCCCTCACCGACTGTGCCGACCCGAACGCGCTGGCCCGGCAGTCCGCCAGGATCGCCGCCCTGTTCGGTGCCACGCCGAGCGTCCTCCCGCTGGCCGGGCCGGACCCGGAAGGCGTGGCCGCGCTCACGCTGCTCGACCTGCTGCGCGCCACCGACCTGGTCGGCGGACCGACGCACCCGGCCGTCGTGCTGGTCAACATCGCGCCGCGGGACGGCCACTGGCCCAACGGAGCGCCGTTCTGCTACTTCCGCCACCGGGAGCACCTGGTGATCAGCACCCTGAACCCCAGGGTGCTGGCGCCCCTGTCGACCTTCCTGGGGCTGACGGAGGTTCATGTCACCGACGTGCGCGAGGTGTTGGAGGCCGCCGCCGCCCAGTGGGCCGAGCTGGCGCCGGCCGAGGTCGAGGAGATCGCGCGGACCCAGTTCCGCAGCCTCTGGTACGTGCCGCTGCTGGCCCGCTGGCTGGTGGACGGCCGCCCGGTCCCCGCGCGGCCGCACGCGCTGGTGACACCCGGTCAGGAGGCGGGGGAGGCCGGTGCGGTGCGGGTCGCCGTGGTGGACAACTTCGGGAACTGCAAGCTCGACCGGCCCGCCGCCGCCATCCCCGGCTACCAGGAGGTGGCCGGTCTGCCGGTCCGCAGTGGCCGCGACGGCGGCAGTGTCCGGGTGCGCTGTTACGACCGGTTGCCCGATGTCCCGTACGGCGAACCGGGGATCACCACGGGGAGTTCGGGCCTCGGATTCGCCGAACTGGTCGTACGCGGTGGCTCGGCGGCCGAAATGTTCGGCCTGCGCGAAGGTGATCGGGTCTTTCATCTCACCAGCTGACATGTTGTCCGGGCGTTACCGAACGGTAATCACCTCAATTGACAGCGCGTCGCGCCGCCCGGAATGCTGAAGCGCATGTCCGGAACCCTCCCGCTGGTACGCCGCCGCCATGTCGACCACGTGCGTTGCGCCGCTGATCTGTGTTGCTGATCCGCGTTGCCGAGTGCACCGTCCCAGCCCCTCTCTCCGCACCGTCCGTTCTGGACATCTCTGCAAGGAATCTCCCATGTCCCGTGCCCGTAAGGCCGTTGCCGTCTCGCTGGGGGCCGCCGTCGTGCTGACGGCCGCCGCCTGCGCACCCCAGCCGCAGGCCACGGCCTCGTCCGCCGCCTCCGGTGCCGCCGCCTGCTCGCCGAGCAGTCCGAACCTGTTCAAGCAGGGCCAACTGACCGTCGCCACCGATTCCCCGGCCTACGCGCCGTGGTTCGACAGCAACGCCCCGGCCGACGGCAAGGGCTTCGAGAGCGCGGTGGCCTATGCGGTGGCCGCCAAGCTCGGCTTCACCCAGAGTCAGGTCAAGTGGGCGGTCGAACCGTTCGACAATTCCTATGCCCCCGGGGCGAAGGATTTCGACTTCGACATCAACGAGATCTCGAGCACTCCGGAGCGAGCCAAGGCGGTGGACTTCTCCACCAGTTACTACACGGCCAGTCAGGCCGTGCTGGTTCTGGACAAGTCCAAGTACGCGGGGGCCGGTTCGCTGGCCGCGCTCAAGGACGCCAGGATCGGCGTCCAGGTGGCCACCACCAGCTACCAGGCGGTACTCGACCAGATCAAGCCCACCCAGCAGCCGAGCGTCTTCAACACCACCAACGACGAGGTCAACGCGCTGAAGAACGGTCAGATCGACGTGGTGGTGACCGACCTGCCGACCGTCTTCTACCTGGCGGGCTCGGAGCTGGACAACGGAAAGATCGTCGGCCAGTTCGGCTACGACGGCGGCACGCCGGAGCAGTTCGGCCTGCTGCTGCACAAGGGCAGCGGGTTGACCTCCTGCGTGAACCAGGCGCTCGCCGGGCTCAAGGCCGACGGCACGCTCGACCGGATCACCTCCCAGTGGCTGTCGGCCTCGGCCAACGCCCCCGAGCTCAAGTAAGCGCGGGTCGAACAGTGGAGCAGCAGCCCACCGCCGAGCTGAACCAGCCGGCCCAGCCGTCCGGGCAGGCGTCACCGGGGCAGGAGTACCGCCCCAGCCCCCTGCAGCAGGAGCGCGAGCGGTTCCGCCGGACCCGCAAGCGGCGCAACAGCTGGATCGCGACCCTCTGCACCCTGGCCTTCCTGCTGGCGGTGGGGGCGGCCGCGGTCGCCTCGCCGGGCTGGGACCGGGTGCACAGCCTCTTCCTGGACGGCGCGGAGTTCCGCAGGACGCTTCCCGCGATCCTGAGCGGCTTCCTGCTCAACATCCAGATGTTCCTGATCGCCGAGGTGCTGATCCTGGCCCTGGGCCTGCTGGTCGCGCTGGTGCGGGTGACCCGCGCGCCGGGCCTGCAACCCGTGCGGCTGGCCGCCACCCTGTACGTCGACGTGTTCCGCGGGGTGCCGACCCTGCTGCTGGTCTTCCTGGTCGGCTTCGGACTCCCGGCGCTCCAGTTGCAGGGCACCCCCACCCAGCCGTGGGTCCTCGGGGTGATCGCGCTGGTGCTCTCCTACGGCGCCTACGTCGGCGAGGTGCTGCGGGCCGGGCTGAACTCGGTGCACCCCGCGCAGCGCAACGCCGCGCGGGCGCTCGGCCTGAGCGAGGCGCAGACCCTGCGGCGGGTGATCCTGCCGCAGGCGGTGCGCAACGTGCTGCCGCCGCTGCTCAACGACTTCATCGCGCTGCAGAAGGACACCGCGCTGGTCGCCGTGCTCGGGCCGCTGGAGGCGCTGCGGGTCGCGCAGATCAAGGCGGACTTCGCGTTCAACTACACCCCCTACCTGGGGGCGGCGCTCCTGTTCATCGCGGTGACCATCCCGCTGACCAGGTACGCCGATCGACTGCAGCGCCGTGCGGCGCAGCGCACCTGGGCGGAGGCGGGAGCATGAGCGAGCCGTTGCTGCGGATTCGCGGCCTGCGCAAGAGCCATGGTTCACGGCTGGTCCTGCGCTCGATCGACCTGGACGTCGCCGAGCACCAGGTGGTCTGCCTGATCGGCGGTTCCGGCTCCGGCAAGTCGACGCTGCTGCGCTGCGTGGACCTGCTGGACGTGGTCGACGACGGCACCGTCCACCTGGGCGCGACCGAGCTGACCGATCCCCGCCTGGACGCGAACGTCGCCCGCCGGCGGATCGGCATAGTCTTCCAGGCCTACAACCTGTTCCCGCACCTGAGCGTGCTGGACAACATCACCCTCGCGCCGCGCCAGGTGCACAAGGTGCCGCGCAAGCAGGCCGAGGAGTCGGCGCGGGAGCTGCTGGCGCGGCTGGGACTGGCCGACAAGGCGCACGACTACCCGGACCGGCTCTCCGGCGGCCAGCAACAGCGTGCCGCGATCGCCCGCGCGCTGGCCACCGAACCGGAGTTGCTCCTCTTCGACGAGATCACCTCGGCACTCGACCCCGAACTGGTGGGAGAGGTGCTGGACGTGGTCGCGGACCTCAAGCAGCGGGGCCTGACCATCCTGATGGCCACCCACGAGATGGGCTTCGCCCGGGAGGCCGCCGACCAGGTCTGCTTCCTCGAGGACGGCGTGATCCGCGAGCAGGGCACCGCGGAGCAGGTGCTCACCGACCCGCGCCACGGGTCGACCCGGCGCTTCCTCTCCCGCGTGCTGGAACGGTAGGGACTGTCGGGGGACGGCCGCGCGGCAACACGGCTGCTGCGGCCACGACTTGACCGACCATGATTCGCCACGGCTATTTGACGCAGCGACATGTCGGCGCCACCGTCCCGCGCTACCCTCTCCCGCGTACATGCCAGAAGGCCCACCCCCGCTCCCGGAGGTCCCATGTCCTTCCTGCCTGCGCTCGCCCGTCCGGTTCGCCGCGTGGCCACCGTGCTCGCCGCCGTAGCCTTCGCACTGCCACTCGCCACCGGGTCGTCCCTCGCCGCCGACACCGGTGGCCTCTCGCTCGCCGCCGGCACCTCGGTCGGCCTCCACAACACCTACGACGACACCACCCAGTTCCCCTTCCTGGCCAACGCGTTGGACACCGGGGCCTCGCTGATCGAGCTGGACACCTGGGTGGATCCCTTCACCCACGAGTGGAAGGTCAGTCACTCCAACCCGCTGGGCAACAAGAACAACTGCGTCGACGCGACCACCACCGCCGACCTCTACCAAGGTGGCGCCAACAAGGACCTCGGCAGCTGCCTGGACGACATCCGGATCTGGCTCGCGGCCCACCCCGGCCACCCGCCGATCATGGTCAAGCTGGAGATGAAGGCGGGATTCGACGCCACGATCGGCCTCGGCCCGACCGAGCTGGACGCGCTGGTCCAGGCCCACCTGGGCGCGGACGTCTACCGCCCGGCCGACCTGCTGGGCGGCTACCCGACGCTCGACGCGGCGGCGCGCGCCGGGAACTGGCCGACGCGCTCGGCGCTGGCCGGGAAGGTGATCCTGGAGGCGATCCCGGGGACGTTCGAGATGAACAACCCCTTCGACCACCTGTGGACCGACACCGAGTACGCCCAGCACCTGGCCGCGCTCCAGGCGGCGGGCACGCTCGACCAGGCGCAGATCTTCCCCTCCGTCCTCGGCGCCGCCGCCGGCGACCCCCGCACCCGCTACCCCGACACCTCGCTGCGCCCGTGGTTCGTCGTCTTCGACGGCGACGCGCACGCCTTCGTCGACGGGGGCATCGACACCTCCTGGTACGACACCAACCACTACCTGCTGGTCATGACCGACGCCCAGAACGTGAACCCCACGCTCTCCGACACCGCCCCGAGCCAGGCCGACGCACTCGCCCGGGTGGCCCGACTCGCGGCCGCGCACGCCTCGTTCGTCTCCTGCGACTGGACGGGTCTGCCGACGGTGTTGGGTCAGCAGCTCCCGCGCGGCTAGGACGGGACCCGGTCCGTGACGGCGAGGCCCGCCGTCACGGACCGTAGGCCGATCGGGGACAGCCGGGCGTGGCTCCACGGCAGGCGTGAGCAGCTTCTGTAGACCGGTGCTCGGGGAATCTACCGGAGGTACGTCATGGACTGCTCGAGGACCCAGCTCTCCCGCCGTGGCACACTGCTCGCCGGTGCCGGCCTCGCCGCCGCGGCCGGACTGGGCCTGACCACGCCCGCGAGCGCCGCCACCGCCCGCCCGGCGCGGTATCTGACGCCACGTCAGCTCGCCGGACAGCGAGTGATCTTCTCCTATCCCGGTCCCACCGTCCCGCAGAGCCTGCTCGACGCGATCGCCGCCGGCGAGTGCGGCGGGGTCATCCTCTTCGGCGAGAACGTGACCGGCCTGCCGCAGATCACCGCCGCCGTCCAGCAGCTGCACGACGCCAACCGGAGCAGCCCGGTGGATGCCCCGCTGCTGGTGATGACCGATCAGGAGGGCGGCCTGGTGCGGCGGTTGCCCGGAGCTCCGGTGCTTTCGGCGAAGCAGATCGGTGCGTCCGCGGACCCGGCGGCGACCGCGGCGAGCGCCGGCCATGACGCCGGGCTGCTGCTGCGCGGGGCCGGAGTGAACCTCAACCTGGCGCCGGTGCTGGATGTCTTCCGTACGCCCGGCGACTTCGACGACCAGTTCCAACGGTCGTTCAGCTCGGACCCGGAGGTGGTGGCGACCTGCGGCCGGTCCTTCATCGGGGCGCAGCAGGCCGTCGGCGTCGCGGCCACCGCCAAGCACTTCCCGGGACTGGGCCCGGCCACCGCCCAGCAGAACACCGACCTGGGACCGGTCACCCTCACCACACCGCTGGCCGACCTGCGCAGCATCGACGAGCACCCGTACACCTCGGCGATCGCCGCCGGAGTCAAGCTGGTCATGGTCAGCTGGGCGATCTACACCAACCTGGACCCGGGCGTTCCTGCGGCCTTCTCCCCGCGGATCATCCACCGGGAGCTGCGCCGGCGGCACCGCTTCGAGGGGGTGACCGTCACCGACGCGATCAACGCGGGCGCGATCAGCGCGTTCGGTACCCCTGCGCAGAACGCGGTGACGGCGGCCCGGGCCGGGATGGACCTGATCCTGGAGGCGACCCGTGACGTGTCGCACGGACAGGCGGTGGTCGAGGGGTTGGCGAGCGCGTTGGACTGCGGCGACCTGGCACGAAGGGAGTTCGAGCAGGCGCTGCACCGGATCGTCGACCTCCGGAACACCCTGCGCTGAGCCGCTCGGCCTGGTCAGCGGGCAATTCCTGCGGAGCCGTCGGGGGAGAGGGCGGGCAGGCGGACGGTGAACGTCGCACCGCGTTCCGCCTGGCCGCCGCCGCTCGTGGTGGTCGGGCCGACGCTGATGGTGCCGCCGTGGGCGGTGGCGATGTCGCGGGCGATCGACAGTCCGAGCCCGGTGCCGGTGGCCTCTCCGGCGTGGCGGGTCCGGGCGGCCTGGAGGCGGACGAAGCGGTCGAAGACGCGGTCGCGGTCCTCGGGCGCGATGCCCGGGCCGTCGTCGGCGACGGTGAGGACGGCGGTGGCCGGACCGTCCGTGGTCACGGTCACCTCGATGTGCTGGTCGGCGTGGCGCTCGGCGTTGTCGAGCAGGTTGCGGATCAGCCGGGTGAGCTGGTCGGGGTCGCCGAGGACGTGCACCGTGCCGGTGGCGTGCGGCTCGACGGCGACCCGCGCCGGCGCCGCGTCGATCGCGGTCCGGGCGAGCGCGGCGAGGTCGACCGGCTCGCGGTGGCGCAACAGGGTGTCGTCGTCGGAGCGGGCCAGCAACAGGAGTGCGTCGACCAGGCGTTGCAGCCGGGTGGTCTCGGCCACGGTACGGCTCGCCAGTTCGGGCCAGGGGGCCAGGTCCGGGTGGGCGAGACCGACCTCCATCGAGGTGCGCACGGCCGCGAGGGGGGTGCGCAGTTCGTGGGAGGCGTCGGCGACGAAGCGGCGCTGGCGGGCGGCGGAGGCCTCCAGGCGGTCGAGCATGGTGTTCAGGGTGCGGGCCAGGCGGCCGATCTCGTCGTCGCTGTCCGGCTCGGGGATCCGCCGGTGCAGGTCGCTGCCGGTGATCTCGGCGGCCTCGGCGCGGATCCGTTCGACCGGGCGCAGGGTTCGGCCGATCAGCAGCCAGGAGACGCCGACCGAGCCGAGCAGGACCAGCGGCACGACGTAGAGCAGGTGCCCCTGGATGTCGTTGGTCAGGATGCCGAGCAGTTCGGTGGAGCCGCCGGCGTAGACGACCACCGGCTGCGTGCCGATGACGTAGCGCTGGGCGATCACCTGTTCGTCCCCGTGGCCGGGCGCGCCGGGTGCGGGGTGGGGCGAGGTGCTGCCGGGGGCCAGTGTGTAGAGGGCGGGCTGGCCCGCGACGTTGGCGGTGGCGGCGATCACCGTGCCGTCCGGGTTCACCACCTGGGCCCACACGGTCCGGTCGCCGGGGGAGGGCGGCAGCGGCTGCGGCCAGCGCCCGTCGACGGCGGAGTGCCCGACCGAGTCCGCGTAGGCGTCCAGCGTGGTCACCACGTTCGACCGGACCGAGCTGACCAGCGTGATGACCAGGACGGCCGTGGCGAGCGTGACGGTCACGGTGATGGCGAGCGTCGCCAGCAGCGTGAGCCGCAGCCGCAGCGAACGGCTAGGCGTGCTGCGGGTCGTGCTGCGGGTCGTGGTGCGGGTCAATGCGGTACCCCGATCCTCGGACCGTCTCGATGGTGCGGGTGGCGAACGGTTGGTCGATCTTGCGGCGCAGGTGGTGCACGCGGACCTCGACCACGGCCGGGTCGGCCTGCGAGGCGGTGTCCCAGCAGTGTTCCAGCAGTTCGCTCTTGGAGACGGCGCGACCCTCGGCCCGCAGCAGGTACTCCAGCACCGCGAGCTCACCCGGCGTCAGCGCGATCGCCCGGCCGGCGCGGCGGACCACCCGGGTGGCCGGATCCAGCGTCAGCTCGCCGGCCCGCAGCAGGGCCGGGCGCGGGGGCGCGCCGCGCCGCAGCAGCGAGCGGATGTGGGCGAGCAGGACCGGATAGACGAAGGGTTTGGTCAGGTAGTCGTCGGCGCCCAGGTCCAGTCCCTCGGCCTGGTCGAGGGGTGCGTCCATGGCGGTGAGCATCAGGATCGGCGTCCAGTTCCCGGCTTCGCGCAGCCGCGCGCAGATCTGGTAGCCGTCCAGGCCGGGGAGCATGACGTCGAGGATGATCAGGTCGAAGTCGTGCTCGGTCGCCTGCCAGAGCCCCTCGGTGCCGTCGGCCGACAGCTGCACGGCGTAGCCCTCGGCCCGCAGTCCCCAGGTCAGGGACGCCCCGAGGGCCTCGTCGTCTTCGATCACCAGGATGCGCATGGCTCAAGCTTGCCCGGACGGGTGGGTGCCCGCCGCGCTCATCGCGCCGTCGTGCTCGTACTCGCCGTCGTGCTCACCGCTTTCGTGCTCCGCGCCTTCGTGCCCCGCGCCTTCGCGCTGCGGGTCCGCCGTCGGGGCGCTCGGCTCGACCCGCAGCAGCCGGGCGGCCCAGCCGGGCAGGTACCAGTTGGCGCGCCCGAAGAGCACCACCAGCGCCGGGGTGAGCAGGGTGCGCACGACCAGGGCGTCGATCAGCACGCCGGCCGCCATGCCGGTGGCCATCATCTTGATCGTCACGTCCGGCGAGGAGGAGAGCGAGATCAGCGCCAGGAAGAGGATCAGCGCGGCGCTGGTGACCAGCCGTCCGGTCCTGGAGACGCCTTCGACCACGGCGTCGTTGGTGCGTCCGGTGCGATCGAAGGCCTCGCGGATCCGGGACAGGATGAACACCTCGTAGTCCATCGACACCCCGAACAGGAAGCCGAAGAGCAGCATCGGCACGAACGGGCTGATCGATCCGGTCGCCGGGATGCCCCACAGGGCGTTCGAGCCCCAGCCGAGCTGCCAGACGAGCACCAGCACGCCGTACGCGGCGCCGACCGACAGCACGTTCAGGGCGACGGCCTTGGCGGGCAGCAGCAGCGAGCGCATGCCCCGGGCCAGCAGCACGAAGGTCAGCAGGGCCACCAGGCCCAGCAGGAGCGGGAACCAGGAGGACATGATGTGGGCGACATCGCTCGCCTGGACCTGGTCGCCGCCGATCATCGCGTTGTGCGGCGCCGCGGCGCGCAGGTTCGCCAGCGCGCTGCCGGCGTGGGCGGTGCCGATCTCGCTGTTGGGCAGGCCCATGATCACCGAGCTGCCGGCGTGCTGCCAGGCCGGGGTGTTCGCGACCAGGACGCCGTGCAGGTCCGGTACGGCCCGCAGGGTCGCAGCGGTGCTCGCGGGGTCGGTGCCGGCCGGGAGTTCGATCGGGACCGGGGTCAACACGCCGGTGGGGAACCCGTCGTGCTGCAGCGCGACCAGACCCTGCTGCGCCGGGCCGTTCGCGGCCAGTGAAGTGGACGCCGGGGCGGCGATGTTGATGGTCAGTCCGAAGGCGCACAGGGTGCCCAGGATGCCCGCGCCGAGCAGGGCCGCGGTCTTGGGCCAGGCCACGATGGTGCGCGCGGTGCGGGTCCACATGGTGTCGGAGGCGGTGCTCCTGCGGTGGTGCAGCCGGATCCGGTCCAGGCGCGGCCCGACGGTGACCAGCAGCAGCGGGATGGTGGTCAGCGCCACCAGCGCCGCGATGGAGGGGATGAACAGGCCGGACAGGCCGACGCCTTGCAGGAACGAGACGGGGACCACCATCAGCGCGAACAGTCCCAGCGAGGCGATCAGCGCGCTGAACGCCACCGAGTGCCCGGCCTTGTGCAGCGAGTGCAGCACCGCCTGCCTGTTGTCGGCGCCTTGGTCGCGCTCCTCGCGCCAGCGGTTGACCAGCAGCAGCGCGTAGTCGATCGAGAGGCCGAGGCCCAGCAGGGCGACGATGAACTGCACCGAGGGGTTGATGGCGATGTTGGTGGCGTAGGTCAGGCCCCAGACGGCCAGTTGCATGGTCAGCACGGAGATGATGGCGGACAGCAGCGGCAGCAGGGCGAGGGCGGAGCCGAACACCCAGGCCAGCACGAGCAGGGCGAGCCCCACACCGACCAGCAGCTCGGTCAGCACGCTGGACCCGCCGCTGGTGCCGCCGGCGCTGAGCTGCTCGATGCCGGTCTGGTGCACGGTGGTGCCGGGGACCGCGTGGGTGATCGCGTTGCTCATCGCGTCCAGCACCGGCGGGGCGACCGCGATGCCGGGCTCGGGCGGGTAGACCATCACCAGGGTGGAGGTCCCGCCGGCGCCGACCAGGGCGCGGTCACCGGTGTTGGCGAAGGACAGGTCGCGCACCCCGGGGACGGCGGTGGCGGTCCGGTCGGCGGCGGCGAGGCCGGCCGCCACGGCGGTGCTGTCGGCGGTGGCGCCCCGCGGCAGGTCGACGACCAGCACGCTGGGGTTGGCGCCGGCCCCGCCGTACTCCTTCGCGATCGCGGTGTTGGCGTGGTAACTGGCCGTGTTGACCGTGGTACCGCTCTTGAGACGGCCGGCGACCTGGGGCGCGATCAGCACCCCGACGACAGTGAGCGCGACCCAGGCCAGGCCGACCCACACACGATGCCGCATGACGAACGCGGCGAAGCGTTCCACGAAGAACCACCTCCAGGAGCGGGCTGGTCCGCAGGGGCACGGGCCAGCGACGTTCACGACGCTAGGAGGGGGCACCTTTCGATTCCCTTAACCGGCCGGTCTCGCGTTGGGGCCTCGCATCATGCAGTCTGCTATAGCAAATTTGCTGCCGCTCAGAGAGGCCAATGATGCTCGCTCGTCGCTCTCGCTCTCGCTCTCGCTCCGCCACCGCCCTGGCGGTCACCGCCCTCGCCCTGGGCGCGGCCATGGCCGGCTGCTCGAAGAGTTCCACCTCGGTGCAGCCGCCCGCCGCCGCCACCCCCGCCGCCCCGGCGGCGGTCGCCGACCTGGTCACCAAGTCGCACGGCGAGTCCGGGCTGATCATGTACGGCAACGCGCCGACGGCCGTGATCCAGCCGCTGCTGGACGACTTCACCAAGACGTACCCGTGGATCAAGCCGGCGTACTCGCAGCTCTCGGACAACCAGGTCTACAGCAAGTACCAGTCCGAGCACGCGCAGCAGGCCCGCAGCGCCGACCTGCTGATCTCCGACTCGATCGCCCAGGTGCTGCAGGGCGAGCAGAACGGCCTGTTCGCCGGCGTCACCCCGCAGGGCCTGGCGAACTTCCCGAGCTACACCGACCAGGGCCACGGCGTGTACGTGATGTCGCCCGACCCGGTGCTGGTCGCCTGGAACACCAAGGAGCTGTCCGGGAGCCAGATCCCCACCAGCTACGCGCAGTTGGCCGCGAGCGTCAAGAACGACCCGTCCCACTTCCCGCTGGTCAGCTACTCGCCCAACAACCCGCTGGGCTACGAGGCGGTCTACGGCCTGACCCACATCCTGGGCGCCGACACCGCCTACGGCCGGCTGGACGCCTACGGCCCGCACACCAGGACCATGGACGAGGGCCTGGACGGCATGCAGTACCTGGCCCAGGGCGGAGCCTCGGTCGCCTGGCTCTCCAGCGGGCTGGCCCAGGCCGTGGTCCCGCAGTACAAGGGCCTGGCCGACTACGGGTACATGAGCGACGCCACCCCGCTGGTGCCGCGGCTGATCACGCAGACCGCCGGCGCGGCGTCGCCCGCCTCGGCCCAGCTCTTCCTGGACTACCTCTACAGCGCCGAGGGCCAGCAGGTGATGTGCGCGGCCGGGATGGAGGCCTCGATGAACGACTTCCGGTCCGCGAGCGGCTGCACCGCGGATCTGACCGATCTGGCCAAGCACGTGCCCGCCAACACCACCTACCTCGTCCCGGTCTCCCAGGACGTGGTCGACCAGCAGAAGGCCATCACCGACCGCTGGAACAAGGCCCTGGGCCACTGACCCCGCCATGACCCCGCACCCGCACCCGCACTCGCACCTGCTTGCCGCCGCCCCGGTCGCCCCGCGCGACCGGCGCCGCCGCCACCTCCCTCAGGGACCCGGCCAGTACCTGGTCTGGGCCGCGGTCGCCGTGCTGACCCTGGCCCCCCTCGCGCCCTTGGTCGTCACCTCGCTGCGCTCCAAGCCCTACTACCTGCCCGGCGGCGTGTTCAGCGTCGACGCCTACGGGAAGCTCTTCGCCGATCCGGCGTTCCGTCAGGCCGCCCTGAACACCGCCCTGTTCGCGCTGAGCGCCACCGCACTCGCGGTGCTGCTCGGCGCCACCTTCGCCGTCCTGGTCACCCGCACCAACCTGCCCGGCCGGCGCTGGCTGGGCCCGGCCCTGTCGGCCCCGCTGCTGATTCCGCCGCTGGGACTGATCGTCGGCTGGGAGTCGCTGTACGGACCGGCCGGCTACCTGACCCAGCTGTGGTCCAAGAACCTGCACCTGCCCGCCTGGAATCTCACCTCGCTCCCCGGCATGTCCGTGCTCGGCGCGGTGGTCACCCTCCCCATCGCCTACCTGACCTGCAAGGCGGTGCTGGAGGGTGCGGACGGCACGCTGGAGGACGCCGTGCGCGCCTCCGGCGGCGGAACGCCGCGCGTCCTGCGCACCGTGACCGTGCCGATGCTGCGCACCGCCCTGCTCGACAGCGGGATGCTCATCTTCACGCTCTGCCTCGAGGTGCTGGGCATCCCGCTCTTCCTGGGCCGCCCGGCGCACATCAGCTTCATCGCCAGCTACCTCTACGACACGTGGTCCAACAGCGCCGTCCCCGACCCGCCGATCGTCTCCGCCGGCGCGATCCTGCTGCTCGTGGTGGCCTCGGCCATCCTGATCACCCGCGGCCGGCTGCTGCGGCACGCCGCCCGCTACACCGCCGGCACCCGGGCCGCCCCGCCGGCCCGTCCCCTGGACCTGGGCCGCTGGCGGCTCCCGGCGGTGGCGGGCATGGCCGGCTTCGTGGCCCTGACCTGCGTGATCCCGCTGCTGGGCCTGGCCCTGATGTCATCGGTCACCGACCTGACCACGCTGGTGGTGCCCTGGCACCTGTGGACCGGCGCCAACTGGCACCAGATCTGGACCGATCCCACCCTGCACCGCGCGATCACCGACAGCCTGCTGGTCGCGGTGGTCGGCAGCGTGGCCACCGTCGCGCTGGTGGCGCTCGCCACGGTCGTCGCCCACCGCTCCCGCTTCCGGCTGCGCCGCACCCTGCCCGCGCTGCTGGTCTACCCCCGCGCCACCCCCGGCATCGTCTTCGGCGTCGGCTTCTTCTGGCTGTTCCTGATCGTCGACTGGCCGGGCGCGCTGCTGCGCAACAGCCTCTGGGGCGAGCTGCTCGCCCTGTGCGTGCGGAACATGACGCTCGCCTACATCGTCCTGAGCCCGGCGCTGGCTCGGATCAGCCCGGAACTGGCCAGGGCCGCCGCCGGCTCGGGCGCGAGCTGGTGGACCACCACCCGTCGCATCACGCTGCCGTTGCTGCGTCCGGCGCTGCTCAGCGCTCTGGTGCTGATGTTCGTCACCCTGGTCAGCGACTACGACCCGGTGGTGTTCCTGACCAAGCCCGGCACCGAACTGCTCGGCACCACCATGCTCCAGACCTGGTCCAAGGGGCTCCCCGGGCCGGTCGCCGCCCTGGCTCTGGTCCAAGTCCTGCTGGTCGCCGGCGCCTTGGCGATCGGCCTCGGGTGGACCCTGCGCAAGACGAGCGCAGCAAGCAGGGCACGCAAGACAGACAAGACAGGCAAGGCAGACAAGACAGGCAAGACAGGCAAGGCAAGCAAGATGAACGAGACGAGCGAGAGAGGCCGCCATGCCTGAGATCTCCGTCCGCCGGCTGACCCAGGCCTTCGGGTCCGCCCGCGTCCTGGACCAGGTCGACTTCACCGTCCCCGACGGCGAGTTCGTCACCCTGCTCGGCCCCAGCGGCTGCGGCAAGACCACCACCCTGATGTCCATCGCCGGCTTCCACACCCCCGACGCCGGCACCATCGCGCACGGCGACCGGGTGCTCTTCGACGCCGCCGCTCGCCGCAATCTCCCGGCCGAGCAGCGGGAGTTGGGCGTGGTCTTCCAGTCCTACGCGCTGTGGCCGCACCTGACGGTGGCACAGAACGTGGGCTTCCCGCTGAAGATCCGCCGCGTCGGCAAGGCCGAGATCACCCGCCGCGTCGGCGAGGTCCTCGACCTGGTCGAACTCGGTCACCGTGCGGCCGCGCACCCGCACCAGCTCTCCGGCGGCCAGCAGCAACGCGTCGCGCTGGCCAGGGCGCTGGCCCACCGGCCCAGCGCGCTGCTGCTCGACGAGCCGTTCTCCAACCTGGACGCCAAGCTGCGCGAACGGGCCCGCGAATGGCTCGGCGAGCTGCAACGCGAGCTCGGCATCAGCACGGTCTTCGTCACCCACGACCAGACCGAGGCGCTCGCCATGAGCGACCGGATCCTGGTCATGAACGGCGGTCGCATCGTTCGCGCGGGCACGCCCGAGGAGGTCTACCACCGCCCCGGCAGCCGGTTCGTCGCCGACTTCCTGGGCCGCTGCAACTTCGTGACCGGCACCGCCCGCCGGACCGGCGCCGACACCGTGCTGCTGGAGGTCCCGGGGCTACCGGGCGGCATCCCCTGCCACGGCGAAGCCGGTTCGGCGCCCGGCATCGCGACCGCGGCGATTCGACCCGAGGCGCTCATCCTCAGCGAGCCGCGAACCGGCGCGGGTGGCGCCGGTTGGCAGGCCGAGGTCACCCAGCTGACCTTCCTCGGCGACCACTATCTCTACACCCTCCAGGTGGGACCGCATTCCCTCCAGGCCCTCAGCACCCGCCGCGTCCACGGCGTCACCGTCCAGGTCACGCCGGCCCCCGCCGCCGCCAGTCTCGTCACCGACGAGCCGGTCCCTGCCGACCGCGAAGCCGACCTCGGACGGGCGGTGGCTCCGTCCGTGCTACGTGCTGTTTGACAAGTGTGCTGTAGCAGACAACAAATGGGTCATATGACGCTTCCAGCCCTCAGCTCCCAGACACTGGCCGACCAGGCGTACCGAGCCCTGCGGGCGGCGATCATCCAGGGCGACCTGCCGTGGGGCGAGAAGATCACCGAGCGGGGCCTGGCCGCCGGCCTCGGCGTCAGCGCCACCCCAGTCCGCGAGGCCCTGCGCCGGCTCGAGCAGGAGCAGTTGGTCGAACACACCGGGCCCCGCTCACTGCGGGTGGCCACGGTCTCCCCGCAGGCCCGAAGCGAGAGCGGGCTGATCGAGGCGTCCCTGGAGGGAGTGGCCGCCCGGTTCGCCGCCCAGAAGGCCACCGCCAAGCAACTCGACCGGCTGGAGCGACTGCTCGACGACGCGGACGCGGCGGGCTTGGCACTGCGCGCCGAGCGCGACGTCGGCCGACAGCTCAACCCCGACAAGGTCGAGCGCGTCTTCACCGCGCTGCGGGACTTCCACGACTTGGTGGAGACCGCGGCGGACAACAGCCACCTGGCCCGCGCGCTGGACCAGGTTCGGGCCTTCAGCCGCTCCGAGCGGCTGGAGATCACCGTGGCCCAACTCGCCGCCGGAGCCTCGGGGCCGATCCAGCGCTACGGCCAGCACCGCGAGCTCCTCGCCGCGCTGCGCGCGCATGACGGCGACCGCGCCGAGCAGTTGGCCCGTACCCACGCGGCCGCGGGCGTCGCGGACCTCGCCGGCTGGGACGTCTGAAGCGGCGCGTGCAGTGCCAGCAGTGCCAGCAGCGCCAGCGCGTGGTCCGATAGCGGTCCGCTGAGCGGCGGCGATGCGCGGGTCGTTCTACAGGACATGTGCTATAGCAAATAGCTTACAACTCACAGAAAGCGACCCACCAGATGGAGATCAGGATCCTGGCGCCCACCGGCGTCCTCGGCGCGGGCTTCCGCGTCGAGTCGCTGGAACGGGGCGTCGCCCTGCGCCCGCACGTCATCGCCTGCGACGCGGGCTCCACCGACAGCGGCCCCTACTACCTGGGCAGCGGGCAGCCGAAACTCTCCCGCGAAGCCGTCGGCCGCGACCTGCGGCTGCTGCTGAAGGCCCGCGACACCCTCGGCGTCCCGCTGATCATCGGCTCCTGCGGCACCAGCGGACGCGACATCGGCGTCGACCAGGTCGCCGAGCTCGCCCGCGAGATCGCGCGGCAGGAGGGCCTGTCCTTCAAGCTCGCCCTCATCTACGCCGACCAGGACCCCGGCTACCTCACCGAGCGCTACGAGCAGGGCCGCATCCGCCCGCTGCACCCGGCGCCGCCGATCGACCTGGAGACCCTGACGGGCAGTCAGGTGGTCGGCATGATGGGCGTCGAGCCGATCCAGCGGGCGCTGAGCGAGGGCGCCGACGTGGTCCTCGCCGGGCGGGCCAGCGACACCGCCCTGTACGCGGCGCTGCCGCACGCGATGGGCGCCGACCCGGGGCTGACCTGGCACGCGGCCAAGACCGTCGAGTGCGGCGCCGCGTGTGCGATCCCGCCCAGCGCGGACGGCCTCTTCGTCCACCTGCGCGAGGACCACTTCGACGTCGAACCGCTGGACCCGGGCGCCCGGCTGACCCCGCACTCGGTGGCCGCCCACACCCTGTACGAGAACGCCAACCCCTACCTGATCACCGAGCCCTCCGGCGTGCTGGACACCACCGACGCGACCTACACCGCCCTGGACGAGCGCCGGGTGCGGGTGGCCGGCGCCGTCTACCGTCCCAGCGACACCTACACGGTCAAGCTGGAGGGCTCCCGGCTGGTCGGTTACCAGAGCATCGCCGTCGGCGGCATCCGCGACCGGGTCGTCATCGAGCAGTTGCCGAGCCTGTTGCCCAAGGCCCAGGAGTACTTCCGGGCGAAGATCCGCGACGTCTTCGCCGGCCGCGTCAACCCCGACGACATCGACATCGACTACCGCCTCTACGGCCGCGACGCCGTGCTGGGCGGGCGCGACCCGGACCGCGAACAGCCCGCCCACGAACTGGGCGTGCTGATCACCGTCACCGCCCCCACCCAGGCCACCGCCAGTGCGATCGCGACCTTCGTGACCCACACCAGCTCGCACCTGCCGATCCCGCAGTACGAGGGCCTGGCCAGCACCATCGCCTTCCCCTTCTCGCCCCCGGAGACCGACCGCGGCCCGGTGTACCAGTTCACGCTCAACCACGTCGCGCTCCCCGGCACGCCCCATGAGATGTTCCGCACCGTCCACGAAGAGGTGACCCCGTGACCCGGCTGCTCGACCTGTGCTCGCTGATCCGCTCCAAGAACGCCGGCCCGTTCGTCCTCACCTTCGACTTCATGTGCCACGACCAGGACGGCTACGACCGGCTGCGCACCTCCGGGGTGCTCACCCCGCAGCTCTTCGCCGACCTGTACGGCGCCGACCCGCGGGATGTCCTGGTCGTCCACCACGACCGCGCCCAGGCGGTGAAGGTCTCGCTGCCCCGGCCGGTCCGCCAGGGCGACATCCACGACTCCGACAGCTACGGCGGCCAGCAGTACGCCCCGCTGGTCGACCTGGAGATCCCCGCACCGCCCCGCTGAGCCACGCGAATCCGGGGTGACCGGCCCGGGTGCGCGGGCCGGCCGCCTCCGTCTGCTGCTGCGACAGTCCCACCGACCGGCACATTGTCGCTGGTTGTAGTGTTGCCGAATATCCTCCGTGTCCGATCGGCGGGTGTCGTAGGTTGATTCCTGGTCGGCATCGACTCGACATCGCGTCATCGCGCGGGTGTTCGGGCTGGTGTAGCGTAGCGTCAGGGGGATCTGCATGTTCGGTAGTCGGGTTCGGTATAGCTCGGGCCAACCTTTCGGGGTGCGCGGGGGCCGGCTGCGTGATGCTCAACTTCGCTCTCACAGCCGCCGTTTGATGCGGCGTCTCGCGCCGTCGCTGCCATTGAGCGTTACCACTCTGTGCGACTCGATCGGCGAGCTGCGCGGTACACCGATCAAACTGCTGGAATGGGATCTTCCGGCCGACGGGCCTTTCGGTGTGCTGATTTCGCGCCACGACGAGGATGTGATCGCCTATCAGGCGAAAACCACCAAGGCGCACCAGGCGCACATCATCCTGCATGAGGTCGGACACATCGTCGCCTACGACCTCGCGGGCGAGCGGCCGGCGACGCAGATGCAGTTCCGGACGTGCTACTCCGACCGGGACGAGCGGGACGCCGAGATCATCGCTTCCACGATCATGCAGTACGCCATATCGATGAGCCGTCGCACGCGGCGCTACGGTCTCGACGAGCCGTGGCGGCCCTCCGTCTACAACAGCCTCGTTCTCACAGACGGGCTGACGTGAGCGTGCTCAACCTGGTCGCGATCGTCACGCTCCTCGGTGGCGCCGCGTGGACGCTGCCTGCCCTGATCCAGCGGCGTTTCCGGGACCCGATGCGGCTGCACCTGTGCCTGTCCCTGTTCCTGATGGGCGTGGGGAACGTGCTGTACCAGCCGCCCGTCCTGCGGTTCGTCGACGATTGCACCTTCGCCGGGTTCACCAAAGTCACCTACAACATGGCGGTGTTGACCGGGCTCTGCCTCATGGTCGGCTTCCTGCGCGAGAGTCCACTGAACCGCTGGAGGTTTCCGTGGCCCTGGGAGATCGGTGCCCTCCTGGTCTGCCTGGTGGGAATGATCCTCGCAACGGTGCTTCTGCCGTCGCCTCGGCGCAACCACGTCCTGACGTCCGCCTTCCTGGTGGACTGGCGCGTGCGGGCGTTCTACAACCTCGGCAACTTCTACCTGCTCTTCGGGTACGCCGCCTGCGCCGTTCTCGCCGGGGGCCACGCGCGGCGCGGGCGTTCACTGCGCAGGCTGTCGTTGGCCACCATCTCGGTCGGGCTGACCGGGTTGGCCCTGTCCTGCTTCTTCCGTTTCCTCTGGGTCAACGTGCCCGTGCTCCGGGAGCCCGGACGGCTGATCACGTACGAGGACGACTTCGTCTTCGGCCAGATCGCCACCATCGTGGTGTGTGCCGGGCTGACTCTGCCGTTCCTGGTGAGCGTGGTGCAGATCGCGCAGGAGAGGCTGGACTGCCGCGCCCAGTTCCACGGTCTGGAGGAGTTGTGGAACCGGCTGGTGGAGTTCCATCCCGAGCTGGTCCTCGACCACCGCAGCCGACGCCGACGGCTGGTGCCCGCGAACGCCCAAGCCGTCTACCGCCGTTACGTGGAGTGCCGGGACGGCCTGACCCGGCTCGGCCCCTACCTGCGGCTCGCTGCGGAGGACGGGTCGGATCCCGCGCGGCATGACGACCCGCGAACGTCCGCCCAGCTCATCGATCGCGCGTTGCGCATCATCGCAGACCGCGGTGAGGGGGGTGACGCGCTGCCGATGACGCCGACCTTCGTCCTCGCCCCGGAGGGGCGTTACCGCATCGACGGCTACGACTACGAGAACGATCTCGTCGCCCTCATCCGGCTCTCCGATGAACTGCGGGCGCTGCGCACCGGTTCCGTGCCGGTACGCCGACCGCCCGCGGGCAGTCCCGCCCCCTCGGCCTCGGCCCGGTAGGGCCCTTACGCGTCGTCGTCCTCGCCGGCGGCGGATTCCTTCGACGCGTCCAACACGTCCATGATCGACAGCAGTTGCTCGCGCAGACCGGGAGTGAGCCGGCCCGCCCGCATCGCGATCGAGCGCACCTGACGGTCGGACAGTGCCGCCGCCCACTCGTCCTTCTCCTCGACGGCCGGGGCCGGAGCCTTCTCGTTGACCAGCGCGCTCACCGACACCGGCAGGGTCATGTCCCGGCCCTGGAAGTACTTCACGATCGCCGAGAGCACGTTCACCGTCGGGTTGGTCTGCGACCCGTTGCGCAGCGCCGTCAGGTAGCTCCTGGAGATCGTCACGTCATGGCTCGGGTCCTCCGAGATGGCCTGCGCGACCTCGGACGTCGACGGCTCGCGATGGCGGCCGACGGCGTCTGCGGTCGCGGCATCGGCGAACCAGGAGTTCAGGCGTTCCGCCAGCGTTGCCATGCGACCCACCTCCCTGGGCTTCGGTGACTCGGGCTCTGGTGACTTGGGGCTCGGTGACCGGGGGTTCCGGTGTACGAGCGCACAGGACCTCCGACTCGACGCACGTGCACTCTGCCCGCGCGGCCGTACGAAATGTCACTGCTGCGCTCAAAGTTTAACACAGATGTCATCTACAGAGCAGTGCTGCTAATATACTGGACAACGAGCTGATAAAAGGGTCTTATGTCTAGTGTTTCGGCGCTCGAACTGGAGGGGACATGCGCAGCGGTACTGCTTTCACTCAGGGCCTTCGCCAGGCTGTCGACAACGGGCCGGTCTGGACGGTCGAGGCCGTTCGTCAGGTGCGCTACCACGTCGTCAGCTCCGACGGCCTGTTCATCCCCGGCAACACGGCCCTGCTGACCGGCTGCCCGGACGTGCCGTTGGGCCCGGGGGACCGGCGGCTCGTCGTCATCGACGAGAACGTCGACGCGCTCTACGGCGCCTCGGTGCGTGCGTACTTCGCCCATCACGCGGTCGACGCCGAGGTCGTGGCGCTGCGTGCCGACGAGACGGTGAAGCAGTGGGACGCCGTCTCCCGTGTCGTCGACGCGATGAACGGCTTCGGGATCGACCGCCGCCGCGAGCCGGTGATCGCCATCGGAGGCGGCGTGTTGACCGACATCGTCGGCTTCGCGGCGAGCCTCTACCGGCGTGGCACGCCGTACATCCGGATCCCCACCACACTGATCGGCCTGGTCGACGCCGGAGTCGGGGTCAAGACCGGCGTCAACTACGAGCTCGGCAAGAACCGGCTGGGGACGTACGCGCCGGCCACGGCCACGTTCCTGGACCG
This sequence comes from Kitasatospora sp. GAS1066B, assembly GCF_041262605.1. NCBI lineage: Bacteria > Bacillati > Actinomycetota > Actinomycetes > Kitasatosporales > Streptomycetaceae > Kitasatospora > Kitasatospora sp. GAS1066B. The sequence goes on from NZ_JBGCCO010000020.1 coordinate 153,303, forward strand.
CTCGTTCCTGCGCAGCCTGGACCTGCGGCACATCAGCAACGGTCTGGCCGAGATCCTGAAGATGGCCCTCATCCGGTCCGAGGACCTGTTCACCCTGCTGGAGTCGCGCGGTGCGGCCGTGCGCGCCGACCGGTTCCAGGGGACGACCCGGGAGCTCGCCTCGGCCGCGGACACGATCATCGCCGAGTCCATTCACCTCATGCTCGAGGAACTGCAGCCCAATCTGTGGGAGTCCTCGCTGGAGCGGTGCGTGGACTACGGTCACACCTTCAGCCCGACCATCGAGATGCACGCGCTGCCCGAGTTGCTGCACGGTGAGGCCGTGGTGATCGACATGGCCCTCACGACGGCCCTGGCGACCCTGCGCGGCGACGTCAGCCAGGCCCAGGCCGACCGGGTCTACGCCGTGATCCGGGCTCTCGGGCTGCCGTTGTGGAACGACGTGCTGGACGACCCGCTGCTGCTGGAGAACGCCCTGCGGGAGACGGTGCGCCACCGTGACGGCCAGCAGCGGCTGCCGCTGCCGGTCGGCATCGGGCGCCACCACTTCGTCAACGACGTCACGCCGACGGAACTGCGTGACGCGGCCCGGCTGCTGCGCACGCAGGCCCAGGAGTCGCCGTTCGCCGCCTCGGTCGGGGCGTTGGTGTCCGCGCCGGTGGGCGCATGAGCGGCGCGGACCGCCGGGGCGCCACGGCGGTCGTGGTCGGCGGATCGACCGGAATCGGGCGGGGCGTCGCCGATGCCTGGGCCTCGTCGGGCATCGAGACCCACGTGTTCAGCCGCAGCAGGCCGACCGGCCCCGGCGGCGAGCACCTGGTGTGGCATCAGCTCGACCTGCGCGACGCCGAGGCGGCCAAGGAGGCGCTGCGCCGCGGCATTCCGTCCCGGGTCGACCTGGTCTGCTACTCGGCGGTCTACTTCACCGCCCGGCGTGAGCCGTTCACGCGGACGACCGAGAGCGACTGGCTCGACCAGTTCGCCGTCAACGTGCACGGCCTGTCCTGGACGCTGCGGGCGGCGCTGCCGGCCCTGCGCGCAGCCACCCCCGGGATGTTCCTGCACATCTCGTCCGAGGTGGTCTACAACGCTGGCCCCCACCGGTCGGGGTATGCCGCCACCAAGGCCGCGGCCAGTTCGCTGATCGGGTCCGTCTCCCAGGAGATCGACCCCGCCGAGGTCACCTTCGTCCAGGCGCTGCCCGCGGGCATGGTCGATTCCCCGGGGATCCGCGCCCGCCGGTCGGCGGACTTCGACTACAGCGGCTACATGGCGCCGGCCGCCTTCGCACCGCTGGCCGTCGAACTCGCCCGCACCCGCGGTGTGCCGTACGCCGGCCGGGCACTGGTCGTGCACGAGGACACCAGCTGGGCGTCGGTCGACGACGCGCTGCCGGTGTCCCAGTCACGCTCCCTGGCCAACTCCCACCAGTAGGAAGCGAAGCGATGCGCACCCGCCCATCGCCGGCTCTCCCGCCGCCGACGTCCCAGGAGGACCTCTTGCCACAACTACACGGGGCAGCGCTGCTGTTCGACATGGACGGCACCCTGGTGGACTCGACCGCGCTCGTCGAGTCCACCTGGGCCGGCTTCAGCGATCGGCACGGACTCGACCTCGAGCAGGTGCTGGCCTTCGCCCACGGCCGCCCCACCGCGAAGACCGTGGGCCACTTCATCCCCGATCCGCGGCTGGCCGCCTCGGAGACCCGCAGGCTGGTCGCGCGCGAGGAGTCGCAGACCGCCGGCATCACGCAGGTCCCCGGCGCCCGCGAACTCCTCGCGGCGCTGCCGCAGGGCTCCTGGGCCGTCGTCACCTCGGCCGGCCGGAAGCTGGCCACGGTCAGGCTCGCCGCGGCGGGGCTCCCCGTGCCCGAGGTGCTGGTGAGCGCGGACGACGTGACCCACGGCAAGCCGCACCCCGAGGGTTACCTGCTGGCCGCTGCCGTGCTGGGCGCCGAGCCGGCCGCCACGATCGTCTTCGAGGACTCCGAGGCGGGTGTCCGGGCGGGGCTGGCCAGCGGCGGGCGCACCGTGGTCATCGGCACCCTCGCTACCCGTGACGGGGTGTGCGAACGGTACGCCGACTTCCGCGGCTTCCAGGTCACGGCCGACCCCGCGCGCCCCGGCGTGGTGTTGACCCTTCCCGAGCCGGTCGCCGTCGGTCCGACGGCCCGGCTGTGACGAGCCCTGCCGTGACGGCCGGGGCCGGATCGCCGGCACCGACGGCCCTCGCGGCGGACATCGGCGGCACCTGGGTGCGCCTGCGGGTCGGGGGAGCGCAGGCGCCGGTCGAGAAGCTGCGCTCGCCCAGCCGGCTCAACCACCCCGACCGGTCGGTCGAGGCCCTGCGGGAGGAGATGGTCGAGCTGCTGTGCCGGGCCGCGCCGCCCGGCGCCCGAACCGCGATCTCCTTCGGCGCGGCCATCGACCACCTCACCGGCACCGTCTACGGATCGGCGCCGCTGTGGGGATCCGAGGCCGCCCCCTACGACCTGGCAGCGGCGTTGCGGCGCCGCCGTCCCGACGTCAGCTGGCTGCTGGTCAACGACGTCACCGCGGCTCTGGTGGACTTCGCCGCCACGCACGCCAGGCCCGGTGTCCGGCGGATCGGCTACCTGACCATCAGCAGCGGCATCGCGATGCGCGTCGCCGACCTGGACCGGAACCTGATCCCGGTCGACGGATGGGGGCTGCAGGGCGAGATCGGCCACCTCCCGGCCATGACGAGCGGGTCCGAGCCCCGGATCGCGGGGCTGCCCTGCGCCTGCGGAGCGCGGGACCACCTCGCCTCGATCGCCTCCGGACCCGGCATCGCGAGCGTGGCCGAGCGGCTGGGCATCGCCGAGGCTCCCGCCGTCGTGCGGTGGCTGCCCGGCGCACTCGACGCGCACCACCCCGCGGCGCGGCGGCTGCTCGAACTCTGCGTCGAACCGGTCGCGAACATGCTCCGCACCCTGTGGTGCCTGGACCCCCACCTCGATCTGCTCGGTCTCGGCGGGGGCGTCGTCGAGGGCCTCGGCAGTCACTACGCCGAGGAACTGCGCCGCCAACTCGGCGCGGCCACCTCCTATGCCGACCGGGGGCGCGGCCAGGACTGGCTCGACGAGCGGCTGGTGTTCTGCGGACCAGGTCGCCTCGACGCGCTGCGCGGGGCGGAACGCCTCGGCCGATGGCTGCCGGGGATCGTCGCGTGAGCGCCGTGAGCGCCGTGGGCGCCGTGACGCACCGGGCGCTGGTGCGCCGGCCACCGGACGCCCGAGGGCGCACCTTCGTCGAGGTCGCCGAGCTGCCGACGCCGCGGCTCGGTCCGGGTGATGCCCTGCTGGCACCGGCGGTCGTCGGCATCTGCGGCACCGACTGGCAGATCCTGCGTGGGCTGCGCGACGACCCGAGTCCGGTCCTGGGGCACGAAGGAGTAGCCCGCGTCGTCGAGCCCGGTGACACCGGCCTGCCCGTGGGTTCCATGGTCACCGTGAACCCCACCCACCCTGGCGACCCCTCGTTCCTGCTCGGCCACAACCTGCCGGGCCTGTGGGCGGAGCGGACCCGGATTCCCGCCACGGCCGTCCGCGCCGGGCTGGTCATCCCGGTGCCGGCCGGCGCGGACCGGGCGCGGGTGGCCGCGCTGGCCGAGCCCCTCGCCTCGGTCCTGTACGGCCTGCGGATCGCCGCGCACACCCTGCGTCCCGCCGCCCTGGTCGTGTGGGGGGACGGCATCGTGGGACGGCTGGCCCGCGAGGCGTGGCAGCGTGAGTTCCCCCCACTGCGCACCCTCCTGGTGGGACACGGGGCCGACGCGGTCGACCCGCACGACCCGGGCCTGCCGGAGCTGTTGGCCGACCTGCCCGCACCGGCCGCCGTCGTGATCGCCACCCCACGGACCGGGACCCGGGAGGCGCTGTCCGTGGTGGACCGTCAGCTGCCCGGCACGGTGCTGGTCGACGTGCACGCCGGCCTGCCGTCGGGCGCCGTCCCGCTGGCCGGCCGCGAACTCGACGTCGCGACGTTGCGCGCGGCCAACTGCGGAGGCGGTCCCTGGCCGCCCCGCGTGCACGCCTTCGACCGTCCGACCGGTCCCCTGCTGCTCTGCGGCCATCGCGGAGTGGCGCGGGAACACCTGCTGGAGGCGATCGACCTGCTGCGGGAACGGCGGGACGAACCCCTCGGCCACCACGTGCTCACACACGAGGTGGACCTGGCGGGCGCGGCCGAGCTGGTCAACTCGGTGCTCGCCGGGACCGGTCGGGTCCTCGAGGGGCGCCGGGTGCTGAAGGCCGCGATCCGGCTGGGGGAGCGGCCATGACCGCGGAACCGGCCGTGGCGGTCGCCGCCCCGCAGTGGCGGATCAGCACCGATCGCCGCGCGGCGGCCCGGCTCGCCCTGGCGGCCGGGGCCGACCTGCTGCAACTTGACTTCGGCGGCGCCCATCGCGGCCCCCTGCTGAGCGGTCGAAGCGAGCTGCGCTCCGCCGAGGCGATCACCAAGGACATCCCGATCCCCGTGCTCGCGGTCAACCACGTGAACGACATCGGCCTCGCGCACCCGTGGGGTTCGGCGAATCCGGCGGCGCTGATCCTCCTGGAGCGAGCCCTGGAATGCGCGCAGCGCCTGGGGGCACAGGTGCTCCACGTCCCCGGTTTCCGACGGAGCCTGCCGACGACCCAGGGCCTGCGGGAGGGGACCGTCGATGCCCTGCGCATCGTGGGCGAATGGGTCGCGGCGGCGCGGCTGACCCTCGCCTACGAGTCGCCGCTCGGCCCCCGCGACTCCCTCGCCCTGGCCCGGGCGGTGGACCGCCCCGCGCTGCGGCTCGTGCTGGACGCCGGCAACCTCCTGGACGCCGGTGAAGACCCCCTGGAGTTCGCCGGGACGGTCGGTGCCGCCGGGCTGCTCCTGCCGGACCTGCACGTCAAGGACCCCACCCGCGCCGCCGGTGACGACGAGGACGACGGGGCCGCGCAGTGCCCCTTCCACGACGACCTGCCGGACCTGTTGCGGTGCTCGGGCGCCCGCTCGGTGCTCGTGGAGAACGACTACCGGCACACGATCGCCCGGCTGCGCACCGACATCACGCTCTGCCGCAACGCGGCCGAACTCAGCCACCACGAGGACGAACGATGAAATCCATCCAACTCACCGCCGTGCGCGCGGTGTCGATCACCGAGGTCGACGCGCCCGAACCGGGCCCCGAGGAGGTGCTGGTCCGGGTGGGCCTGCTCGGTCTGTGCGGCACCGATCTCGGCTTCTTCGACGGCAGCAGCAACTACCTGCGCGAGGGCCTGAAAAGCTACCCGTTCGTCATCGGTCACGAGTGGATCGGCACCGTGGTCGGGGTGGGCCCCGGCGCGGACCCGGCGCTCGTCGGGCAGCGGGTCTCGGGGCACAACTTCCGTGCCTGCGGCAGCTGTTCGCACTGCCGCACCGGGCGGATCAGGTACTGCCCCGAGCGCAGCGAGATCGGGGTCCTCGGCCCCCACCCCGGAGCCGGTTCGCAGTGGCTCACGGCACCGGTGGACACCCTGGTCCGGATCCCGGACGGCCTCTCCGATGCCGCGGGAGCCCTGCTCGAGCCGACCGCCGCGGCGGTCCACGCGGTGGACCGGCTCGCCGTGACCGGTCAGGACCGGGTCGCGGTGCTCGGCGCGGGCACGCTGGGGCTCGCGGCGGCCCAGGTCGCCGCAGCCCTCGGGGCCGACCCGGTCGTCTTCGACCCGCAGCCCGCCGCCCGCGAACTGGCGCACCGGCTCGGCCTGCGTGCCCTGGCCGCCCCCGCCGCGTCGGACGAGGGGTGCTACGACGCCGTGATCGAGGCGTCCGGCAGCACGGCCGCGGTCCGCTCCGCCGTCCGCCTGGTCGCGGCGGGCGGCCGGATAGCCCAGCTCGGGACACCGCACCACGCCACCGACGGCTTCGACGCGGCGACCCTGGTGATCCGTGACGTGACGCTCCACGGGGTGCTGTCCGGCATCGGCTACTGGGACCGGCTCGTCGGGCTCGTCCAGTCGGGCGCGGTCGACCTGGACAGTCTCGTCGACCGTGTCTTCCAACTCGACGAACTGGACGCTGCCTTCGCCCGCCTGGCGGCCGGCAACCGCACTCGCCCCAAGGTGCTGGTCCAGTTGGGGCCCGTCCTGGATCCGGGCGCCCCGGGGGCGCCGGTCCGCGCGGCGCTGCGACCCACGGGGGCTGAGGGCCCGTGAGCGGCACGATCGCGCCGGCGGCGGCGCCGGCCAGGATCGACGCGCCGGCCGCCGCGCGCCTGGCCGCGCTCGCCGGCGCCACCTTCGTCTACGTCACCTTCGAGGTCTTCCCGGTCGGGCTCATCCACGACATCGCCCGCAGCCTCGAAGTGACGGATGGTCAGGTCGGGCTGCTGATCAGCGGGTACGCCGTGGTCGCGGCGCTCGTCACGGTCCCGAGCGTGGCGCTCGCCTCGCGTGTCTCCCGCGGCACGGCGCTGGTGGCCTCCCTGCTGGTCCTGGTGGTGGCCGAGTTGCTCGCCTCGGCCGCGACCGGGTTCACGATGATGGTGGTCAGCCGGGCCGCCGCGGCGCTGACCCACGGGGTGCTGTGGTCGCTGGTCGCTCCGGCGGCCGCCACCCTGGTGCCGCGTGAGCGGGTGGGGACCGCGACCGCCGCGGTCTTCGCCGGGGCCTCGCTCGCGGCGATCGTGGGCAGTCCGGGTACGGCACTGATCGGCGAACTCATCGGCTGGCGGGCCACCGTCCTGGCGCTGGCGGCCGCCACCGTGGCGGTCACCCTCGCTCTCGCCTGCGCGCTCGGGCCGCTCCGGCCGGCCGGCGGCGCAGCCGAGCGGGACGACCGGGCGGTGGACGAGGCGGCGCGGGCGTCGGACGGCGGGCCCGGGGCGGTGCACTGGCCGGCGGTGCTGACCCTGTGCGGTGTGGCGGTGCTGCTGGTCACCGCGCACTTCCTGAGCTACACCTACTTCGCCGTCATCGTCACCGAGGTCACCGGGACCTCGCGTTCGACGGTGCTGCTGCTGACGGTCTTCGGCCTGGCCGGGGCCGCCGCGACCTACCTCGTCGGCCGGTACAACGACACCAGACCGCAGCAGGCCGCCACCGTCACCATGGCGGTGTTCGTGGCGGGTGTCGCCCTCCTGGCCCTCGCGTTCGCGCCCGCTCCGACGGCGGTTCGCTATGCCGGGGCCGCCGTCGCCGCGGTTCTCTGGGGCGGTGCGTTCGCCGCGGCGGGGCCCGTCTTCCAGACGGGGGTGATGCGCCTGGCGGCACAGGACGCTGATCGGGCGTCAGCGATCTACGTCACCGGATTCCAGGTCGGGATCGCCGGCGGATCCGCGCTCGGCGCCGTCCTGCTGGGCCGCTCGGCCGCTTGGCTGCCGCTCGCCTCGACCGTGTTGGCGGCTGCGGTGCTGCTCGCCGTCGTCGTCCGTCGGCCCGTTCCTGCCGTCAGTGCGCGTCCGTAATGGACAATCTGCTTGTATAGTAGCCAATGAGCTTCTATAGTCATCGTATGGCAGGCGGTGGGGGCCGGGGCGGCAGGTGCCTTCGAGTAGCACGCCGACCGCTCCCGAAGCGGCTCTGGGCCGCCCCGCCGGGCGCCCGAGCCGTCCAACCTCGTCCGATTCCTACGAGAGGCAATCCATGCGGTTCCGTATGGCCGTACTGATCCTGGCCATCTTCTGCGTCGGTACCGCCGAACTGGCGCCGAGCGGGATGCTGGGAGACCTGTCCCGGGACCTGTCGGTGACCGTCCCCACCGCGGGCCTCCTGGTCACCGTCTACGCGCTGACCGTGGTGGTCGGCGGGCCGATCGTCACCGCGCTGTCCCCCCGGGTCCGCCGCAAGTACCTGCTGGTGGCGCTGCTGCTGGTCTCCGTCGCCGGCAACCTCGTCTCCAGCTTGGCGCCCAACTTCGGTGTCCTGATCGTCGGTCGGATGCTGACCGCCGTCATCCACGGCACCTTCCTCGCCGTCTGCGTCGTCACCGCGGGTGGCATGGCGGCCAAGGGGCGGGAGGGGTCCGCGGTCGCGGCCACCCAGCTGGGCATCAATCTGGCGACCGTGCTCGGCGTCCCGCTGGGCACGCTGGTGGCGCATCAGTTCAACTGGCGGGCCACCTTCGGCGGCGTCGCCGCACTCGCCGCGGTCGCCGCCGTCCTGATCCTGCTGGTGATCCCGGACGACGGTGGCACCGCCGGCTCGTCCGCCGCGCACGAACTGCGGGTGTTCAAGAAGTGGCAGGTGCTCGGCACGGTCCTGGCGACCGTGCTGTGCTCGGCCGGCATGTTCACGCTGATCACCTACATGGTGCCGCTGCTCACGGACGTCGGGAAGTTCCCGAGCGCCTGGGTCCCGGCCGTGCTCGTCGCCTACGGCCTGGGCTCCATCGTGGGCAACACCATCGGCGGCCGGATCGCCAACAGGTCCGCCGACGTCGCCGTCCTGACCATGTCCTGGACGCTCGCCGCCGTCTGCCTCCTGTACTGGCTCGCCGCCCCGTCGGCCGTCGGCGCGGCCGCGTTCCTGTTCCTGTTCTCCATCGCCACCTTCGCCCTGATCCCCGGGCTGCAGACCAAGGTCCTCGCCGCGGCGGCGGACGCGCCGACCCTGTCCCTGACCGCGAACATGTCCGCCTTCGGCCTCGGCGCCGCGCTCGGCTCCTGGGCCGGTGGCCAGGTGATCGCCCAGGGGTTCGGCACCCGCGCGGTGACGCTCGGCGCGGCGCTCTTCACCGCCCTGGGCGCCGTGCTGATCGCCCAGACCGTGTACGCCGGGCGACACCGCCGGTCGACCGTCAACTCCGCCGCGCACAGCGGTCCTTCGGACGGCCGACCGGCCGGTGACGCCACCCGTGCCGAGTCCGGGACCACCGCTGCCCCGACCTCCTGAACCCTGCCGCCCCGACCGAGAGAGCCGGCCGTATGCCTGTCAACTCCGCGCTGTCGACCAGACCCCAGCTCCCCTCGTTGACGGGGGTGCGGTTCATCGCCGCCGCACTGGTCTTCTTCTTCCACGCCTCACTGATCTTCATCTCGATGAACCCGTTCGCCGACCAGGGCGTCGCCAACGGATTCCACTGGTTGTTCAGCAAGGCCGGCTGGATGGGCGTCTCGTTCTTCTTCGTGCTGAGCGGATTCGTCCTGACCTGGTCGGCGAAGCCGCACGACACGGTCACCGGGTTCTGGCGCCGCCGACTGCTGAAGATCTTCCCCAACCACATCGCCACCTGGGCGATGGCGATGGTCCTCTTCGCCGGTACGGCGATCCCGCTGAAGGTCTGGCTGCCGAACCTCTTCCTGCTCCATTCGTGGTTCCCGGACCCGGCCGTCTACCTGAGCCTCAACGCCCCCGCCTGGTCGCTCTGCAGCGAGCTGCTCTTCTACCTGCTCTTCCCGTTCCTGATCCGTCCGATCCTGCGGATCAAGGAGAGTGCCCTGTGGGTCTGGGCGGGGGCGATGGTCGCCGGCATGCTGGCCGTGCAGCTGGTCACCGACTTCCTCGCGCCGAGCAGCCCGCCGGCTCCTGGCACCGATGTGACGGTCTGGCAGTTCTGGTTCGGGTACAACTTCCCGCCGGTGCGGATGTTCGAGTTCGTGCTCGGCATGATCCTGGCCCGGCTGGTGCTGGCGGGCAGGTTCCCCCGGGTCCGGATCCTGCCGGCGGCGCTGCTGTGCGTGGTCGGCTACGCGGTGGCCATGGTGGTGCCGTTCCTGTACGGGCTCAATCTGGCGACCATCGTCCCCATCGCGCTGCTGATCTGCGCGGTGGCCAGGGCCGATGTCGACGGCAGCCCGACCGTGCTGCGCGGACGCACGATGCAGTGGCTCGGGACCGTCTCCTTCGGCTTCTACCTCGCCCAGCAGATCGTGCTCTCCTTCGTCCGCACCACGCTGACGCACCATCACCTGTATGCAACTCCCGTCGGCATCGCCATGGTGGCGGTGGAGTTCTTCGGGGCCCTCGCCGTCGGCTGGCTGCTTCTGGTGTGCGTCGAGAGCCCGGTGATGCGCCGTTGGGCCCGCTCGCGCACCTCGTCCAAGGACACCCCCGCCGCATCCCCGTCGGACCGGCAGCTCACTCCCGCCTCGTGAACCTCCGCCTCGTGAACCTCTGCCTCGTGAACTCCGCCTCGTGAACCTCCGCCTCGTGAAAGGGCAACACCTCCGCATGTCCTCGTCGCCCTCAACGGCGCAGGCGCCCAGAGCGTCTGAGCGCTCCCGAGCCAAGCTCCCGTCCCTGACCGGGTTGCGGTTCATCGCCGCCGCACTGGTCTTCTTCTTCCACGCCACCTTCAGCAATCCGCCCATGAACCCGTACGCCGACCCGAGTTGGCAGGAAGGCTTCCGCTGGCTGTTCAGCAAGGCCGGCTGGATGGGCGTCTCGTTCTTCTTCGTACTGAGCGGATTCGTCCTGACCTGGTCGGCCCGGCCCCAGGACACGGCCACCGGGTTCTGGCGCCGCCGACTGCTGAAGGTCTTCCCCAACCACATCGCCATGTGGGCCCTGGCCATGGTGCTGTTCGCCGGCGCCATGACCCCGGTCTCCGCCTGGCTGCCGAACCTCTTCCTGCTCCACTCGTGGTTCCCGCAGCACGCGACCTTCATCAGCGTGAACCCGCCGAGCTGGTCGCTCTGCAGCGAGTTGCTCTTCTACCTGCTCTTCCCGTTCCTGATCCGTCCGATCATGCGGATCAAGGAGGGCGCCCTGTGGGTCTGGGCGGGGGCGATGGTCGCCGGCATGCTGGCCGTGCAGCTGTTCACCGACTTCCTCGCGCCGAGCAGCCCGCCGACCCCCGAGGGTTTCGGCATCTCGCTGTGGCAGTTCTGGTTCGGGTACAACTTCCCGCCGGTGCGGATGTTCGAGTTCGTGCTCGGCATGATCCTGGCCCGGCTGGTGCTGGCGGGCAGGTTCCCCCGGGTCCGGATCCTGCCGGCGGCGCTGCTGTGCGTGGTCGGCTACGCGGTGGCCATGGTGGTGCCGTTCCTGTACGGGCTCAATCTGGCGACCATCGTCCCCATCGCGCTGCTGATCTGCGCGGTGGCCAGGGCCGATGTCGACGGCCGGCCGACCGTGCTGCGCGGACGCACGATGCAGTGGCTCGGGACGGTCTCCTTCGGCTTCTACCTCGCCCAGTACGTGGTCATGTACTTCGGCCGGACCACCCTGATGGACCGGCGGCTCTTCGGCCCGGTCCTCGGCACCCTGGTGCTGCTCGGCTTCTTCTTCGCCACCCTGCTGGTCGGCTGGCTGCTCCTGGTCTGCGTCGAGCGTCCCGTGATGCGGCGTTGGGCCAGGTCGAGCACCGATCCGGTCGCCGTACCGGAGCAGGGGCACGAGGAACGACAGCCCTCCCCGGCCCTGCGCTGACGGCGCCCCAGACCCCCGCATTCCCCCACGTTTCCCGCGATTCACCTCAGGAATTGGAGGCCCCCGTGCCCACGATCGACGTCCATGGCACCCCCGTCCACTACACCGCGCAGGGCAGCGGCCCCGGCCTGCTCTTCGTGCACGGCACGGCCGCCGACGGCGAGACCAACTTCGGCCACCTGCGCGAGCACTTCACCGATCGCTACACCGTCATCACCCCCGACTTCTCGGGCAGCGGCCGGACGCCGCTGCACGCCGACGAGTTGAGCGTGGACGAGCTGGTCGCGCAGGTGATCGGCGCGGCCCGCGCGGTGACCGACCAGCCGTTCGACATCGTCGGCTTCTCGCTCGGCGCGGTCGTCGCGGCGGCCGCCGCCGCCCAGCACCCCGAGCTGGTCCGCCGCTTGATCGTCATCAACGGCTGGGCCCGCAACGACGACCCGCGCCAGCAGTTGGCGGTCGACCTGTGGCGGCGGCTGCCGGACATCAACGCGGAGGCGTTCTCCGCCTACAGCGCGCTGTTGATCTTCTCGCCGCCCTTCCTCGCCGGCTTCGGCAGCGAGGGCGTCAAGGCCACCGTCGCCGGGATCACGGCGGAGGTGGGCACCCTGCGCCAGATCGAGCTCGACCACCGGGTCGACATCCGCGACCGCCTGGCGTCCATCACCGCCCGCACCCTGGTCATCGGCTCCAGCCGGGACTTCCTGATCCCCGTGGAGCACTCGCGGGAGATCCACCAGGCCGTCAAGGGCAGCGAGTACGCCGAACTGGAGAGCGGCCACATGGTCGTCTTCGAGAAGACGGCCGAACTGGTCGAGTTGCTCGTCGAGTTCCTCGACCGCGACTGACCGACCGGCCCCGCTCAGACCGGCGGGGGCGGCACCAGTCCGCCCCCGCCGCCGTCCTCCCTACCCGCTTCCTCCCTACCCGCTTCCTCCTTACCTGCCTTCCTCCCTACCCGCCCTCCCGCATGCCTCCGGAGGCACACCTTGTCCACCACCGCGGAACCCGCCGCGATACCCGGGGAGCGCGCCGGTCAGGCGTCCCGGACGCCCCGGGCGGTGCACGGCCGGCTCCCGTCCCTCACCGGGCTGCGCTTCATCGCCGCCCTACTCGTGTTCGGGTACCACTCCTCGCTCGCCCTGCCGGCCCTCAACCCGTTCGCCTCGCACCACGTCGCCGACGGCTACCGGCGGCTGTTCAGCAACGCCGGCTGGGCCGGCGTGTCCTTCTTCTTCATCCTCAGCGGATTCGTCCTGACCTGGTCGGCGCGGCCCGGTGACCGGCCCCGGCACTTCTGGCGCCGCAGATTCTTCAAGATCTACCCGAACCACCTGGTCACCTGGGCGCTGGCCCTGGTCCTGCTCACCGGCGCCGCCACCCAGTGGTGGCAGGCGGTGCCGAACCTGCTCCTGGTGCACGCCTGGGTCCCGGTGTTCTCGGTCTTCCTCGGCGTCAACCCGCCGAGCTGGTCGCTCGCCTGTGAGCTCTTCTTCTACCTCTGCTTCCCGTTGTTCCTGCACTGGATCAAGCGGATCCCGCGGGAGAACCTGTGGCGCTGGGCCATCGGCACGGCTGCCGCGGTGATCGCCGTACCCACGCTCGCGTACCTGCTGCTCCCCGGTAACCCGCCGATGCCCGAGGGCTCCCCGGCCTCCGTCTGGCAGTACTGGAGCGTGTACATGCTCCCTCCGGTGCGCGCCCTGGACTTCGTGCTCGGCATGCTGATGGCGCGCATCGTCCTCACCGGCGTCAGGTTCGGCGTGAAGCCGCTGCCCGCCGCGGTCGCCTGCGTCGCGGCCTACGCGCTGTCGCTGTACATCCCGTGGCTGTACGCCCTTGACGCGGTCTTCGTCATCCCGATGGCGCTGCTGATCCCGGCGATCGCGATCACCGACGTCTCCGACCGGCCGTCACCGCTGCGCAGCCGGCCCATGGTCTGGCTCGGCGAAGTCTCCTTCGCCTTCTACATGGTCCATCTGATCCTGTTGAACGTGGTACGCAAGCTGCTCGGGCCGCACCGCTACTTCTCAACCGCCACCGGTATCGGCGTGTTGCTGCTCGAGGCCCTCGCCACGCTCGGCGTGGCCTGGCTGATCTACGTGGCGGTGGAGCGCCCGGCGACGAAGCGCTGGGGACGATCCCGGAAGGTGACCGCATGAAAGCCGTGACCATCGATCGCTACGGACCGCCCGAGGTCCTCACCGTCACCGAGCGGGACCGACCCCGGCCTGGCCCGGGCGAACTCCTGCTCCGGGTGGCCGCGGTGGCGGTGAACCCCGTGGACCTGGCGGTGCGCCGGGGCGACATCCCCTCCCCGGTGCTGCCCGCCGTCGTCGGCTGGGACGTCTCCGGCACCGTCGTCGAGACGGGCCCCGGCGTCAGCCGCTTCCAGCCGGGCGACCGCGTCGTCGCTGCGCACTCCCCGCTGGCCACCGGAATCGGCGTGTCCGCCGCATACGTCGCGCTCGACGAGACACTCGCCGCGCCCGCGCCCGCCAGTGTCCCGCTGGACCACGCGGCGGCCCTGCCGCTGGCCGCGCTCACCGCCGAGCAGGCACTGTCGCAGCTGGGCCCCGACTTCTCCGGCCGCCTCCTGGTGGCCGGCGCGGCAGGCGCGGTCGGCGGATTCCTCGTCCAACTGGCAGCCCTGCGCGGCTGGCGGCCAGCCGGCCTCGCCCGCGCGAGCGACGCACCGACCGTGGCCACGCTCGGCGCCGCCGAGGTCTTCTCGAGCCCGGGCACCCTGCCCACCGGCGCCTTCGACGCCGTCATCGACGCGGCGGGCCTCCCAGCGACGATCGCGGCGGTACGCGACGGCGGACGCTACCTGTCGCTGACCCCCTTCGCCGTGCCGGAGCCCGAGCGGTCCATCGCCGTGGAGATCTACGGCGTACGGACCGACGGCACCATGCTCGACACACTGGCCCGCCACGTGGACCAGGGGCACCTGACGCTGCGCATCGCCCACGTCCTGCCGTTCGAGGACGCGCCGCTCGCACACGCCCTCCTGGAGGGGGGCGGTACGCGGGGCAAGATCCTGCTGACCCCGGGGGACTGACTCCACGAGCGGCGTGGTGGGTTGCTGGTCGAGTACGGCTTGGCGCTGTGGGGTTGATCCGGCTCCGACCAAGGCGAAAAACACGCCGGTCGAGTCGCGCCCCCAGTTCGGTCCGGCGACGCCCAGGCAGGACGCGCTGGCAGCCATCGCGTACGCGGAAAGCCTGAGCTGAGTGGACGCGGGGCGACAGATCGAGATCGACCCGCAGGCCAGGAGGGTGCGGTGTTGGCAACGGCGGCCACTGACACGGTGTCGTAGGGCTGCGCGGTCGGGTGCCGTACCGGGCTTCATCGATGTGGGGGTTCATTACGGAGACCGAGTTGAACCATACCTACATGCCAGCGCTGCAGGGTGTGGTGACGCTGCCGTAGCACAGTTTCGAGTCCCCGGCAGGAGCCACAGAACATGGCTGGTCGTTCGGGGCGGTTGGTGGTGCGGCAAGTGGTCACGCCGCGGCAGTAGCACCGGCTCGTAGGCGCGGACGTCGTCGTGGTTCAGCGGCGTCTCTGTGGTGCGGCTGACCCCCGCTCGCGCGGGGCGGACCGGCTGTTGAAGTTGGTGCCCAAGGCCGTCGCCGGCTGACCCTCGCTCGCGCGGGGCGGACGGCGCGGTGCCGGTGCACGACCTGGGCGAGATCGGCTGACCCCCGCTCGTGCGGGGTGGACACCCGGTAGGGCATCACCGGCGTGCCGACCGGCGGCCGACCCCCGCTCGCGCAGGGCGGACAGCACCGGGACCAGGCCGCACGCTGGCCCGACCGGCTGACCCCCGCTCGCGCGGGGCGGACGAGGGCCCAAGCACCGCCGACGATCACGGCCCCGGCTGACCCCCGCTGGCGCGGGGCGGACCGCCCGGAGGAGGCCATCGGTGACGAGGACTACGGCTGACCCCCGCTCGCGCGGGGCGGACAGCACCGCGTCGAGCCGCTGCCAGGACAGATCCGGCTGACCCCCGCTCGCGCGGGGCGGACACCGGTGGCGCTGAGCGTATCGTTGCGATACGCGGCTGACCCCCGCTCACGCGGGGCGGACTGCACCTCCTGCCGGGACGGCTGCGACGCCTACGGCTGACCCCCGCTCGCGCGGGGCGGACCCCAGCCCCACCGCACCGCCGACCTGCAAGTTCGGCTGACCCCTGCTCGCGCGGGGCGGACCCGACCGAACGCGGCGGTCACCGCTTCGACGGCGGCTGACCCCCGCTCGCGCGCGGCGGACTCGGCACCGCACAGGAGCTCCGGCACCGCCGACGGCTGACCCCCGCTCGCGCGGGGCGGACGCGGCATCAAGGTTTTCCGTCGGTACGGAGACCGGCTGACCCCCGCTCGCGCGGGGCGGACCCGGCGTACCGCTGCTGGCGCTCGCTCCAGTGCGGCTGACCTCCGCTCGCGCGGGGCGGACTGCTCGACCAGCTCACCGAGGCACTCAAGCCGCGGCTGACCCCCGCTCGCGCGGGGCGGACCCGACCTGCCAGTTCCAGGTGCGGTTGATGACCGGCTGACCCCCGCTCGCGCGGGGCGGACGTTACGGAGGGTGCCTACTGGCCGAACCTGACCGGCTGACCCCCGCTCGCGCGGGGCGGACAAGTTCGAGGACGTGATGATCCCCTACTCCGACGGCTGACCCCCGCTCGCGCGGGGCGGACTTCGCCGCAAGGTTCAACGCGGCACTGCTGCACGGCTGACCCCCGCTCGCGCGGGGCGGACTGCGACCGGGCCGGTAGTGGCCGCCGGGGTGGCGGCTGACCCCCGCTCGCGCGGGGCGGACTCCGCCCCGCCGGTCGCAGAGACGATCAAGTCCGGCTGACCCCCGCTCGCGCGGGGCGGACCCCTACCGCTGCGAGCTCCAGCAGCGGCACGTCGGCTGACCCCCGCTCGCGCGGGGCGGACCCAGCCGCTGCGCCTCGGAATCCTTTCGATTTCGGCTGACCCCCGCTCGCGCGGGGCGGACCCGAGGCAGCCAACCGCGACGCGGACCACGTGGCGGCTGACCCCCGCTCGCGCGGGGCGGACCCGGGGTGGGCCGATGACGGGCGCCCGGGCCGCGGCTGACCCCCGCTCGCGCGGGGCGGACACTTCCTGACCTGCAACGCTAGACAGGCTTTGCCATTTCTTGACGATTCGCCACACGTCCACAGAGGACCGACGGCCAAGCTGTTTGGCTGCTGCCGCTGCTGTGCCGCAGTGGTCGGTCTGTCATGACGCAGATAGTAGAGGTGTAGAGCGATCGGTTGGGACCTCTCGGTTCCGGGGTTGGACTTGTCAGTGGCACCTGGTACCCCTTCGGTCATGACTGAGAACAGTGAGTCGGTCGCCGCGAGTGACGGCTTATGGCTGGATGCGCGCTTGTGGGGCAAGAGCGCCGAGCTGCCGCGGCCGTATCCGGTGGTCTGCCACCTGCTCGACACCGTGGCCGTGGCGGGAGCCCTGTGGGACCAGATGGTGAGCCCGCGTTCGCGGGCGCGGATCGCCGCGGAGTTGGGCTTGTCCGTGGCCGAGGGCCGTCAGATGGTGTGTTTCTGGGCTGGGTTGCACGACATCGGGAAGATCTCGCCGCCGTTCCAGGCGTTGGACAAGGCCGCGTTCGCGGGCGTAGCGGGCGACCCCCGCTACGGAGAAGGCGCCGGGCGGGCGGTCGCCGGACCGGCCCTGCGCCACGAGACGGTGACGCACTGGGCGCTCGCGGAGTTCTTCGCGCAGTGCGGCTACCCGACGAGCAGGCTCGTCGACCTGTCCGCCAGTCATCAGATCGCCCAGCTGCTGGGCGGGCACCACGGCTGCTTCGGGGAGCCGCTTCGGAAGAAGGAGTTGGCGAATCCGACGGCCTATCAGCCGGGTTTGGGGGAGCACGGGTGGTGTGAGCAGCGGACGGCTCATGCGGTCGCGGTGCGTCGGCTGACGGGTGCGGTCGCGGTGCCGCAGGGGGCGTTGTCGGGGCCGACGGCGGCTGTCGTCACGGGGCTGGTGGTCGTGGCGGACTGGTTGGCCAGTCAGGTCGAGGTGATCACTGAACGGCTGCCGGAGCCGGGGTGGCGAGGGGACAGCGGGCAGCTCGACGCGCACTACGGTGCGGCGGTCGCGTCGGCGCCGGTGTTGGTGCGGCAAGCGGGACTTGGCCGCGCCGAGTTCGTGGAGCGGTCGTTCGAGGAGCGGTTCCCGTTCCCGCCGAACGGGCTGCAGGCCGACATCGCCGCCCACCTGCCCGAGCTGGTGTCGGGCGCGGGGCTGCTGCTGGTCACCGCGCCGACCGGGGACGGCAAGACCGAAGCCGCGCTGCACGCCGCCTCCGTGATGGCCCGGGCCTCGGGCGCGAGCGGGCTGTACTTCGCGTTGCCGACGATGGCCACGGCCGACGCGATGTTCGAGCGGGTACGGAGGTTCGCCGAGGGCAATGTCACCGGCGAGCGCGCGTTGACGCTGCTGCACAGCATGGCGTGGCTCAGCCCGCAGTACGCCGAGCCCGACGAGGCGGAGCAGGGATCGCCGGTGCTGTCGGACGAGCGGACGGGGGTCGAGGCGGGGCGGTGGCTGCGCACGGGCCGGCGCGGCCTGCTGGCGCCGCTGAGCAACGGCACCATCGACCAGGCGCTGACGGCGGTCCTGCCGGTGCGGTACAACGTGCTGCGCCTGCTGGGCCTGTCGGACAAGGTGTTCGTGGTGGACGAGGCGCACGCGTACGGGCCGTGGATGCACAGCCTGCTGGTGCGGCTGCTGGAGTGGCTGGGTGCGTTGCGGGCGCCGGTCGTCCTGTTGTCGGCGACGCTGACCGGCAGGGCGGCCTCCTCGCTGGTGGAGGCTTACCGGCGCGGGGCGGGTTTCGCGAATGCGGCGACGATCGCGCCGTGCTACCCGGGCTGGTTGTATGTCGATGCCGGCACGGGCGAGGTCTGCGAGCCCCGGGCGGTGAAGAGCAACCGGGAGCGCTGTCTCCAGGTGGAGACCCGCCAGGTGCACTGGGACGTGCGCGAGGACCCGGCCGTGCAGCCGCAGTCGGGCTCGCGCCGCGAGGCGCTGCGTGAACTGCTGGCGCCGGTCACCGAGCAGGGCGGCTGCGTGCTGGTCTGCTGCACCACCGTGGACGAGGCCCAACGCACCTACCGCGACCTGCGCCACGCCCTGCCGGAACTGGCCTCGCGCGAGGGCGGGTTGCGGTTGCTCCACTCGCGCTACCCGGCTCATGAGCGCCAGCGGATCTCGCAGGAGTGCGAGGCCGCCTTCGGCAAGCCGGTCGACGAGAACGCGGCCTCCCAGGCTCGTGTCGGCTCGATTCTGGTGGCGACACAGATCGTGGAGCAGTCCCTGGACCTGGACTTCGACCTGGTCGTCAGCGACCTCGCCCCACTGGCCCAGCTCCTGCAGCGCGCCGGGCGCGGCAAGCGCCACAACCGCGCCAACCGGCCCGCCTGGACGGGTGAGCCGCGCACACCGCGCATGGTCGTCCTGGAGCCGCTCGACAAGGACGGCGCGGTCGCCGCGCCGAGGAGCTGGGGCGCGGTCTACGACGGCGCCCTCCTGCACCGCACCAGCGTGCTGCTGAACAAGCCCGAGTACCGCAGCATCGAGGTCCCGGGCGACGTGCAGGACCTGGTCGACGCCGTCTACGCCGACGACTTCTCCACCCACCTCGCGGACGCCGCCGAGCGCGACCGGCTGGCACGCATGGACGCAGAGCGTCTCGCTGCCGCCGCAGCGGAAGGCCAGTTGGCGAAGATGGCGGCGATCCCGGCGCCCCAGGACGTCGCCGGCGATCTGTCGGCGCTGAGCACGAGCGACCCGGGGATCACCGAGGAACTGCTGACGACCCGTCTGGGCGCCGACACCGGACGTGCGGTGTGCGTCTACGTCCAGGCGGACGGCTCCCGCACCCTGGACGCGGCCGGCACGACACCGCTGCCGGCCGCGTCCGGCCGCGCACCGGCGCGCCGGGATGTCGCGCTGGTGATGCGTCACACGGTCCCGCTGCCCGGGCGGTGGCTCCTGGGACGCACCGCCGAGCACGACGTCCCGTCCTCCTGGGACAAGCGCCCGCTGCTCGCGGAACTCGTGCTGCTGCCGATGCGCCGAGGTGCGGACGGGCGGTGGACGTGCCGGCTCGGCGCCCGGGAGATCGAGATCTCCGAACTCGGGATTTCCGCGAACTGAACATCTACAAGCCACACTTGTGTGTAGCGTTGGAGACGTGGGGGGGGGGGGGGGGGGCGGGCCCCCCCCCCCCCCCCCCCCCCCCCCGGGGGCGGGGCCGCCCCGCCGGGGGCGGGGAGGAAGCGCACACCCCGCCCCCCGCCGGGGGGGGGGGGGGC
>NZ_JBGCCO010000021.1:0-169807 GCF_041262605.1 Kitasatospora sp. GAS1066B
CACCGCCGAAGCCGGCAGCAGGAACGGCGCCGGACCCGCCACATCCACCGCCACCCCCGCCGGAACGCCCAGCGCCGGCAACGCCACATCCAGCAAGCGCGAGCCACGCACCGTCAGGTAGTCCACCTCGCCGCCCATGCCACGCGCGGACGCGAACCGGGCCAGCGTCGACTCGTCGGTGAACGCGTACAACCAGCGCACACCGTCCGCATCCGCCGCCAGCGGCTCACCGTTCTCGGTCGGCGCCAGCAACAACGCCGCACGCAACTCCGCGACCAGCGTCGGACCAGCCACCCGCCCCGCGTGCAACGCCGCCAGACGCTCGGTCAACCCCACCCCGGACACGCGCCCCCCGTAACGCTCGGCAATCAGTTCGATACGAACCTCAGCCTAGCCGACGGGCGTGACAGCGCGCCCGCCGTCCCCGAGTAACACAAGCGCCCAGGTAGGCGCACTTGCGCGACTGAACTCGTCCGAGTCACCACACGCGAGACGCGGACGGGCACTCCCCTTTCTGGGTAAGGCATCTGACGTGAGACGAGATCATGTAGCCGACCATTTGATGGGTGAGGTTGGGTAGTGTGTGAGCGCTATCGGTGAGTCCGAGGCGTCTACGACGCGCTGGTGCGCCACTTCAGCGACTACGCCCTCTCCTTCCTTGCGCGCATCGCCGGTCCTGATCTTCAGGACGTCAGTCACGAGGTGATCGCGAAGTTCCTGGCCCACGGCTTCGCCGGAGCCATCAAGGCGTGGCTCAGCGATCCGGACGTCACCAAGGAGGACCTGGTCGACGCCGCCGTGGCGTGCGCACCCGCCTGCTGGGCGGCCGGAGCCGTCACCCCGGTCGACCGCCAGGACGGTTGACGGACGTCGCTGACGAGGGTGTAGAACTCCACTGAGCCGTCGGCTCATGGAGGTTGATCACCGCGACCTATGCGAAGCAACACAGGTGATCACCTTGCCGCAACCACCAAGCGAACCCTTGAGCTGCGTGGATGACATTCTCCGCAGGCCCACCGCCGTCGATCGGAAGCAGAGTCGGTTCGAGGTAGTGCACCCGCCCCGGGGGTGCGGCACAATGCCCCAAGTGGCCCGGAGGTACTGGGGGATGGCGCATGCCAGAGGTCGCGAAAGTGCCCGGTCGGGCGCGGGGATGGCCGGTCTATGTCGGCATGGTGGGGGTCGGCGCGGCAGCTGCGGCGATTTCCCAGGTTTGGCTTTCCGGTGCCCCTGCGGTGGGCATCGGCGCACTCGCAACCACGCTCGGCTTTCTCGCCGACCGCGTCGCGGCAGGCGGCGAAAAGAACCGGAACGCGCCCGCACATCAATCCTCCGGGGAACTGTTACGCGGACGCGCAGGCCGGCTACCGCTGGTCTCGCAACTGAGCGATCCGGTTGCGGCCGGGGTGCACCCTGCCGAGTGGTCACCCGACGGAGCCCCTGCCTACATCGCCCGGGATGCCGAGCCGGAACTACTGGAGGCTATGACGCAGAGTCAGTTCGTCTTACTGCTAGGTGAGTCCACTGCGGGAAAGACACGACTCGCCTACGAGAGCGTGCGCAAACTCTTCCCGGACCGGCTCTTCGTCCGGCCACTGGACAAGGCCGCACTGCCGGCGGCCTTCGCACAGATCCGCCGTCACCGCCGCCTCGCCAGCCTGCTGTGGCTGGACGACCTGGAGTGCTACCTCGGTGCGGACGGGATTACCGAGCCCGCGCTGACTGCCTTGCTCGCCAAGCAGAAAGGCCAGGTCACGGTGGTGGCGACCATGCGGGCCGAGGAGCACCGGCGCTACGACGCCCGCGAGGAGAGCCGCCTGACCGGCTCGGACCGTGACCTGTGGCGGACGGAGCGCGGTGTGATCCAGGCTGCCCGAGTCATCCGGATCGCCCGCCGGTGGTCCGTCCCCGAGTGCGAACGGGCCAGATGGCTCGCCCAGGATCCGAGAATCGAACGGGCGTTGCGCAGCAGCAGCCGTTTCGGGGTCTCCGAGGTACTCGCCTCCGGGCCGGCCCTGCTGGACTCCTGGCGGGATGCCTGGGCGCCCGGTGCCAACCCGCGCGGCGCGGCGCTGGTCACAGCCGCCGTGGACTGCCGCCGGCTCGGCCTGCGCCGGGCGCTGCCACAGGAGTGGCTGGCCGAACTCCACCTGCCCTACCTGGCCGAGCGCGGTGGCGACGACCTCAAACCCGAGCCGCTTGAGCCCGCACTGGCCTGGGCCAGTCAGGCCGCGCACGCGACCAGCAGCCTGCTGACCGGCAGTACCACAGCTGGCTGGACCGCCTTCGACTACCTTCTCGACGTCCCCGCCCAGCGGCCGGTGCCAGAGCACCTCTGGGACGGGCTGCTTCCGCATGTGAGCGCGGCCGACTGCTACGACCTGGGCCTGGTGGCTCATCAGGAGTCCCGGCTAAGGCGCGCCACCGTGGCGCTGCGGCGTGCCCGCGACGGGGCGGTCCCCGGAGCCGACTTCGCACTGGCGCTCGTCCTGGGCGACTCCGGTCACCCTACGCAGGCCGTCCGGGCGCTCGCACCGATCCTCATCCGCCGGATGACCGAGCTGGGACCGGCACATCCTGACACCCTCGCGGCTCGGCACCAACTGGCGTTCTTCACCGCCGAGTCCGGCCGACCGGCGGAGGCCGTCCCGCTCTTCGCGACGCTGGTGAGCGACACCAGCCGGGAGCTGGGTCCCCACCACGCCGACACGCTCGCCGCACGCCACCAACTCGCCTACTACATGGGCGAGACGGGAGACCTGAGCCGAGGCATACAGCTGCTTCGGACTCTGCTGGCCGACCGCGAGCGGGTGCTGGGAAGCCGTCATGCCCAGACGCTCGCGACCCGGCGCGGGCTAGCGTGGTTCCGCGGCTGCTCCGGTGAACTCCGCTCCGCTCAAGCAGACTTGTCGCTCCTCGCGGCCGATGCCAATGCGGCGCTCGGCCCGGACGACCCGCACACCATGGCCGTCCCCGGGGCTTGGGCCTGGTTCGCTCTGCAGACCGGTCAGACGACCGAGGCGGAGGCGGAACTCGAGGCCCTGGCCGAGGACCGCAGCCGGATCCTCGGCCCGGACCACCCGCACACCCTGTCCACCCGCCTGCATCTCGCGCATGCCGTCGCCGCACTGGGCAACCCGGATGCCGCGCGGACCGCCGCCCGGCAACTACTCGCGGACGCCGAGCGGGTCCTGGAGCCCGTCCATCCGCGTATCCGGTCGATTCGGGCGTTTCTGGCCAGCTGGGACGGGTGAGGCTGGCTTGTCTCGTCCAGGACGAGGGGAGCCACACTGTGAGCCCACGGGTTCCGGAAAAGTGCTGGTTGAGATTCATCTCAACCAGCACTTTTTGCTCACGCTTCTTCGCTGGCATCGGGACCTGCTGAAGCGGCGCCATGCCGCGACCTGCGTACCGAGGTGGCGCGGACGCCCGCCCACCGTCCGCTCGATCCGCGCCATGGTCCTCCGCCTGGTACGCGAGAACAGCTCGTGGGGGTACCGTCGGATCCACGGTGAGCTTGCGGCGCTGGGCAGCAAGGTCGCCGCCTCCACGGTCTGGGAGATCCTCCGTGAGCACGGCATTCCACCCTGTGGGTGCCGAGAAGTCATCCGCCCAGCTCAGGCGGCGTGATGGTACTCGTGGAGGGTGCCACCGAGTCGATCTCGTCGGTATATCTCGAGATGTCTGATCTGCCCTGGTTCGGCAATCGGTTCGGGCCGTGGCCGAAGCGGAGCCGCTTGCCCCAAGGCCCGGTGCGGCCGATGGCCGTTGTAGAACGACTCGAACTCGCGCAGCACAGGCCAGTTCGGCGCCGTCGGCTCCCCCGAGGCCGGCGGCCCGCGGTGCGCACCGATGATGAGTACGGGTACTCATGCGCCGGCCGGGCATGCCAGGGCACGATTCGAACCATGATCGAGGGTGCTCGTCGAACCAGTCCCCGCCGCAAGCTCGCCAAGCGGGTCGCGGCGGCCGCTGTGGCAACGGCCATCGCGGGCTTCGCCGCCGTGAAGTTCGCGGACATCTGGCGCGGGGAGCCCTATCCCGTGGCCGACCCGACCGTCACCGCGCACCGGCTGGACGTGCAGACCCAGGCGGTCTACGACGCCCTCGCCCTGCCCCCGTCGGCCGGGCTCGACCCGCGGTGGCCCGGCGAGGGCATCACCGCCGACACCCTCGAATGCCACCTGAGAGGACTCGGCCACCTACTGGAGAACATGAACGACAGCCCACCCAGTGAGCCGTACACCTCCGACATCGGCGACAGCTGGGCGCTGGGCGGCGTGACGCGCCCTCAGGCGCAGGACGCACTGGAGCGGGCGCGGCAGACCCTGACACGGGCCGGCTGGGCGGTCCTCTCCTACGACAACGGCAACGCCCAGCAACTCCAGCTGCGGCTCAGGCCGCCTGCGGCCGCCCGGGCCACCGAGGGCGACACCGTCAGCGTCGCCCTCTACCCCGGCGACCGCCTCGCGGTCTCCGCTTCAGCCGACTGCGCTCGTTACCCTGACGGCACGTCGGCCAACGCCGAGGGCGAGCCGGAAAGCCTGCCCGCCCCTGCCGCCCCCGCGCAGCTGCGCCACCGCTGACCCCCTGTTGGGACAGCGTCCCCACCACGTCGAATGCACCCATCCGTCGGCCTGTCCGGAGCCACCCGGGCCATCCACGCGATGATCTCGGCGCCTCCTGCCACGGTCTGACGGCCGGGGTGGTGGTTGAAGTCCGTTGCCGTACAGCCGGGCTCGAGCCACTGGCCGCCGCAGTCGCTGTGCGGACTACTGACGCCGGGAAGGAGAAGCCGTGAAGTGCGAAATGAACTTGCGCCCGCCGACCCGGCTCGGGCAGGGTCGCGACATGTCTATGCGAAAGGGCGTCGTACGCCCGGGTCGATGACCCCCCGCACGCCGGATCAGAACCCGGCGTCCCCTGTCGAGAGTTGGCTGTCGGCTGCCCTGCGCGATCCCCGTCGGGCCGGGTACGGAACGGCCCGAAGCGCCATCTTCGACGCGGTACGGACGGACCGCACCGGCCCCGTTCCCGACCAGTTGCTCACCCTGACCAGTAACCACAGCACCGACGTGCGGCGGGCGGTCCTATGCCTGCTCACCGAGCTCTCCCACGAGGACCCACCGTGGCCCGCCGCAGCCGAACGCGCGGCAGCCGCGCTGCGCGATCGGGACCCGGCCACACGGCGCGCCGCAGCCTGGCTCCTCGCTGCAGCGGATCGCCCGCGGGCCGTACGGGCACTGTCAGACGACCCGAGTCCACTGAGCTCGACGGCACGCGTGGCGCTCACCGAAGCACTCTTCGAGCCCTGGAAGAAACCGGACCACACCGACCTCCTCGCCCTCGCGACGGCACTGCATGAGGACCCCGACCCGGCAGTCCGCCTTCGGTCCGCCCTGGGCGTGCTGCGCCTGGGCCTGTCCGAGAAACGGGAGTTCTGGGAGTCAGCCGCCTGCTTGGACCTCGAAGCCGGCGGCGCCGGCATCGGCCGGCGCGGCGGCCTGCTCGACTGGCGACCGGGAACCCTGTGGGGACTGGGCGCGCGCAACCACACCACCCAGGACGCCTGCCTCACCTGGGTCGGCCGACTCGCGGCCAGGCCGGACGCGGTAAGCCAGCAGGCTGCAGCCGACATGGCCCTGATCGCTATCCGGCACTGGCGGGCCGCCCCGACTCGCGTCGTGCCACGCCTGCGGCCGCTGCTACTGAGCGACCGCGAACCGGCGGTGCGCGTCACCACCGCGACCACGATCGGCGCTTCCCTC
Organism: Kitasatospora sp. GAS1066B; assembly: GCF_041262605.1. NCBI lineage: Bacteria > Bacillati > Actinomycetota > Actinomycetes > Kitasatosporales > Streptomycetaceae > Kitasatospora > Kitasatospora sp. GAS1066B. The sequence goes on from NZ_JBGCCO010000021.1 coordinate 5,769, forward strand.
GAAGCCAGTCGGCTCTGCCGGGAAGAACTTGCCGCCCTTCTGCGCGACCCGCGGGCCGAGAAGCCCGCCGCGCTCGCGCTCGGTCGGATCGGTGACGCCCGTGCCGTACCGGTACTGACCCAGCTGATCCACTCCGGCGCCCTGGGCACCGAGGCTGGCGAGGCAGTAGAAGGACTTGCGGCCGCCGGAGCGGACCTCGCACCCGTCATCGAGGCCGCCCAGGCGGCCCTGCGCCGGCACGGCCGCGACTGTGCTGACGGAAGCGATCCCAGGCTGTGCTCGGCCGCGCCCACCGTATCCGTCCTGCGTGCCTGCGGCGCGGCAGCCGCGCCCGCCGTGCCGGAACTCCTCGAACAGCTCGACCGGTGGAGCCAGGACCACTACGACCCGCACGCCTGGCTGCGCACCCAACTCATCGTCAGCCTCGGCGAGATCGGCCCTGCTGCCGCCTCAGCCGTTCCCCTCCTGGACCGCCTCACGGCCCAGCCCGGGCCCAACCAACGGACCAGGGACCACGCGTTCCTCAGCCTGATCCGAATCACCCAGGACAGAGCACTGGCCGAGCGTTCCCTCGATGCCGTCGCCGAGAACTCTCGCCACCTCGTCCAGGCCGTGAATCTGCTGGAATGGCTCATCGACAACGGCGGTCTCGCAAGCACGCACGCCGAGTATCTGTGGTCCCGGGTGCGAGAGCCCCGCCACCTGCATCCACACCTGTTCGGCGTCCTGTGGAAGCACGCCGGGCAGGAGGCAGCCGACCCCATCCTGGCAACGGCTCCGCACTACCTGGGCGACGACATGTTCGGCCCGTACACCTGCGCACTGCTGACCGACCTGGGCCCCGCAGCCGCCCCCGCACTGCCCGCCCTGCGTGAGGTGATCGACCGTCAGGTGCGGTTGCCGATGTACATCGGCGACTCGGACCGCGAGCTGCGCGCCGACGAACGAATCACTGACGCCGCCCGCCAGGCCCACGCGCACATCACATCGCTCGCACCGTGTCCATAGTGCTCCAAGCGTGCGTCGACGGTGGCGGCGCGCCGCGAAGGCAGGGGCCTGCCGGTGACCCCCGTGTCCCCCGCCGCACGGGCGGAGGAGGGCCCGCTCAGCCGTCGTTCTTGATGATCTTCATGGTCAGGTGCGAGTCGACCCGGGCGACGGCCGGCAGCCCCATCAGCCGGGCGGTGAGGAAGCGCTCGTAGGCGGCATGGTCGGCGACCGCGACGCGGATGAAGTAGTCAGGGCGGCCGAAGAGCCGGCGGAACTCGACCACCTCCTCGTAGGAGGCAACCGTCGACTCGAACTCCTCCACCGTCTGCAGGTCGTTGACGCCGATCTCCACCGCGACCACCACCTCGAACCCCCGGCCGGCCGCCGCCGGGTCGATCCGGGCCCGGTATCCGGCGATGACCCCGGCCTCCTCCAGCCGCTTGACGCGGCGCAGGCAGGGCGGCGGCGTGAGGCCGACCCGCTTGGCCAGTTCGACGTTGGTCAGCCGACCGTCCTGACGCAGGTGGAACAAAATGTCACGATCAATGCCGTCCAGCATCTCTTTATTACTCACAGAGCGACTCCAGGGCAATAATTGGAAACCATATTACCGGAAATCCGGCCTAGAATTTCCCCATGAACTCCACCCCTGGCGGGACGCTCAGCCGTCCCGTTCCGCCACTTGGGCCCGCCGCCGACACAAACGCCGCCGACATGAACGCCGCCGCGCCGAGCGCCCGGAACGACCTGACGGCCGCGCTCCGGGACTCCAGCTCCGTCGGTCTGGGCCTGTTCCCGCTCGGCATCGCGTTCGGCGTGCTCGTCGTCCACGCAGGCCTGAGCTGGTGGTGGGCCACCGCTTTCACCGCGCTGGTCTACGCCGGGTCGCTGGAGTTCCTGCTGATCGGGCTCGTTGTCGCGGTCGCCCCGCTCGCGCAGATCGCCATGACGGCGTTCCTGGTGAACTTCCGGCACGTCTTCTACGCCCTGTCCTTCCCGCTGCATCGGGTCGGCGGCCGGTTCGGCCGGGCGTACAGCACCTTCGCCATGACGGACGAGGCGTACGCCCTGACCACCGGGCGGCAGGCGCGCTCCTGGAGCGGGCGACGCATCATCTGGCTGCAGGTGCTCTGCCAGGTCTACTGGGTCGCCGGCGCCACCGCCGGCGCGCTGTTCGGGGCACTGGTGCCCGCCCGGCTGGTCGGCCTGGACTTCGCGCTCACCGCGCTGTTCGTCGTGCTCGCCGTCGACGCCTACCGCGCCCGACGCGACGTCCCCACCCCCGCACTGGCCCTGGTCTGCGCACTCGCCGCGCGCTTCCTGTTCCCCGGCCAGATGCTGCTCGCCGCCACCGCGCTGTTCACCGCCGGGCTGCTGACCCGACGCGCCCTCACCCGGCACCGCACCCCCGCCCCGAAGGAGCCGACCCGTGCCTGACACGCCCTATCTGCTCGCCGCCATCGGCGTGTCGGCCGCCGTCACCTGGGGCCTGCGCGCGCTGCCCTTCGCCGCGCTCGCCCCGCTGCGGGCCAGCGCCGTGCTGCACCACCTGAGCGAACGAATGCCGGTCGGCGTGATGGTGATCCTCACCGTCTACGCCTTGCGCGACCTCCCCCTCACCAGCCCGATGCGGGCCGTACCCACCGCCGTCGCCCTGGCCGCCACCCTCGGCCTGCACCTCTGGCGGCGCAACGCCGTCCTGAGCATCCTGGGCGGCACCGCCGTCCACGTCGCCCTCGCCAGCACCCTCTTCGCCCACCCTTGACCACCGCCGCACCCGCCGAACCGAGTTGCCGCTGCAGCACTGTGATCCGATGACGAAGGGCCAGGATCTCAACGTCCTTGCCACGATCGCTCAGCGGTAGCAACCGCAGCGCGGCGAACGCGTTTCGAGATCATCAGGTACGTCAGGCGAAGCCTGGTCAGCAATCAGCACGCCGCAGCACACAAGACCCACGCCAGGCGCCCGACCTGCACAGACGTCATTTCCGGCACCCGCAGGACCAGTGCCCACTCTGAGAAGGCTCACTGCTCGACAGGTTCATGAAGACGTAATTCGCCATTCCGCCACGATCTTGCCTAAATCCCCCTTAAGCTCGCCAGCAAGGCGGCTCTCCGCCATCTCACGTACTCCCTCATGAAGTTGGGCAGCTGCCCCTTGTCTGAACGATGAGAGCAGGGGATGACAGACAGAAGCGAACCAGTAACAGGCAGCGCGCGCGGGCCCGGCCGGCGACGGCCGGGCAGCGTCGGTCTGCGCGCGACGGGCGGCGTCGCGGCGCTCGTCCTCGGACTCGGCAGTTGCTCGCTGGTGTTGGCGCCGTCGGCGTACCCGCAGGCCGGGGACGGCACGGTGACGGTCCGGGTGATCCGGGCCGTTGACACCAGCGGCGCCTGGACACCCGGGCTGGAACCGGGCATCGGCGGTGTCACGGTGACCCTCACCGATGACGCCGGCACCAGCATCGACGCGGTCACGGCGGCCGACGGCACGGTCACCCTGGCCCCGGCGCAGAGCAAGGCCACCGGCGGCAAGTACCGCGTGCAGGTGGTGAATCCGCAGCCGGGCGTGCTGTTCCCGGCCTTCGCCTCAGCGCAGGGCCTGGACGGCGCGCCGACCCAGCTGAGCAGCAACGAGGAGTTCGTCGACCTCTCCGGCAAGAAGAGCGTGTCCTACACCACCGGCCTGTGGAGCCCTGGCGACTACTGCCAGAAGAACGCGCCGCTGGTGACGACCTGTCAGCCCGCGTCGCGCGAAGGCGGATCCCAGCGCACGCTGGTCTCCTTCCCGTACGACACGCGCGGGCAGGACGGCGCCAACGGTGTCAACGTCACCGACATCGCCACCAACGCCGACACCGGGACGCTCTACGGCATCGCCTGGAACAAGGCCGACAAGCGGGTCTTCTCCTCGGCGGTGGCCAAGCGCACCACGGACTACGGTCCGGGCGGGCCCGGCGGCATCTACGTGACCGACATCGCGGCGAAGAAGACCTCGCTCTTCACCGTGGTCCCGGACGCGGGCACGACGGTGCACGGTCCGGGCACCGATGACGCCTTCCTCGCCGTGCCCGGCAAGGAGAGCCTGGGCGGCATCAAGGTCACCGACGACGGGTCCTCCCTGTTCGTCGTCAACCTCGACGACCGCAAGCTCTACGAGTACGACGCCACCGCGGCGACCGCGGCGGCGCCGAAGGCCGCCTTCAGCATCCCGGACCCGGGCTGCCCGGCGGCCGTGGACTGGCGGCCGTTCGGGCTCGGCATGCAGGACGGCGCCGGCTACGTCGGCGGTGTCTGCTCCGGCGAGTCCACCGGCAAGACCTCCGACATGCGCGTGGTGGTCATGCCGTTCGACCTCGCCACCGGGGCCTTCGGCAAGCCGGTGCTGGACCAGCCGCTGGACTACCCCCGGCAGTCCACGGTCGGTTCGGGCGCGTGCGACGGCGGCACGGGGTGGTGGCCCTGGACCAACACCTGGCCGACCTCGCAGAACGGTCAGGCCTGCACGAGTTACCTGGCCCAGCCGGAACCGGAGTTGGGCGAGATCGGCTTCGAGACCGACGGCTCGATGCTGCTGGCCTTCCGCGACCGGTTCGCCGACCGCGCGCCGGCCGGCCCCACGCCGGGGACCCCCGGCCTGGTGCTGTCGGGTGGCGACCTGAACAAGGCCTGCCCGGCGGGCGGGACGTACGTGATGGACACCAACGGCGGCTGCGGGCTCTCCCCCCGGGGCACCCGGTTCTTCGACAACAGCCGGTTGGGTGCCCACCACAACGCCGCCTTCGCGGGGATGGCGCTCTCCAAGGTGGAGGACACCATCGCGGTCTCCAGCTTCGACCCCAACAGCACGGCCTTCGGGACCGGCACCGCCTTCGTCGGACGGGACGGCAAGCAGCACCCGCCGGACGGGCTGCGGCTCAACCCCGCGGGCGTCAACTCCGCGTTCGGCAAGGGCGCCTCGATGGGCGACCTGGAGGTGCTCTGCGACCAGGCGCCGCTGCAGATCGGCAACCGTGTCTGGTACGACCCGCAGCGCACCGGCATCCAGGACCCGGGCCAGCTGCCGGTGGCCGGGGCGACGATCCACCTGTACGACGGATCGGGCAAGTTGGTCGGCACGACGAAGACGACGGCGCGGGGTGAGTACTACTTCGACGACTCCGACGTCAGCGGCGGGCTCAAGCCGAAGACCGACTACACCATCAAGCTCGACAAGCCGGCCGACTACGCCAAGGGCGGTCCGCTCTACGAGTGGGTGCCGACCGACGCGAACGTCGGGATCAACCACTTCATCGACTCCAAGGGGACCGTGCCGCCGGGTACGGCCTACCCCGTGAAGGCGCTGACCACCGGTGGGCCCGGCGAGAACAACCACACCTACGACTTCGGCTTCCGCCAGCAGGAGGGCGTGCTGCGCGTGGTCAAGCACGACCAGGACGGCAACCCGCTGGCCGGAGCCCGGTTCCAACTGTGGGAGGAGAGCAACGGCATCGACGGCCTGCAGACCGGCGGGTCGAAGCCGGACACCAAGGTGGGTGACGTCTGCGCCACCGGGGCCGACGGCATCTGCCAGGGCAGCGGCACGGTCGGAACGTACTACTGGCAGGAGGTCAGCCCGCCCGCGGGCTACACCGCGCCGGACTCGACGGTCTTCGGGCCGCTGGTCCTGACTGCCGACAACCTCACCACCGGGGTCTCGGTGACGGCGGTCAACCAGAAGATCGTCACGCCGACGCCGACGCCGACGCCGACACCCACGCCGACGCCCACACCCACGCCGACGCCGACGCCGACGCCGAGCCAGTCCGCGACGCCCACGCCGACGCCCGGCCCGACCACGCCGGCACCGGTCGTGCCCGGCCCGGGCTCCCCGCCCGGCTCGCACCTGGCCTTCACCGGCATGGACGAGCTGGTTCCGCTGGCCCTGGTCGGTGGCGCCGCGTTCACCGCGGTCGGCGCGACGATGCTCGTGCTGACGCGCAGGCGCAAGGCCTCGGCACAGCGCGGCTAGGGCCGCGGCCCCGCGAGGGGCGGCCGGCACCGGTGATCCCGGGGCCGGATCGGGCGGGTTCGCCGGTCACCGGCCGGCGAACCCGCCCGACTGCATGACCGATCGACTGCATGACCGATCGGCCGTGCAACCGATCGGCCGGGACCCGACCACTCCCCCAGCGATGAGAGAAGACGACCGCATGGCTCGTAAGACCGAGACCGCCGGCCTCGCGCCGCGCCAGGACGGCCCCGCGCCACGCCGGACCCGTTGGTCGCACCGGACCCGCTGGTTCAGGGCCTTGATCGCGCTCGCCGTGTGCGGCACCGCAGTGGGCGGCGTGGCCGCCTACCGGAGCCTGTCCGGCGGCAGCGGCGAGCGGCCGGTGACGATGGACGAGGCCTCCCGCCTGGCGCTGTCGCGACTGAACGTGTACCAGGCCAGCCCCTCGGCGGTGACCCTGACCGCCGCCGAGGGTGGCGGCGTGGTGCTGCGGGTCAGCGGGGTGGTGGACTACCGGACGCACCACGGCGTCGGGAGCTACCAGACCACCGGGGCCGGGTTCACCGGTTCGTCCGGCACGTCAGGCGCCACCGCCGCTCCGCAGCTCGACCAAGGCCTGATCGTCTGGGACAGCGACGGCCTCGGCCTGGCCCCCGCGCTGGACGGCACCCCACCCTGGCAGCAGGCCGAGCACATCCCCCGCTCGGGCTGGTCGCCGCGCTCCTACACCACCGATCCCCTGGACGCCGGGCTCCAACTGCTGATCGGGCTCGGCGCGGACCGGCCCGACAACCCGCTGCTGCTCGCCCAGTCCGGCGCCCGCTGGCTGGGCCGCGACCGGATCGACGGCCGCGACTACGACGAGATCTCCGGCCCTCGGGCCACCGGCACCACCCCGGGCAGCGGCCCCGACGGTGGGAAGTCGCCGCTGACCTACTGGGTGGACGGCAACGGCGGCCTGCGCAGGGTCACCATGCGAATGCCGGGCCTGGGCACCCCGACCACCCTGGAGTTCACCGGGCACGACGCCAACGCCAAGCTCCCGGAGGCGCCCTGGGACACGGGCACCGGCTGAGACCCGAATCCCATGGCGCACCGCGGATCCGACTACGCGTCAGTGCGCGGCCGGCACCGCACCGGAGTCCGTGGGCAGCGGGTACGCGTCCGGATCGACGGTCCCCGGCAACCCGGTCGCCGGGACGGCCGCAGCCGTCGGGTCGGGCATCGACGGCTGCGCGGGCGGCGCCGGCACCTGGCTGAACGGAACACCGGGCGGTGCCTGCACCGAGGCCGCCCGACCGCTCGGCAGGCTGCCCCGCCCGCTCGCCCCGCTGCTCGCCCCGTTCGCCCCGCAGCCCGCCAGGCCCTCCAGCCCGGCCGGGCTCTGGGTGGCCGGCTGGTTGCCGCTGAAGCAGTTGCTGGGGTCCGCGGCGGCCAGCACCAGGTCCTCGCCGTTGCCGGTGACCCGGTTGCCGGAGACCTGGTCACCGCTCGCCGGGTGCCCGGGCGGGTCGGTGATGATCACCCCGACCGCCGTGTTGCCCTGGACCAGGTTGCGCTGCACGCGGTCCCCGGTGCCCCCGCCGATGCCGATCCCGATCCCGAAGCCGCCGTCCGCCTGCTCGGGCGTGTCGGTGGCGTTGTCGTCGCTGATCACGTTGCCCGCGAGCACCGCGCCGTGCTGCGGGGCGAGCGCCTCCTGGTCGTTGGAGTTGATGGTGACACCGACCCGGTTGCCGGTGACCAGGTTGCCCAGCACCGAGACGCCCTCGGAGGCGTTGGTGATCTCGATGCCGACCGCGTTGTGCGCCATGGTGTTCCCACGGACCAGGGTGTCGCAGGGCCGGCACTGGCCGACGTAGATGCCCGAGTCGGCCTGCCCGGAGGCGTAGGAGTCCTCGATCACACCGCCGTGCGCGTCGAACGCGTAGATGCCGTACAGGCCGTTGTCGTACGTGGTCACCCTGGTCGCCCGGAAGCCCTGGACGGCGGGGAAGCGGGAGGTGTCCAGCGGGTCGTACGCCGAGCCGCCGGCCCCGCGCTGCTGCAGCTTCTGGTCGGTGACGCCGGTGAACAGCACGCCGTTGGCGAGGTAGTCGCGCACGGTGAGGTTCTCCACCACCGAGCCCGCGCCGGTCGCGGTGATGCCGTTGACCAGTCGCACCCCGCCGTCGAAGACCACCGCGTTGCGGTCCGTGCCGCGCAGCACCACGTCGGGCTTGGTGACCTGCACGCTCTCCCGGTACACACCAGGGCCGATCAGCACCGTGTCCCCCGAACGGGCGACGTCCACCGCCTGCTGCACCGTGTGGAAGTCCTGCGGCACCCGCAGCACCGTCCCGGCCGGGTGCTTCGCGTCGGCGGACGCCGAACCCGGGGAAGAGCACCCGGTGGCCGCCAGCGCCACCGCCGCGACCAGCACCGATAGGCGCACCGCCACCGCCCGAGGACCCGGCGGTCGGACCTGATGGAGACTCAACACAGGTTGGACAGACAGCATTTGCATGAAGGTGTTCTATCGTCTGCAATAGCCGCATGCCCACCGAACCGGAAAAGGCCCAGGATCCCGTCCACCCGGTCAGCGCCGGATTCGGGCGGCGCGGCGCCCTGCTCGCTGCCGGTGCGGTGCTCGCCGCCGGATTCGGCGCGGCGGCCGACGACCTGGTCAGGAACGACCGGACGGACGCCCACAAGCGCGCCCCGGCCGCGCCGCCCGAGGCCGCGACCCCCTTCTACGGGCCCCGGCAGGCCGGTGTGACGGCGCCCCAGCAGCCGGCCACCCAACTGCTCGCCCTCGACCTCCCGCAGACTTCCGCCGCCGCCGACCGCCAGACCCTGCGCACCGTCCTCGACGCGCTGACCCACGCCCTCGCCGCAGCGGCTTCCGACGCCCCGTCAGATGTCCGGCTCCAGGGCGTCGGCACCACCCGGCTCACCTCGCTGGTCGGCGTCGGCCCGGGCCTCGCCACCCGGCTCGGCCTCAACGTTCCCGCCGCGCTCGCCGAACTGCCGCCCTTCCCCGGCGACCAGCTGGACCAGGCCCGCGGCGGCGGCGACCTGCTGCTCCAGCTGTGCGCCGCCGACCGCTGGACGCTCACCGTGGTCGCCGAACTCGCCTCCAGCGCCGCCCGGTCCGCCGGCGCCACCCCGCGCTGGAGCCAGTCCGGCTTCCTCCCCGTCGCCGCCCCGGGAACCACCCCGCGCAACCTGTTCGGCTTCAAGGACGGCACCTCCAACCCCGGTCCGGCGCAGGACGAGCAGTTCGTCTGGGGGCCGCCCGGCGCGCACCAGAACAGCACGGTGCTGGTCTACCGCCGGATCCGGATGGACGTGGCCGGCTTCGCGGCCCTGCCCGCGGACCAGCGCGACCGGGCGATCGGCCGCCGCGAGAGCGACGGCGTCCCACTCACCGGCACCGCCGAACACGACGACCCGGACATCTACGCCAAGAACCCCGACGGCTCCTACGTGATCCCCGCCAACGCCCACGTCCGGCTCACCAGCCCGCGCCTCGACGGCGGTGCCCGGATGCTCCGGCGCAGCTACAGCTACGACGACGGCCCGACCGACCGCGGCCTGCTGTTCTGCGCCTTCATGCGCGACCCCGCGCAGTTCGTCCGGGTCCAGGACCGCCTGGCCACCCGCGACGCCCTCACCCCGTTCCTGCAGCACCAGGCCTCGGCCGTGGTCTACGTGCCGCCCGGCGCGGCCGCCGGAGGCAGCCTCGGCGAGCAGCTCTGGGCGTAGGGAGGCCAGCGGTCCGGTTCTGCCCGAGGTCCGAAACCGTTGGCGCACCACCCCGTTCGACCACCGCCGCGGTGCGTGCATGTCAGGTACGGCGTCGCTGAGGACCCCGCGGTCGCGGGGCGGTGGCTGCTCTCCTCCGGCATGCGCGGCCACGGGGCCGGACAACGTCCCGAACCGGACGGCCCCGGCCCCCACAGGGGCCCGAGCGCCGCCGGGTCCCGCCTCGCTTCCTCACCACCGCGCCGGCGCCAGAGCCAGCACCGGCTCCGCAGGCCTGTCACGGCCCGTGGGCGACGGCTGTCGACGATCTGACGCCGGTGGTCCGAGCGGAACGACGGACCGGGCGGGTCTCCTACCGTGACGCGCCCGGCGGATAATGGCCCAGGCCACGGACCGGCCACGCCGGCGGCACCGGCCGATGGAGAGGAAGAGGACAGATGACCTTGAAGGAAGGCCAGCGCGTCAGGTTGGCCGAGGACCTGGGGATCGGCGAGGCAGTCGCCGGGGAACCGGGGGCAGTCGTCGGCTTCCTCTCGCTGGGAGCCGGGATCGAGGGCACCGTCGAGCAGGTGGACGGAGAACTCCCGGAGAGCCATGAGGTTCGCGAGTACCAGCGGCTCAAAGCGCTGTTCGAGGACTTCGGGCACACCATGCCCGCCGCGAGCCGCACGCGGCTGGAGGCGGAGATCGCCGCGCTGGAGCCGGAATGGGCCGCGTACCAGGAGCAGGGCAACCGAATGACCCTCCAGGTCCGGCTGGACAACGGCTTCGTCCTCGGCCGAGCGCACCAGGACATCCTGACCCCGCTGTGAGCAAGGACGTCCCGGCGAAAGGGCGGCAGCCCCGGTCCCCCGCCCCGGACTGTCAGCAAGGTCCGGGCCTGGGCCCGGCCCCGCGGGGTGAAGCCCGCGCGTGCCGAAAACCGTGTCACCCTATGCGACCTGCGCGTATCCGCGGATGGAGACCGCCAAGGCGGTCGCGCCGAAGGACACGCGATTGATCATCGGCAGCGGGCGGTGCAGGCGTGCCGACACTGTCGGGGCATTGTTGACCGAGTGATCGGTGCGGCCGGTGTTCGTTGTGGTGGGCCGGGTGCTCGTCGATGACGAGGCGCAGGTGGCGCTCTCCGGTGATCAGCACGCGGTCGGTGGCCTCGCGTCTGCAGGATCCGACCCAGCGCTCGGCGATCGCGTTCATCCGGGGCGCGCCGGGCAGGATGGGCACCACACGGCGCCGATGGCGTTGAAGACCACATCGAAGCCCTCGGTGAAGTAACCGGCGTTGTCGCGGATCAGGTACCGGATGCCAGTAGTGCGAACGTCGTCCAGGCTCATCAGCAGGTTGCGGGCCTGCTCGGTGGCCCACTCGTCATCAGGCCGGTCAGGGCTGGGGAAGTGGAACCGCACACCGAGGTGGTCGGCGAGTGCCCGTCCCGCCTGCTCGGCCTCCCGGGCCTCGGGCCAGGGCGGGACAGTCCCGTTGAACAGTCGGATGTCGCCGCCGTGCCGGACCAGCGCGAGCTGGTGTTCGCTCTGCGGATCGTCCGTGAGCGCGAGCAGCACCACGAACCATCCCTCGGTGTCGCCGTCCCACACCGCCTCGATCGCCACCGGACGTCCGGGAAGCGCCCCCACAGCGCCGATCAACACCTCGAGGTCCAGCGGCTGGGTCGGGGCGCTCTCGAAGCCCTACCCCAGCACGTGGTACCGCTCGGCCACCACGTCAAGGCACGCGTACAGACCCGGCTTCGGCTCCGGACAGCCGTCCCGCATCACCGTGACCGCCCACATCCGCCGACCTGCCGCACCAGCCCATCGACCCCGGCACGGACGGCCTCCGACAGCGCGTACCAGATCGGCGACTCCACGTGCTGCTTCACCCCTCGGCCCCAACTCCTTACCGTCAGGCCTGTTCAGCCAACAAGCTCCAGATCCCGCCAGGCTCGCCCGGGGCTGCTCTCGGCCCAGATGTCGAGGAGGATCCTGACCTCGTCCATCGGCGCTGCGAGCGAGACCTGCTGAGTGCCGGCGTTCATGCTGCGCTCCTGCTCGTGGCTGCCCTCGCTGCAGCACTTGCACAGCAGGTTGACGCTGCTCGCCGGTTCCGCTCCGAAGCCTCGATCGGCGAACAGCTCGACCAGCGCCTCGAGATCGTCCGGCGCCGGGGCGGTCAGGCTGACCGTGTGGGTCGGCAGGTCGGAGGGCTCGAACAGCATGATCTCGTCGAAGACGCTGTGGCTTCGGCCGTCGACGATGCGCTCGCCGGTCGGCGCCCCGTCGTGCAACACGATCTCACCGAACCGACGTCCCGCCGTCACCGGAACACTGACAACCCGTGCCCGCGTCGGGCACAGCCGCTGCGCCCAGACCACCTCGTACTCACCGGCGCTCTCCAGCCGAACGCAGGCCATCCCGAAGCGGCCGACGATCTCGCCGTCGCCTTCAGGCAGCGTGATACCGAAGCCTGACCAGGCGTCACGGGCCACCGACCATTCACGCAACACGGTCGCGGCGATGCCCAGGTTCCAGTACGCAGGGTCGCCCTCCCCGCGCGGCGCCCGGGACGCGGCCTCCTTGCCGAGCTCGAACGCCTTGTCCCAGTTGCGGAGGAACTTGTGTGCCAACGCGGCGTCGAACCACCAGATTCCGCTCGGCTTCTCGTCGGGGTAGTGCCGCAGCACCTCCTCGTAGCGGTCTGCGGAGAGCTGCCACTGCTCCGCCTCCCACGCCGCCCGAGCCTGCTCCAACAGGGCCTTCGCCTCACCCTTGCGCACCGATGCCACTCTTCCGATCAACCGTCTCCAGGCCTGCCACCTGGAAATCCGTCGCCGAAGTGTTCCACGGCCCGACCCGAGCACCACACCGGGGGCGGCCGCAGACCCACACCCGGATGTCCTGACCAGACCCCGCCAAGAGCTGCGCCGACCAGAGGCGATCCGGACCATGGTCTCGGCACGGAGTTGAAGCCAGACCCCCGGTCTGGTTCCAGAACGCACCCTCACCTATAGCGGTCGACCCCCGGCCGGCGGCGGGCAGCCGGATCGCGGATCAGAGCCGACCGCACCATCACTCCGGGCGCCCCGCACCTGGATCGGCGAAGGGGCCGTCAGGCGCCCGAACTGCCGGGCTGATCAGGCACGGGCGACGGGGAGCCGCCCAGCATCGCCGCCGTCTCCCGGGCCAACCGGTGCAGATCCGCTGTCGGGCGGGGCAGCTCAAGCAGCAACACGGTTCCAGCCGCGAGCGCTGCCCAGGCGACGGCGGGCACGCTGGCCGTCGTGGCTTCGTGGGCGATGCGGAAGTGCTCCTCGGTGACACTCAGACCGAGACCCATCGCGCGCCAAGTGAGAATTGGGAAGCGTCACGTGGTCCGGCGTCGTCGAGCAGACGCAGCAACGCGGTACGGGCCAACTCGGCGCGCCCCTGGCGGCGGACCAGGGACGCCCAGGCGAGCTCAGGCTCGTCCTCCGGGTCCACCTCGTAAGTGGACTCGAACTCAGCCGCCCACCTGCTCAACTCATTGCGGTGGGCGGGATCCTCCGAGTAAGCAGTGGGTGTCGACGCTCGCTTCGCGGAGAGCGCAGGAGCTGGTGGTCCTGGGCCAGCGGGAGCGATCAGTGCCCGCTTGGCGATGATCCCCGGGAGAATCATCGGTCAACGACACCGCCCCGCTCGGGCACCCACAGGCCCACGCCGAAGTGCTCGAACAGCGGGGCCATCACGGCGAACTGGCTGCCGTAGAACGCGCGCTCGCTGGAACCGATGGTGACCGCGTCGAAACTCCGGCGCGGGTAGGCGAGATCCGCGACCAGCGCGGCCGCCTCCGGCCGGCGCGCCCACGGCACCACCAGGCTGTGGCCAACGTCGAAGTACTGCGCCACGATCCGCCCGTGCCCGGACGCTACCGCGTCCGCCCGCTGCAGCTGCCAGGCCCGGGAGGTGGCCGGATCCTGACGGTCCTCGGTGGAGCCCCCCGTAGAACGCGAACCGCAAGCCGCCCGGCCCGGAGGGCTTAGCCTGGTGCGGCCGCTGACCGCGCTCACGGACCCAACCAATCAACGTACCTGAGGCTTCGTCCGCTCCACTACTCTCCGAAACATCAAAGTCACGGCCGAAACCTGCCGTAGGTCGACGATCCGCGCCGCACCTCCGAGCCTGACCACACCGAGGACACGGTCCTCAGGGGACGGAACCGTCAACCCAATGAGTCCCTCCCCGGCTGAATACTCGTCCGGCCCCTTGCCCACGCTTCGGCCCGCAGCTTTGACGACGGCATCGGTGCCAGCTGCAGTTCCAGTCAGGCGCACACTGTCCGACTGTCATAGGCCGTGCTGATCAGGGATCTTCATGACGTTGCGCTGTGATGGGAGGGTTGTCGCTACCGGGTATGGCGCCGCCAGAAGGTCGGACGCCACCAGTACAGCGCCGTCCGGTCATCGGGCCACGGAACTCGCTCCAGACTGTCGTGGTCTTCGAACGAGTCGCGCCATGGGTCGATCGGACGCCAGGTGGGGTCCAACGGCTCGTCAGGCTGCGGTCGGCGGACAAATCTCAGGCCGCGCTGGTCGCAGGCCCCAAAGCACTGAAAGTTCTGCTGGGCCTCAGTGAGTGAGATCCGGTTGGCTCCGTCCGTTGTCGGCCAGCGCAGTTGCGTCAGGTCGTCTTCCCAGAAGCAGACCCGGCAGATCGCGGACGAGCCCGGCATCTCGTCGTGGACCAGGTGTCCGCAGCAGGGACACGGGTAGCGGTCCCCAGGTCGACCGGCGTGTTCGGCGTCCCAGGACTCGAGCCCGTCCAGCCATGCAGGCAGTGTCTCGACGGAGCTGCGCCACGCGAGCGGGATGCCCTCGGTGCCGACCCGGGAGGCGACGATGCCGCCGACGATGGCGCAGGTGGTGTCCACGTCGCCGCCGGCCGAGGCGGTCGCCCACAGCGCCGCCTCGAAGTCGGTCAGGTGCCGGGCAGCGCACCACAGCGTGAATGGCACCGTGTCGACGGCGCTGACCTGGCGTCCGTTGCCGAGCCGGTGCGCGGCCAGTTCGACGTGCGGCTGGTCCAGGAGTGTGCGGGCTTCGGCGATACCGTCACGCACCCTGCTGCGTGGCGTGTGGGCCAGAACGGCATCCAGCAGGTCCGCGCCGGTGACGGGCTCGGTGCGGCCACGCGCGGCCCAGCACGCGGCGAGGGCAACCGCCACCGCGCCCGCCACGGCCTCGGAGTGGGTGTGCGTCACCTCGGCGGACAAGGCTGCCTGCCCGGGGACCCGGTCGGGGTCGAGGAAGAACCAGGCGCCAAGCGGGGCGACGCGCATGGCGGCTCCATTGCCCCACGAACCCTGTCCATCGAACAGCCCGGCGGCCAACTCCCGCCACGGCTCGCCCTGCCGGACCAGGCGCAGCAGTCGGTTCATCGCCGGGCCGTAGCCGCGATCGAAGTCATGTCGCTGGGCGAACGACCGCACCAGCGCGTCCTGGTCGATTTCGCCGCTTCGCATCACGTTCCGATAAACGGTGCAGGCCATCTCCGTGTCGTCGGTCCAGGGCCACCGTGGGGGTGGGAGCTGCCGTCCGCGCAGGGCGGGCAGGTTGTCGGGAACGAAGAACTGGGCGCCGAAGGCGTCGCCCGTGGCTAGGCCGTTCAGGGCGTCACGGGCGATGGCGATGTGGTCGCAGGGGAGGCTGTCGAAGGTTTCGGGGTGGGAGGTCATTGCCGGGCATCCTGCCAACCCGGTCGGGGCCTCGGCGAGCGCTTTTTCGGGCCGCCCACGCGCCCCGCTCGTTGCGGCCTTCGCCCGGCAGGATCACAACGCGAACCGAGCGCACGATAGGCGGACGACCTCAAGGACAGCGGGCTGACGACGCAGGGCGACGAACACGTTGATGACCCGTCAGGTATGCCGGACAGGGGGCGAGGCAACACGACTGATCACCCTGCCTCAGCCGCCGCAAGCCCTTGAGCTGCACGGACGACATTCTCGGCAGGCGCTGCCTCCCAACATCAAGGCACGGCCGGCGGAGACCCCCGCGTGACCCTGTACTTCACCTCCACCTCCTGCTCGTGGCTGAACGTGGTCGAGATCCTCTTCGGGATCACCACCCGGCACGCCATACGCCGAGGCACCTTCGAGCCCGTCCCTTAAAGCCGCCGTCCAAGCCCGCGACCCTAGTCACGGGCCGTGCGCTGCGGCCGTGCAGGGGCGCCGGCCGCCTCGCCGATGGCATGGGGCAGGTGAGGCGGCGTCGAGCCGGGGGTCTCCGGGGTGGGGGTGGCGCCGGGGTCGGTCGTGGCGGTTGGGAGCTTGCGCAGCAGGGCCGGGGTGAGGTGGCGGTACGCCGCTGGGTTGATCGGGTTGAGCCAGTGCGAGGCGCGCATCAGGACGTTGATGTTGAGACCGAGGTCGCCCAGCACCTCGTCGACGTTGTGCATCGAGAAGGGAATGATCTTCGTGCCCTTGCAGTGGTGCCCGTCGGTCGCGGTGTCCAGGAACGCCAACTGGTCGACGACCGCCTGGCGCACCTCCTCCGTGCTCGGCAGCGGTATCGCTCGCGCGATCGCCGCCGCGATCCACAGGGCCGCCATCTCGGCGTTGAGCGGACTGAAGAACGAGGAGTTGTAGCCGTTGAAGTACAGCCCGGGGATGTCCGGGGGCATGATCTGGCGGTAGAGCATGAAGTTCCCACGCTCGTCCAGCAACCCCTCCTGTACCTCCGCGGGGAGGAACGGTACGGCCTGGGTGAAGCCGGTCGCGCACACGACGAGGTCGGCCGGGAGCGTCGTTCCGTCCGCGAGCTGGGCGAACGGCCTGCCGTCCCGGGCGAGCAGTCGGGTGATCGTCTGGTCCCGGCGCACCCCGATGCGGCCGTCGGCGACCGCTTCGAAGAAGCCTTCGGTCGCGAGCCCGATGGCGCCTCGGACGATGCCCTCCATGCTGCCGCGGGGGACCAGGGCCAGTCGCCGGAGGCCGAACTGACGCACCGAGACGGAGCCGACGGAGTCGAGCATCCTGCGGCGCAGGCCGTTGCCCGGGCCGTGCAGGAACTTCTCGAACCCGCGCAGCCGCAGATAGCGGAAGAGTGCTTCGCCCATGCGGGTCAGCAGCAGCATCTTGAAGTTGAGGAAGCCGCCGATCCTGCGTGGCACTTTCCACAGCAGCTGCCGCGCGATCACCTCGGTGCTCTCGGCCGCCTCGCTGATCGCCACGGCGACGTCGCAGGCGGACTTTCCGTAGCCCACGACCAGGACGCGTCTGCCCTGGGCGTCCTGGGCGTCGTGGAACTCGGTGGCCGCGCACAACCGCCCGCCCGCTGCGGTGAATTCCTCCACGCCCGGGTACGAAGGGATGGCCGGTTCGCAGAACACGCCGTTCGCCACGACGAGTTGGTCGAATTCCTCGGTGGAGTGCGTGCCCGCGCCGTCGGTCGTCTCGATCGTCCAACCGCTGCCGACGCCGTCCGGGCGCGCGGCGCTCACCTCGGTGTTCAGCCGCAGCGTGCTGTCGAGACCGAACGCCGTGGCGTAGGCGGCCAGGTATGCCTGGACCTGCTCCCCGCTGGGCCACTCGGGGAACTCCTTGGGCATCGGGAAGTCCGAGAGCGAGTACTGGACCCCCGGGCTCTGGGTCGTCAGTCCCGGATAGCGTCGTGTCCGGCTCCACACACCCCCGACGTCGGGCGTCCGGTCGAACACCTGGACCGTGTGCCCGGCCTGGGTGAGCACCTTCGCAGTGGCGAGACCGGCGACGCCGGCGCCGATGATGGCGATCCGCATGGTCAGCCCACCTCGGGCGGGAGTTGGAGCTGGATGCCGAACTCGGCCATGATCTTCTTCATCAGCGAGACGTCCTTCGGACCCGGGGGCATGTCCGCCAGCGCCTGGTAGTACTTCTCCAGGCCTGCCGGCGAGACCACGGAGATGACCCGCGACTCCTCGCCGTACGGGTTGCGGAACGCGTGCACGACGTCACGCGGCAAGTAGAGGTAGTCGCCGTGCTCCAGCACGAACTCCTCGTCGCCGAGGCGGACATCGAGCCGCCCGGCCAGGCAGATGAAGGACTCGTCCTCGCGGGTGTGCAGGTGCGGAGGAGGGCCGTCGACCCCGGCCGGAATCGTGTACTCGAACATCGAGTAGGCGTCGCGGGTGGACGCGCCGTCCGTCTTCATCGTGATGCCGAGCCCGATCGCTGCGATCGCGTGTCCCTCACGCGAGGGCAGCAGGTAGCCACCACCGAGAGTCATCGTCGTCTCCTCAGATCACCGCACCGACAAGTCGTCGGTACGCCAGCGGTCACAGCATTCGGTGTCGCGAGCTCGCGGCGCAAGCACATGTCCCGCTCACTGAGACCGTGCGTGTTCGGTCCTCCTCAGCGACGCTGCGAGTAGGCCCTGGAGGCGGCCGCCGCGGCGAGCCGGACCGCGGGCCCGATCCGGTCCGCGCGCACCAGGCCGGTGGGGCCGGTCACCGACAGGGCCGCGACCACCTCGCCGAGCGGTCCGAAGACCGGGGCGCCCAGGCAGCTCACGCCGATGTTGCCCTCCTCGCGTTCGATCGCCCAGCCCCGGGACGGGATCGCGGTCAGCTCGCGCAGGATCGCGACCGGACTGGTGAGGGTGCGCGGCGTCCTGGCGGGCAGGTCGGCGGCGAGGACCGCCTCGATGGTCCCGGTGTCGCTGTAGGCGAGGATGGCACGGCCCAGGGCCGAGCAGTAGGCCGGGACCCTGCCGCCGACTTGGGAGAGCATCGGCATGGGCCGGTGCCCGGTGATCTTCTCGACGACCAGGACCTGTGTTCCGTCGAGCACGCCGAGCTGCACCGTCGTCTTCGTCGCGTTGTACAGGTCGTGTAGGAACGGCAGTACGGACTCGCGCAGTTCGTGCCGGATCGGTGCCAGGCCGGAGAGCTCGAAGAGGCGGTTGCCGATGCGGTACCGGTCCTTGGGCTTGTCCAGCCAGCCGAGGCGGATCATCCGCTCGGCGGTGCGGTGCGTGGTCGAGCGCGGCAGGCCGCACCGGGACACCAGGGCCGCGAGGGTCAACTCCCGGTGCTCGGCGTCGAAAGCGCCCAGGATCGCCGCCGCGCGGTCCAGCCCGCCGAGGCTGCCCTTGTCGCTGCCCTTGTCGCTGCCGGTGTCACAGCTGGTGTCCCGCTCAGCGGGACTCATCGTTGGCTCCGGAGTCCATGGGGGCCAGGCTAGACCCGTCGCGGACCACCACGCGAGGCCCGGAACCATACGGAGGCAGACATCAGCAAGCGAACCGCTCTCGTCGGCGGCGGCAGTTCGGGCATCGGGTACGCCGCGGCCGAGCACCTGGCGCGCTCGGGACACCGGGTGGTCGTCACCGGCCGCCGAGCCGAACCGCTCCGAGCAGCCGCGTCCGCTCTGCGGGAGAGCACCGGATCCGTGGTCGAGGCGCTGGTCAACGACGTGTCAGAGCCGGACGGCGCCGCGGCGGCGGTCACCTGGGTCGAGGAGCGCCACGGCCCGCTCGATGTCCTGGTGCTCAACGCGGGCGGACCGCCGCCCGGCCGGATCCTGGACGTCGGCGACGACCAGTGGCAGCGGGCGTACGAACTTCTGCTGCTCGGCCCCCTGCGGCTGGCACGACTGGTGCTGCCCCGGATGGCCGCGCGGGGCTTCGGCCGCGTCCTGTTCGTGACCTCCTCGGCCGTGCGCCAGCCACAGCCCGACCTCGCGACCTCCGTCGTGCTCAGATCCGCGGTCACCGCGGCGGCCAAGCTTCTCTCCCGGGAGTTCGCGGCCCAGGGCGTGACGGTCAACTGCGTGGCACCCGGTGCGACCGCCACCGAGCGCCGCAGGCAGATCCTGGACAACCGCGCCCGGCTGGACGGCAGGAGCTACGCCGAGCTGGACGCCGCGGATGCCGCGGCCGTTCCGGCCGGCCGGGCCGGGCGTCCCGAGGAGATCGCGGCGGTGGTGGCGTTCCTGGCCTCCGAAGCCGCAGGCTACGTCAACGGCACAGTACTCACGGTAGACGGCGGACGAACGGAGACCATCTGATGGCGCAATCCGGACAGGACTTCTCCATGGCCGAGTTCCTCGGCGCGATATCCGACACCGTGCGGCCCAGCAGCGCTCGCCCGATCGTGGTGACAGCAGCAGAGTTGGAGACCCTCCCGGCAGGGCAGGTGCACAACCCGACCACGTTGTCCATCGCTGGCAAGCTGCCGACCGCCACGTTCGAGATCTTCCGGCAGACGATCCCGCCGGGCCTCAGCTCCGACATGCAGCGCCACCACCACGAGACCGTCCACTTCGTCATCTCGGGCGAGGGCCACAGCGAGGTCGAGGACGAGACCTGCTCCTGGTCCGCCGGCGACTTCGTCTACACCCCGCCGTGGACCTGGCACCGCCACTACAACGACTCCACCGAGCACCCGGTGGAGTTCCTGACCATCGAGAACTCGCGCCTGCTCGGCCTGTTGGGGGTCGGCCGGCGCCAGAGCGCCGGCCTGGCGACCATCAAGGAGGCCCGCGACCGCTTCCGCGAGGACGCACGGCAGGACCACCCGCAGCCCGAGGGGCCGGCAGCTGAGGAGAACCCGGTATGAGCGACCTGCCCGCGCACATCAGCATCTGGGGCGAGCTCGCGGACGTCGACCACGAGCTGCGCCACGTCGACGTCGGCGGGGTCCGCACCCGCGTCCTGCGGGCCGGGTCGTCCGGCCCGGACCTGGTCCTGCTGCACGGCACCGGCGGACACCTCGAGGCCTATGCCCGCGATGTCGCCGGTCTGGCCGAGGACTTCCGCGTCACCGTCTACGACATGGTCGGCCACGGCTGGTCCGACCTGCCCGACCGGCCCTACACCACCGACGTGCTGTCCGACCACCTGGTCGGGCTGATGGACGCCCTGGACATCGACGCCGCGCACCTGTCGGGCGAGTCGCTCGGCGGCTGGGTGGCCGCCTGGACGGCGGCACACCACCCGGACCGGGTGAACCGACTGGTGCTCAACACCCCGGGGAACATCGCCGACAAGCCCGAGGTCATGGTCCGGTTGCGGGAGAGCACCATGGCCGCCGTCCTGGACCCCAGCGACGAGGTCGTCCGCCGCCGCGTCGAATTCCTGTTCCACCACAAGGAGATGGTGACCGACGAACTGGTCGGCCTGCGCCGCGCGGTCTACAGCCGCCCCGGCTTCGTCCAGGCCATCACCAACACACTCGTCCTGCAGGATCCCGAGGTGCGCAAGGACTTCGCCTGGGACCCGGCCTGGGTCGGCAGGATCGACGCGCCCACGCTGCTGCTGTGGACCGACCACGACCCGACCGGTGGCCTCGACGAGGCCGCGCTGCTCCTGAAGTGGCTGCCCCGCGCCCGCCTGCACGTGATCGAGGACGCCGGCCACTGGCCGCAGTGGGAGAAGCCCGAGGAGTACCTGCGCGTCCACCGGGACTTCCTGCTCGCCGAGGTGGGACCGGCATGAGCGAGATCATCGGCCTGATCGGCATGTCCCACTCCCCGTTCGCCACCATGACGCCGCCACACGGGCCCGAGGAACCGGGCGGCCGGTTCATGGCCGACGCCGCCAGGGTCGCCCGGGCCGTCTCCCGGCTGGCCCCGGACGCCGTCGTCGTCATCGGCCCCGACCACTTCCACGCGAACTTCTACGACGCCATGCCGCCGTTCGTCCTCGGCGTCGAACAGGCCTCCGGCTTCGGCGACTTCGGCAGCAGGTCCGGTCCGCTGCCGGTCGCCACCGAGCTGGCCTGGTCGGTCCGCGACGCGCTCGCCCAGGCCGGATTCGACCTGTCGCTCTCCTACGCGCTGACCGCCGACCACGGCCTGGTGCAGAGCTACGACATGGTCTGCGGCACGGCGGGCATCCCGCTCGTGCCGCTGGTCGTCAACACCGCGGCACCGCCGCTGCCGAGCATGGAGCGCTGCGTCGAGCTGGGCAAGGCCCTCGGCGAAGCCCTGCGCGCGTCGCAGTTCGCCGGGCGGGTCCTGGTCATCGCCAGCGGCGGGCTGTCGCACTGGCTGCCTCCGAACGATCCGCGCGACCCCTCGGTGCCCGACGAGCGGCGCACAGCGGTGATCCACGGGCGCCAGGACCCACACGCGTATGACGCGGTGCGCGTGCCCAGGATCCGCGCGATGGGCGGCGATCCCAACGCCCACGTCAACCGCCTCTGGGACACCTGGTTCCTCAAGCAGCTCGGCACCGCCGACCCGGGACCGATCGTCGCGCTGGGCGACCCCGGTCTCGAAGAACAGGCTGGCAGCGGCGGACACGAGATCAGGACCTGGCTGATCGGGCTGGCCGCCGTGGCCCGACCACTGGTCTGGACCAGCTACGAGCCGGTTCCGCAATGGATCACCGGCATGGGCATCGGCACGACCTTCGAGGTGAACTGACATGTCGCCGGCTTCCAGAACACTCGACGCAGGCACCGCCGAGGCGCTGCGGCAGCTCACCGAAGCCCGGGCCCGGCACCGACCCCGCCCTCCGGTGCGCGACCTGCTGCCCGCCGGCGACATCGACGCGGCCTACGCGGTCCAGGCGGCGTGGGTCGAGCGGTGCGAGGCAGCCGGAGCCCGGGTCGTCGGCCGCAAGATCGGCCTGACCAACCCGGCGGTGCGCGCCCAACTGGGCGTTGACCAGCCCGACTTCGGCGTGCTCCTCGACAGCATGGAAAGCCCGGACGGCGCGCCCGTCGACATCAACCGGACGCTGCAACCCAGGATCGAGGCCGAGATCGCCTTCGTCCTGGCGCGGGACCTGACCGGCGCGACCATCGGGGAGGCCGAGGTCGCCGCCGCCACCGCCTTCGTCGTGGCGGCGCTGGAGATCGTCGACAGCCGGATCGCCGACTGGGACATCAGCATCGTGGACACCGTGGCGGACAACGCCTCCGCGGGGCTGTTCGTCCTCGGCGCGCACGGCCAGGAACTCGGCACCCTCGACCTGGCCGACTGCGCCATGACGATGTGGCGCGGGCAGCAGGTCGTCTCGCAGGGGTCCGGCGCGGCCTGCCTGGGCAACCCCCTGACCGCCGTCGCCTGGCTGGCCAGGACCGCACACCACTACGGCCGGCCGCTGCGAGCTGGGGAGATCGTGCTCTCCGGCGCGCTGGGCCCGGTGGTGCCCGTCGCTCCCGGCGACGGCTTCCGCGCCGAGATCAGCGGCGTCGGCGAGGTCAGCGCGACCTTCACGGAGGCACCGGAATGAACCCGACCGCACAGACCAGGGCCAAGGCCGCCGTGATCGGCTCGGGCAACATCGGCACCGACCTGATGGTCAAAATGCTGCGGCTGAGCGAGCACTTGGAGGTCGTGGCGCTGGTCGGCATCGACCCCGGGTCCGACGGTCTGGCCCGGGCCGCCCGCCTCGGCGTGCCGACCACCGCAGCGGGCGTCGCGGGGCTCATCGCCATGCCCGGCTTCGACGAGATCCAGGTCGTCTTCGACGCCACTTCGGCCAAGGCCCACCAGGCCAACGCCCGCGCCCTCGCACCGCACGCCAAGCGGCTGATCGACCTCACCCCGGCAGCACTCGGCCCGTTCGTCGTCCCGGCGGTGAACCTGGAGAGCCACCTGGACGCGCCGGACGTCAACATGGTCACCTGCGGCGGCCAGGCCACGATCCCGGTGGTGGCGGCGATCGCACAGGTGGCACCCGTGCCGTACGCGGAGATCGTCGCCTCGATCGCCTCACGATCCGCCGGGCCCGGCACCCGCGCCAACATCGACGAGTTCACCGAGACCACGGCCGCCGCCATCGAATCGGTCGGCGGCGCGCGGCGCGGCAAGGCGATCATCGTACTCAACCCGGCCGAGCCACCGCTGATCATGCGCGACACCGTCCTGTGCCTCGTCGACGCCCCCGAGCCGGACGTCCGCGACCGGATCGCCACGTCGGTCGAGCACATGGTCGCGCAGGTCGCGGCGTACGTCCCCGGCTACCGGCTCAAGCAGCCGGTACAGATCACACCCCTCGCCGACCACCCGCACACGCTCATCGGTGCGAGCCCGGCAACCCATCAGGTCAGCGTCCTGCTCGAAGTGGAGGGCGCGGGCCACTACCTCCCCCCGTACGCGGGCAACCTCGACATCATGACCTCGGCCGCCCTGCGCGTCGGCGAACGGATCGCAGCACGCCTGTTGGAGGCGAAGGTATGACCAAGCGGCTGTTCATCCAGGACGTCACCCTGCGGGACGGCATGCACGCCGTCCGCCATCGCCTCCCGCCCGGGACCGCGGCCCGGATCGCGGCCGCACTCGACGCGGCCGGCGTCGACGCGATCGAAGTGGCGCACGGCGACGGGCTCGCCGGCACAAGCCTCAACTACGGCCCCGGAAGCAACACCGACTGGGAATGGATCGAGGCCGTCGCCGCGAACCTCACCCATGCCCGGCTGACCACACTCCTGCTGCCCGGCATCGGCACCGTCAAGGAGCTCAAGCGCGCGTTCCGACTCGGCGTGCGCTCGGTGCGGGTCGCCACCCACTGCACGGAGGCGGACGTCGCCGCGCAGCACATCGCCACCGCACGCGAGCTGGGCATGGACGTGTCGGGATTCCTGATGATGAGCCACCTGGCTCCGGCCCCCGAACTCGCGCGGCAGGCCGCACTGATGCAGTCCTACGGAGCGCACTGCGTCTACGTCACCGACTCGGCCGGCCACCTCACCATGAACGGAGTACGCGAGCGGGTCCGCGCCTACCGCGAAGTCCTCGACCCCGCCACCGAGATCGGCATCCACGCACACGAGAACCTCTCCCTGTCGGTCGCCAACTCGCTCACCGCAGCCGAGGCCGGGGCCACCCGCGTCGACGCCTCACTGGCCGGACACGGCGCGGGGGCGGGCAACTGCCCCATCGAAGCCTTCATCGCCGTCGCGACCCTCGAAGGCTGGGAACACGGCTGCGACCTGCACGCCCTCCAGGACGCCGCCGACGACCTCGTCCGCCCCCTGCACGACCGGCCGGTCAGGGTGGATCGCGAAACCCTCACCCTCGGCTACGCCGGCGTCTACTCCAGCTTCCTGCGCCACGCCGAGACCCTGTCCCGCACCCACGGTGTCGACGCCCGCACCCTTCTCCTGGAGGCCGGCCGGCGCGGCCTCGTGGGCGGCCAGGAGGACATGCTCGTCGACATCGCCCTCGGGCAACCGACGAGATGACCACGCCGAAGTCCCGGGCGGGTTCGGCAAGGCTCGGCTGCGAAGCGAGCGTCCCCCCGCGAAGCCCGATGCTCCCCACGACGGCGGGGCATCGGGCGCCAGGGTGGTGCGGACCTCGTTGACTGGGCGTCAGTTGACGGTGAACGCCGTGCCGGTGGTGCTGTCGCCGGCGAGCAGCGTGTACTGGCCCGGCTCCACCGTCGGGCTGCCCGATCCGGCGACGTCGCCCTCGGTGTGGGCGAGTCGGGAGAGCGGGACGTCGAGGTGGACGGTGGTGTGGGCGCCCGCCGCCAGGTTCACCCGGGTGAAGCCGACGAGCCATTTGGCGGGGGTGAGCACCCGGCTCACCGGCTGGGACACGTACAGCGGGACGACGAGGTCACCGGCCTCGGCGCCGGTGTTGGACACCGGGATGCTGACGTGCACGGTGCCCTCGGCCGGGGTGCTGGTGCGGTCGGGTGTGGCTGCACCGATCTGCCAGTCGGTGTAGGACAGGCCCGCGCCGAAGGGGAACAACGGGCTGTATCCGGAGTCCGTACCGCCGTTGGTGCCCGGCAGTTGGGTGTAGAACTCGGGCTCGTTGCCGATCGCCTTGGGCCAGGACACCGACAGGCGGCCACTGGGGTTCGCCTTGCCGTAGAGGATGTCGGCGACCGCGTTCCCGCCCTCGGTGCCGGGCAGCCAGGCCATCAGCAGGCCGGCGGTGTTCGCGGCGCTGCCCAGGACCAGCGGGCGGTCGGCGATGACCACGACCACGACGGGCTTGCCGGTGGCCTGGAGCGCCGCGACCTGCGCCTGCTGGGCCGGGTCGAGGGTCGGGTCGGGGTGATCGTTGGGCCCCTCGGCGCCGGGGGTGTCGCCGACGACCACGACGGCTGCGTCCGCGGACCGCAGGTCGGTCACGGCGGCGGCCTGGTCAGCCTGGTAGTCGATGGCGGTGCCCGCTGGAGCTCCCTTGCGCAGGCCGGCCAGGACCGTGGTGCCGGGGACGGTGACCCCGTTCGGCACGCCCTGCCAGCCGATGGACCAGCCGCCGAGCTGGTTGTTCAGGTTGTCCGCCGAAGGGCCGGTGACCACGATCTTGTGGACCGAGGCGCCGAAGGGGAGCACGTTGTTCTGGTTGCGCAGCAGCACCGAGGACTCGGTGGCCGCCGTACGGGCCAGGCCCAGGTCGGCGCCGTTGACGATCCCGTCGGCCTTGGACGCGTCCACGTAAGGGTGCTCGAAGAGACCGAGCTTGAACTTCATGGTGAGGATGCGGGAGACGGCCTGGTCGATGCGCTGCCGGGAGATCAGGCCGCGCTGGACGGCGGTGAGCGCCGAGGCGGTGAAGTCGGCGGCGTTGGTCGGTTCCATCGCCATGTCGACGCCCGCGTTGACCGCCTTGGCGATGGCCTGCGGGTAGTCGGCGGCGATGTGGTAGGAGGTCTGCAGGTTGCGGATGTCGCTCCAGTCGCTGACCACGACGCCGTCGAAGTGGTACTGGTCGCGCAGCACGGTGGTGAGCAGGTAGTGCGAGGAGGTCACCGGCACGCCGTTGACCGCACCCGAGTCGGCCATGACGCTCAATGCTCCCGCCGACAGCGCCTGTTGGTAGGCCGGCAGGATGGTGTCCTGCAGATAGCGGGCCGAGTAGTCGGCGGGCACGCGGTCGTGGCCGTTCAGCGGCTGGGAGTACCCGGCGAAGTGCTTGACCGTCGCGGCGAGCTGGGTGCCGCTGGAGGCGTCCTGCAGGCCGTTGACCGCGGCGGCGGCCATGGTGCCGGTGAGCAGCGGGTCTTCGGAGAACGCCTCGTAGTAGCGGCCCCAACGCTGGTCCCGGGCGATCTCGGCAACCGGTCCGAAGGCCCAGTTGATGCCGGTGGCGGCAACGGCACGCTGGGTGGACTGCTCGACGCCGCGTTCCAGGGCGGGGTCCCAGCTGGAGCCCATGCCGATCTGCTGCGGGAACATGGTCGCGCCGAGCACGTTGTTGTGTCCGTGGACGGCGTCGATGCCGTAGAGGATCGGGATGTGCAGGCGGGAGTTGGTGATGGCGTAGCTCTGGAGCTGGTTGGTCAGGTCCGCCCAGTCCTTGGGGCTGTTGGTGGCCGGTGGCATGCCTCCACCGGAGAGGATGGACCCGGCCGCGTTGTCGACCAGGACGTTGTGCAGGCAGGCCTGGTTGAGCGCGCCGCCGCTCCACTGGCAGTTGCCCTGCACGGTGACCAGGGCCAACTGGTCCATCTGGCCGATCTTCTCGTTGAGCGTCATCCGGTGCAGCAGGTCGGCGACCCGGCTCGGGATCGAGGCGGTGGCGTCGAGGTAGGCGGGTGTGCGAGCGGCGGCGGCCGGGGCGGGTGCGGCCCCCAAGCCGCTCAGGGTGGCGGCGGTGACCACGGCCAGGACCAGACCGGTGACACGACGTGGGATTCTCCGCGCAGGGCGCATGGGACCATCCGTTCGTAGCCGAGGTGCTGAGTGGGCGTCACGACAGGAACTGGAGAGGGAGTTAACTCCCGTGGCGCACGAGCGTCAATGAGTTGAACGGGAAATTCTGCTCAAAAACCTGAATGGGGGACCACTGGAGCTTCTGCGTTCACTATTTGAAGGACAGTCACCATCCCCGGACCGTGCCGACGCTCTTGACGGCACTTCGGGGCCCGAGTTTAATCACGTCGCGAACTAAGTGGTCTGTACCAGTCCCCCCAGTTCCCCCAGCCGAGAGGCAGCACTCCCCCATGCGCTTGCCGACCTTCTCCCTACCCCGACGCGCGCTCTGCGCCGGCCTGGCAGGCATGCTGGCTGCCGCCGGGCTCGCGCTGGCCGCCCCGCCGCCCGCCCAGGCCGCCGACGAACCGGTGAACATCTGGCTCACCAGCACCAGCGACTCCGGCGGACGGACCGTCACCCGCGGTCTGCAACAACAGAGTCCGATCGCCTTCACCGCCGGCACCGGCACCGGCGGCCAGACCATCTCCGTGGACGAGAACACCCGCTACCAGCAGTTCACCGGCGCCGGCGCCTCGTTCACCGACACCGCGGCCTGGCTGCTGAACAGCAGCGGTGCGCTCAGTTCGGCCACCCGCACCCAGGTGATGCAGAACCTCTTCGATCCGAACGCCGGGATCGGCCTGGACTTCCTGCGCAACCCGATGGGCGCCTCCGACCTGGCCCGCTACAGCTACACCTACGACGACCTGCCGGCCGGCCAGACCGATCCCGGTCTGAACAGCTTCACGATCGCCCATGACCTGGTCGACGTGCTGCCGCTCACCCAGCAGGCGCAGCAGCTCAACCCGGCGCTCAAGGTGATGGCCACCCCCTGGACCGCCCCGCCCTGGATGAAGGACAGCGGCGCCTACAGCCAAGGCTGGTTGCAGTCGCAGTACTACGCCGCGTACGCCCAGTACTTCGTGAAGTACCTCCAGGCCTACCAGGCGAACGGCGTGCACGTCGACTACGTCTCCGCGCAGAACGAGCCGACCTGCTGCTCCGGCTACCCCTCGATGCAGTGGAACGGCTCGGGCCTGCAGTACTTCATCGGCACCGACCTGCTACCCGCCCTGCATGCGGCCGGGCTCAGCACCAAGGTGCTCGCCCTGGACTGGAACTGGGACCAGTACGCGAGTTTCGCGGCCCCCACGGTGGACGACGCGACGATCCGCAACGACTCGCTCTTCGGCGGGCTGGCCTGGCACGGCTACGGCGGCGACGTCACCGAGCAGACCACCGTGCACAACCAGTACCCGACAGTGGACGCCTTCGACACCGAGCACTCCGGTGGCACCTGGATCGCGAACCAGCAGCAGGAGGACATGCACAACATCATCGACTACACCCGGAACTGGGGAAAGTCGGTGGTCAAGTGGTCGCTCGCGGTGGACCAGAACATGGGCCCGCACAACGGCGGTTGCGGCACCTGCACCGGCCTGGTGACGGTGCACAACGGCGACTCGCGCAGCGGCCAGGTGGACTACACCGTGGAGTACTACGACCTGGGCCAGCTCACCAAGTTCGTCAAGCCCGGCGCCTATCGGATCGACTCCACCGCCAACTCCTCGGTGCCGAACGTGGCCTGGCTCAACCCGGACGGCTCCAAGGCCCTGGTGGCCTACAACGACAGCGGCTCCACCCAGAACGTCCGGGTCAACTGGGGCGGTGAGTCGTTCAGTTACGACCTCCCGGCGCAGACCACGGCCACCTTCAGCTGGGCCGGCAGCCAATCCAGCGGCGCCACCGGGCAGATCACCGGCTACGGCGGCAAGTGTGCGGACGTGGCCGGCGCCAACACCGCCAACGGCACCGCCATCCAGCTCTACGACTGCAACGGCACCGCCGCCCAGCAGTGGACCCTTCCCGGCGACGGCACGGTCCGCGCCCTCGGCAAGTGCCTGGACGTCACCGCCGCCGGCACCGCCAACGGCACCCGGACCCAGCTGTACGACTGCAACGGGACCGGCGCCCAGCAGTGGACCAAGGGTGCCAACCAGTCCCTGGTCAACCAGGCCTCCGGTCGCTGCCTGGACGCCACCGGGCCCAGTTCCGCCAACGGCACCCGACTGCAGATCTGGGACTGCACCGGCGCCGCCAACCAACAGTGGACGCTGCCGAGTTGATCCGACGTCCACTCACCTGAACCGGCCGGCTGGAGCACTGTTCGGCTCCAGCCGGCCGTACCACGAGTACGGCCGGAGGGTGTGGCGCTGGCCGGTCGATCAGCCGCCGGGGGTGACGGCGGCGCGGGGCGGGGTGGCCTGGGGATCGGGAGCGGAGTTGGGAGGTGTGCGGGTCCCGGGAGAGAATGAGGCCCATGAACGAGAACACCCCCGAAGCACCCACCTCGGCCATCGAGAGACGCGACCAGCTCCTTCAGGCGATGCGGCAGGACGGCGGTGCCTGGGACTGGGTACGCGCCCGCGCAAGCTATGTGGTCGAGCCGGACCCGCGCACCGTGCGGCGGGACCTGGAGCAGCTGCGCAAGTCGGGCGCGATCTACCGCGACCGGGAGACGGGCAAGTACCAGGCCGGTTAGGACGACCGTGAGCCCACGGGTTCCGGAAAAGTGCTGGTTGAGATTCGTCTCGACCAGCACTTTTTGCTTTCCCGGTCAGCCCGTCGGGGGTGGGGCAGTGGAATGATCCCAATGAGAAACAGAACGGGGGAAGATGCCCATGCGCACCATCAGGATTCGATGCGCAATTGTGCAACAGTGGGCTGCACCCGATCACTCCAGCCTCGTACGCAACATTCGATTTTCCTCTTGCGACACCTGACGAGCTGGCTGTAGTTTTTCGTCGCGGGAAGCACGGGTGCCGCCGAACGACGTGATCGTCGTATCCGCATCGCGCGCCTCCCGAGAAAATAAGGGGGCGGGGGCAGGGGGATGCATTCCTTATTGACACGATTCCGGGAAAGACGTCGCCGCGGGCACTCGATTCAGCGTGTCATCGCAGGCGTGCCGGCGTTGTTGCGCGCCGCTCTCCTCACCAAATCCCCAGGACCCGTAAGGCCGCCAGGGCGCGGCGTCCACGGCCCGCTGGGGCAAGCGTTGCGATCCGCGCGACCGGGGCGCCGATCGGATCCGACAAGTCCACTCGCAGGATGACGGGGGTTCAGCAATGACCGAGTCCAGCACCACGCCCGACATGCCCGCCCGCACGAACCGACCCGCCGGCACCTCCCGAGCCCGGACGAACGTCCAGCGGACCATTGATCCGGGGGCGTTCGATCTGCCGTCGCTGGTGCCAATCATGTACACGTACATGTTCCGGAACATCGCCAGTGACGGATTCGTCTTCAGCGATCCGCAGTCGCCGGGCGACATTTCCCGGGACTCGAAGCCGGGCTGCATCATCGCCGCCCCGTCCTTCCCGGCCGACACCCCCGGCATCGACGAGGACTACGTCTTCAACTGGGTGCGCGACGGGGCCATCACGGCCATGGAGGTGGCCAAGGCCGGCATGCCCACCCGCCCGGGTGGGACGGTGCAGACGCTCAACGACTACGTGCAGTTCGCCGACCTCTGCCACTCCAACGCCCAGCCGCCGTTGACCAAGGGTCACGCCTGCTTCAACATCGCCGGCGACGCCCGCCCGTGGACCGAGCAGAACGACGGTCCGGCCCTGCAGTCGATCACCATCCTGGCCGCCTACGACCAGCTCGATCTCGACACCCGCAAGCGGGCGCTCGACCTGGTGAACGCGAACGTGGCCTACCTCCTCGGCGTCTACGAGGACGCCACCACGAACCTGTGGGAGGAGCACAGCGGGTTCAGCTTCTTCGCGCGGTCCGCCCAGCTGCGCTGTTTCGAGGAGATCCAGGCCTCGACCATCGTCGGGATCGACAAGCCGGTCGGGCTGCGGCCCGCCATCGACTGGCTGCGCCAGGCCCTGGCAGGCCACTGGGACGGGAGCAAGTACGTGAGCATGATGGCCGACCCCGGTAGTGGGGCCCAGCCGTCTCCCCAGAATCCGGTGGTCAGCGGTTACGACCCGAACATCGACATCGTCCAGTCGGCCGTCTACGGCGCCGTTCCCGTCATCGACACCAAGCTGCTGGCCACGGCGGCCCAACTGCGCTCGCAGTGGGAGGAGGGCGGCATCGCCTTCTACCCGGTCAACAAGGCGGACAAGGAAGAGTTCGGCATCGGGCCGCTGTTCGGCCGCTACCCGGGCGACGTCTACGACGGTGACACCTCGCACCCGGTGCTCGGCGGTCACCCCTGGGCCCTCTCCACGTGCAACGTCGCCGAGCTGCACTACAAGCTGGCAGCCGAGATCAAGGCGAGCGGCAAGGTGCCCCTGGACGACCTGTCCGCGCCCTTCTTCGCGCAGTCCGGCATCGATGCGTCGACGGCCCCGGCGGCAGCCGCCGCCGCCTTGGCAGCGACCGGTGACGCCATGGTGCGCGCTGTCGTCTACCACAGCGACAACTTGGAGCTCTCCGAGCAGTTCGACGGCACCACCGGCTTCGAGCGCAGTGTTCACAACCTGACGTGGAGCTTCGCCGCCTACCTGTCCGCCATGCGAGCCCGGGCCGAGGCCGTGTGATCCCGCGGACAGCAGAGGAGTAACTGCCCCATGTACGCGAAATTCCCCGACGGGGCGGCGAAGCGCACCGACCCCGCGGCGGCGGCCGAGGTTCTCTACGACGCCGTCATCGTCGGTGGCGGGATCGCCGGCGCCATCATCGCCTCGCGGCTGAGCGAAGCCGGCAAGCGAGTACTGATACTCGAAGCGGGCCCGGCCGAGGACCTCACCATGCGGGGCTACGAGGCCTACCTCGACCGCTTCTACTCGGCGACCGGCAAGGACAACCAGGCCCCCTACCCGGTCGTCGCCAACGCCCCCATGCCCCGTGGCACCGACGCACGGCGCATCCTCCCGGGTGCGCCCGACGCCTCGGCCTACCTCGTCCAGAGCGGGCCCTTCGCCACCGACACCACCTACACGAGGGTCCTCGGCGGCACCACCATGCACTGGGAGGCCAAGACGCTGCGGATGCTGCCCGAGGACTTCCGGATGCGCACGCTCTACGGCGAAGGGGTGGACTGGCCGCTCGGTTACGAGGACCTCTCCCCGTACTACAACGAGGCCGAACGCGAGATCGGCGTCTCCGCCGACGTGGCGGACCAGGCCTACCTCGGGATCACCTTCGACGAGGGCTACGTGTTCCCCATGAAGGGGCTGCCGCTGTCCTACCTGGACCAGGTGGTGGCCGCGGACCTCGACGGGATGCCCGTCGAACTCGACGGGGAGAAACGAGAGTTGCGGGTCCGGCCGTTCCCCCAGGGGCGCAACGGGGTGCCGAACCCGGCCTACGACGGCGGGAAGGGCTACCTGCCGCGAGGGGCGGTGAGCACCTACCAGGTCGAGGTCGGCGGGCGGTGCCAGGGCAACAACAACTGCGTGCCCATCTGCCCGGTGCAGGCCAAGTACAACGCGGGCAAGACCCTCGCCGCGGCCC
Organism: Kitasatospora sp. GAS1066B; assembly: GCF_041262605.1. Lineage (NCBI taxonomy): Bacteria > Bacillati > Actinomycetota > Actinomycetes > Kitasatosporales > Streptomycetaceae > Kitasatospora > Kitasatospora sp. GAS1066B. The sequence goes on from NZ_JBGCCO010000021.1 coordinate 38,589, forward strand.
TGCGGAGCGGCCGGGTCGACCTGGTGGCCCAGGCGGTGGCCTACAAGGTGCACGTCGACGAGCGGACCCGCCGAGTGACCGAGATCGAGTACCGCCGCTACGACCGGCCCGACAGCCCCGGCTTCACCACCGTGAGGGCCCGTGGCCGGCTGTTCATCCTGGCGGCCAACGCGGTGGAGAACCCCCGGCTGATGCTGGCCTCCGGCCTGCGCGGCTCCAGCGGCCTGATGGGGCGCAACTTCATGGACCACGCCTACCTGCTGGCGTGGGCCCTGCTACCGGAGGTGGCCGGCACGTTCCGGGGCACGAACTGCACCGGCGGCATCACCGACCTGCGCGGGGGCCGCTTCCGCCGCCGCCAGGCGGCATTCAGCGTCGACATCCACAACGACGGCTGGGGCTGGGCCCGCGGGGCGCCGATGACCGACCTGATCGACCTGGTGGACGCCGGCGGCCGCTACGGCGAGTCGCTCCGCCAAGGCCTGGTGGACCGGGTGTCCCGCCAGCTGCAGTTGGCGTTCATGGTCGAGGTCCCCGCCAACCCGAGCAACCGGATCACGGTGGACCCGGCCGTCACCGACAGCCTGGGGAACATGCGGCCCATCCTCAGCTACGACATCCCCGACTACACGATGCGGGGGGTGGCGTACGCCCGGCAGCTGTCGAAGCGGATCTTCGCCCGCCTCGGGGCCGAGGACCACACCGAGTACGACCCGAACTTCTGGGGCTACGCCGTCCACGCCGGCGAGGGGTACGAGATCCGCGGGGGCAACCATCTCGCCGGCACCCACGTGATGGGCAGCGACCCGTCGACCTCGGTGGTCGACGCGGATCAGCGCAGCTGGGACCACCAGAACCTCTACCTGGTCGGCGGGGGCAGCATGCCCACCGTGGGCACCTCGAACGTGACCCTCACCATCGCCGCCCTGTGCCTGCGCAGCACTCGGGCCATGCTGGCCCAGCTCGAGTCCGAGACCGCACCGATCCACGTCAGCTCGAACGGCGCCGCCCCGGGCCGAGCTCAGGAGGCGGCCCGGTGACCGCGTCGAGCATCGACAACCGTGACGACCTGATCAGCTACCTGCGCTCGGCGATGGCGCTCGAGCACGCGACCATCCCCACCTACCTGACCGCGTACTACTCCATCCACTCCTCCACCAACTCCGACGCCGCCCACATCATCCGGGTGGTCGCGGTGGAGGAGATGCTGCACCTGACCCTGGTCGCCAACGTCCTGAACGCCATCGGCGGGACGCCCGACCTGACGCTCCCCGGCTTCGTGCCGAGCTACCCGGCCTATCTGCCCGACGGGGAGGACGACTTCACCGTCGACCTGCGGCCCTTCTCCCCCGAGGCGGTGGAGACGTTCTGCAGGATCGAGCGGCCGGGCAAGGCCCCCAGCGCCGGCGCACGGCTGGTGCGCACTTCGGACCGCGGCAGGCCGCTCCTGGTCTCCAGCCCGACGGCCGAGGGGATGCGCTTCTACAGCATCGGCGAGTTCTACGAGGAGATCATCGAAGGGCTCGAGAAGGTGGCGGCCGGCGATCCCGGGCTCTTCTGCGGGGATCCGGCCCGGCAGGTGGGGCCCGAGTACTTCTACTCCGGCGGCGGGGAGGTGATCACCGTCTGCGACCTGGACTCGGCCCGGCGGGCGCTGCGCCTGATCGCCGCTCAGGGCGAGGGCCTCGATTCGGGCCTGTACGACGCGGACGGCGAGCTGGCCCACTACTACCGGTTCCGGCAGTTGCAGCTCGGCCGCTACTACCAGGTGGGCGACCATCCCGACGCGCCCTCGGGGCCGCCGCTCAGCGTCAGCTGGGACGACGTGTACCAGGTGAAGGTGAGCGCCCGGCTGGCCGACTACCCGGTGGGATCGGAACTCGCGGGTGCCGCGCGGAAGTTCAACGCCGAATACGGAGCCTTCCTCGCCCTGCTCACCAAGGCGTTCAACGGGAGGCCGACACTTCTGCTGGACGCCGTCTGGTACATGTTCCGCCTGCGCGACGGGTTCAACCGGTTGGTCCGCAACCCCCTGCCGGGCAGCGGCGGCCTGCACGCCGCTCCCACCTTCGAGATCCCGACCCCGGTCGGGTCCGATCCGGCCGCAGCCCGGACCGCCGGCGGGACGACCCGGGCGGTGACCCGGTGACCGTCCAGTCGTTCGATGAGTTCCTCCTCCTGTCGGTCGACCTCACCGCCTTCGAGCAGACCGACCTGCTCGGCACGGGTCTGGCCCACCACTACCTGGCCAAGGCGCGGGCCGCCTGCGGCGACGAGGTCGTCACCGCCCTGCTGGACGCCCACCGGGCGGCCCGGGCCGATGCGGCCGACGGCGTCGGCGGCCATGACCGGGCCCTGCTCGACCGGGCCCTGCGCCACCGGATCTTCAGCGACGACCGCCTCGGCCCGGTGGCCCGCAATGTGATCAAGCTCTGGTACTCCGGGACGTGGTACGGCCTGCCGGCCGAGTGGACCGACTGCTACGGCGCCCAGCCGGCGGCCGAGACGTCCACGGTCACCGCCGCCTCCTACCAGGAGGGACTGCTGTGGCCGGCCATCGGGGCCAATCCTCCCGGTGCCAAGGCGCCCGGCTACGGCTCCTGGGCTCAGCCGCCCCGGATCGAGGACCGCTACCTGAAGGGGACAGCCAAATGACCGAACTGGGTGACCGCCTCAGCCCGGACAAGGTGAAGCTCGGCGTCTGCTGCACCCTGTGGTGGAACGACGACTTCCCCACCATGGACGCCGGCATCTCCTTCGGACAGGCCGTCAGCGAGATGGCGCTCGCCGGCTTCCAGGGCTGCAGCATCGGGCACAAGTACCCCTCGGACGCCGCCGTGCTCAGAGCCGCGCTCGATCTCCGCGGCCTGCAGGTGTCCGAGCCCTGGACGAGCACGTACTTCACGATCGGCAAGATGCGGCAGAAGACGATCACCGCCTTCGAGAAGACGCTGCTCCAGGTCAAGGCGCTGGGTGGGACCGAGTTGGTCGTGGCCGAGTTCGGAGCTTCGTCGCACCTGCTCCCCGTCGACGTGTTCGCCAACCGCCCGGTCTTCACCGACGCCCAGTGGGACGATCTGACGTCGGGCCTGGAGGAGCTCGGCAAGATCGCCAACTCGGCTGGGATGAAGCTCAGTTACCACCACCACATGGGCACAGGTGTGATGACCCGGGCCGACGTCGACCGGCTGATGGCTTCGACCGATCCGGCCCTGGTCCACCTGCTGCTCGACACCGGCCACATCGCCTTCGCCGGCGACGATCCGCTGGATCTGGCCCGGGCTCACGCCGACCGCATCGGCCACGTCCATATGAAGAGCATTCGGCCCGAGGTCGTGCGGCGGGTGCGAGGCGAAGGCCTGTCGTTCCAGGAGGGCGTCGAACTCGGCGTCTTCACCGTGCCCGGAGACGGCGCGATCGACTTCCGGCCCATCCTCGGGGTGCTGGCCGACGCCGACTACCAGGGATGGCTCGTCGTGGAAGCCGAGCAGGACCCGAAGAAGGCCGTCCCGCTCGAGTACGCCAAGAAGGCCCGCGCCTACCTCGCCGACCTCCTGGGCTGGTAGCGAACTCAGAACAGCGAGGACACCAGGAATGAACGCGGCATCCAGCCGGGACGTCTACTTCAGCTTCTTCATGTTCACGGCCGATCTGCGGCCGCATGACTCGGACTACACCCAGGTTCTGATCAGTCATCTGCAGGCCCTGACCGACATCGGCTACGACGGCTTCGACCTGCACATCGCCTCCCAACCCGCGACCGTCGACCATCGGATCGAGGTCGAGAGCTACGTCGGTCTCAAAAAGGCGTTCGACGAGGCGGGGCTGAGGGAGGTCAAGTTCACCACCAACGTCGGGACCACCCGGACCTTCGACCCGACGTCGCCCTACGAGGAGCAGCGCAGGCAGGCGCTGTCCTACCTGAAGTCGCGGGTCGACATCACCCGGGTCCTGGGCGGCGACTCGATCATGTCGGGGCCGTTCCTCTACCCCTACGGGGTCTTCCCGGTCACGGACGCCGGTGCGCCGATCTGGAGCGACGCCCTCCAGGACTGGATGAAGTCGCGCTACCACGCGGCGCGTTCCGTCTTCGAGGAGCTCGCGGAGTACGCCTCGGCGCAGCAGGTGAAGCTCGCCATCGAGCCCGTCAAGAGCTGGGAGACACCCCCGCCCAACACGGTCTCGGAGGTGCTGGACTTCCTCGACGACCTCGGGCCCTCGTGCGGTGGCGTGACGGTCGACACCGCTCAGGTGGTGATGGAGAGCCGGGGGCCGTCGGTCTTCAAGGCCAACGTCGCCCGAGCCGCGCGGCAGGACCGGCTCTGCTACGTCCACATCTCCGCACCCGACCGAGGTGCGGTGCGGGACAGCTGGATCCCGTGGGACATCGTCCGGAAGGAGATCGAGCCGGTCTACCACGGGCCGTACCTGGTCGAGGTGTTCAACGCGATTCCGCCGTTCGACAGCTCGATGCGCATGGCGCGCCGGCGCTTCTGGCGGCCCGGTGAGGACGACCCGGTGCGCGGCGTCGACAGCGCCTACGACGTCGCCTCGGCCGCGCTGGAGGAAGTGCGGGCACAGCTCCCGTCCGCCTGACGTCGATCCATCACAGCAGAGAGGTCCCCGAATGCTGGCTCAGGTGTCGGATCCCATCATCATGGTCGTGAAGCGGGCGGGTAACGTCCGCATTCATACCTTCGTCGCGTCCTTCGCGTACAACAACATCGCGAACGCCACGCACATCATCGAAACCGAGAACCAGCTGGTGCTCGTCGACGGGCAGTTCCTGGTGCCTTATGCGAAGGCGTTCAGACAGTACGCGGACAGCCTTGGCAAGCCGATCGAGAGACTGTACCTTTCCCACCGGCACCCCGACCACTGGTTCGGCACGGGGACCGCGTTCGCCGACGTCACGATCTACGCGCTGCCCGAGACCATGAGCTTCATCGAGGAGCACGGCGAGGACTCGAGGAGCGACCACTGGAAACTCGGCGACCTCGTGCCGGACCGGATAGTCGTCCCCCAGAAACTCGCCGGCCCGGGTGAGGAGATGATCGACGGGGTCAGGTACGTCTTCGACCGGGTGACGGACACCGAGATCGACTACCACCTCACCATCAGGCTTCCCGAGCTGAGCGTGTATTTCGCCCAGGACCTGCTCTACAGCGGAACCCATCTGTATCTGACGAAGCACCTGGACCACTGGATCCGGGTTCTGCGGGACATGCTGCTGGAGGACTACGAGCTTTTCCTGCCGGGCCACGGCCTGCCGGCCGACAAGAACGAAGTCGCTCGCAACATCGAGTACCTCTCGACCGCTCGGCAGGCCATCGGCAACGGCCTGGCGGACGACGCCTTCAAGGAGTTCATGCTCCAGCGGTACCCCGAACGCAAGTGTCCGGGCATCTTCGACATCTACCTGCCCCGACTCTTCGGCGGCGCGAGCGACTACTGATGACGGGGGTCACCATGAACGAGCGCTACTCGGTGGGACAGTACCTGGTGGACCGGCTCCGCCAGCTGGGCCTGGAGCACCTGTTCTCCATCGCGGGTGACTATTCGATCGAGTGGTTGAACCGGTACGTCACACCGAGCACCATCGAGATCGTCGAAGAAGTCAACGAGGTGAACGCCGGCTACGCGGCGGACGGATACGCGAGACTGAAGGGCATCGGGGCCCTCTGCGTCACCTACTCCGCAGGGGCGCTGTGTGCGGTGAACGCCGTCGCCGGCGCTTACGTCGAGAAGGTGCCGATCGTGCTGATCAACGGCACACCGAGCATCAAGAAGACCCTGACCTTCGAGCAGACCGGGTTCAGCGCGCACCACTTCATCAGCGGACGCGAAACGGACCTCCAGTCGTTCGAGCACATCACGGTCGCCGCCGTCCGGATCGACAGTCCCGACCTCGCACCGATGCTGATAGATTCCGCACTGACCCGGTGCATCAGTGAACGGCGCCCGGTATACCTCGAACTCCTCCAGGACATGGTCGACTTGGAGTGCGACCCGCCTCGGGGCGTGCTGAAGCCGGCCAGGATCCTGTCGGACCCGACCAGCCTGGAAGAGTCGGTAGAAAAGATCTGCGCCAAGCTCGAAAGCGCGGAGAACCCGCTGATCTGGATCGGTGTGGAGATCGACCGGCTCGGCCTCCAGGAGAAGGCCCTGCGGCTGATCCGGCAGCTGGACGTCCCCTTCGTCACGGAACTCCTCAGCAAGGCCGTCCTCTCCGAGGACGATGTGCTGTTCGCCGGAGTGCTCGACGGCCAGGCCTCCTCGGAGGCCGTCACCGAGCTGGTCGCGTCGGCCGATTTCGTCCTGGCCCTCGGCGTATGGCTGACGGACATCAACTGCCTGGGCTGGGACCCGGACTACGACAAGACCGCGTTCGCCTCGCTGGACGCGGTCAAGTTCGGCACCTACTTCGGCGGACAGGTCGCGCTGGAGCACCTGATCGACGGGATCCTCGCGGCGAAGCAGGTCGCGCCCAACGGGCGGCAACTGCCGACGAGGCAGACCCGGAGCACGCCGGCTGTCGCGGGGACCGAGGTGATCACGTACCAGGGGTTCTACAACTACGTGCAGCGGTACATCGACCGGAACACCATCGTCGGCAGCGACGCGAGCATGAACTACTTCGGCAGCCTGCTCCTCGATGTGCCCGCCCCGAGCGGGTTCATCGTCCAGTCGTCCTACTCGGCGATCGGTTACAGCGCGGCGGCCGCGACAGGTGTCTGCCTGGCGAAGAGACCCGACCAGCGGGTCATGGTCTTCTCGGGCGACGGCGGCTTCCAGATGACCGCCCAGTGCCTGTCGACGCAGACCCGCTTCGGACTCAATCCGATCATCTTCGTCATCGACAACGGCGTCTACGGCGTTGAGCAGTGGCTCGCCGACGCATCGGTCTTCCACACCGACAAGCCGTTCTACCGGCCCTGCGTCCTGCACCGGTGGAACTACAGCAGGCTGTCGGAGGTGTTCGGTTGCCAGGGATGGGAGGTCAGCACGTACGGGGAGCTGGGCGAGGCCGTGGCGGGTGCGCTGGAGAACTCCAGCAGCCCGTCCATCATCCAGGTCCGGGTGCCCGACAAGTCGATTCCTGACAATGCGAATTGGAAGACCCAGTAATAGGACGAACATCGACCGCAACACCGGAGAGAGGAAAAGAACAATGCCCACGAAAATCACCGCAATCTTCGAGAACCCGCAGAACGCCGACGCCTTCGAGGCCGGTCACGACGACCAGATCGCGCTGGCGAAGAAGATTCCCGGAGTCCAGCGGGTCGAGAGCGCGAAGGTCTGGCCGAAGGAGGACGGCAGCGCGACCCCGGCCTATCGCGTGCTCGACCTGTACTTCGCCGACTACGACGCGGCCAGCCGGGCGGTGACGACCGAGGAGGCATCGGCGTTCGTCTCCAAGGTCTTCGAGCTGGCGACCGGCGGTGTGCGGCTCCTCTTCACAGACGTCGAGGAGGTCTGAGCGCAGACGCTGTCGTCGCCTCGCGTCGTCGCCTCGCGAGGCTGAGCGCTGCCCATGAGTTTCCGGCAGCGTGGTTCGGCGCCCGTACCAGGCCTTCGGCCAGGTACGGGCGTTCGGTCTTCAACCCTGAAGACGGGGCGAGCACGTCGAGGTCGGTGCCATCGAGGTTTGAGCGGTGCCGTCACCCCAAAGGGTTCTCCATCAGGATTCGCCGGACCCCATCCGGTCGCCGGTCTACTCTACGAACAGGCCGCCCGCTGCCCACTGCGGGCGTTTGAGGAGGAGACCCGTGTCATCGCCCTGTGACCCCGAATACGCTTCCGTCGGCGATGTGAGCGGAGCGCTCATGGTGATCGACTCCCGACTCAAATCCATCTACGACGGCACGGGTGAGACGGACCCCGAACGGCAGCAGCTGCTGGACCAGTTCACCGCGTCCTTGGGCCCCACGGAGGCCAATGCGCTGCTGGACGGCGCGTGCACGCTCATCTACATGTTCATGACCTGGCTCCGGAAGGCCTGCGAGGAGCACGAAAAGGACGTCATCGAGTACGTGGTGCCCACCGTCGTGGCCACGATGCGGATGATGCCCAAGACCTTCCGCCCCGAGGTCATCCCCACCATGGCCGGCCTGCTCATCGCCGCCGGCACCGACCTGAGCCCCAACCTGTGGCGCGCGCAGTACGGTTACTGGACCGAGGCCGAGATGAATCCGCTGGAGGCCACGGCCGTCCTGCTCGCGGATCAGATCAACCGGATGTCCGGCGACGACCACGACTTCGCCACCCGCCTGATCACCGGGGCCCTGTCCATGTCCGACCAGGACTGAGGTGCGGCGGCTCGCCTGGCTCCCCATGAGCCGGCGATCCGTCAGTCGGCGATCCATCAGCCGGCGACCCGTCAGTCGCGCGAACCCAGCGTGTCCTGCGACACCCGCCAGAGCAGCGCGGCCGCCTCAGGGTCGAGAGCGTACTCCGCGACGCCGTTGCGAGCGCCGAGCTGGCCGCGGACGGCCTCGTTGCAGTCCTCGAAGTAGCGTCCGGTGACGCCCTCCACGAGGGGCGAGGCGGCGAGCAGCACGGAGGTCGCGGCGCCCTGCTCGGTCGTCTTCCACTTCAGCTCCGCGCCGCCCGCGGCCTGGCTGCGCAGCCGGGCGAGTTCTTCCTCGGAGACGTAGCGCTGGAGGTTGGTGCGGATCCCGCCGGGCATCAGGGCGTTGACGGTGATGTGGTCCGCGGCCCAGCGCTTGGCGGCCTCGACCGCGAACAGCACGTTGGCGGTCTTGGACTGGCCGTAGGCGGACCAGGGCTCGTAGGGGCGCTCACGGAAGTGGATGTCCTCGAAGACGACCGGCGAGCGGTGGTGGGCGCTGGAGCTCACGGCCACGACGCGGGCGCCATCGGCCTGCGCGAGCGCTCCGTGCAGTCCGGTGGCCAGCGCGAAGTGCCCCAAGTGGTTGGTGGCGAACTGGAGTTCCCAACCCTCTGGCGTGCGGAGTTCCGGGGAGGCCATCACCCCGGCGTTGTTGACCAGGATGTCCAGCGGTCCGCCCCAGGCGGCGACGAACGCCGCGACGGAGGACTGGTCGGCCAGGTCCAGGGGCGCGATGTGGACGTCCCGGTTGTCGGTCGTCGCGCTGATGTCCGCGGCGGCACGGGCTCCCGCGGTCAGGTCCCGGACCGCGAGGGTGACCTGCGCGCCGGCCGAGGCGAGGGCACGCGCGGTTTCGACGCCGATCCCGGAGGCCCCGCCGGTGACGACGGCGCGACGGCCGGTCAGGTCGACGCCCGAGATGACCTCGGCAGCCGTGGACTCGGCGCCGAAGGGAGTGGTGATGCGTGGGGTGGGGGTGCTGGCGGTCATGGTCGCTTCCCGTCTGGCTGAGGGCCTGGAGCTGGGGTGCGGGGGGCCTGTAGAGTGGAAACCGGAGGCCCCTCCGTATATCTCGAGACTAAGCGGAGGATGCTCCGTTTGCAAGCAGGGCTCCGACCGTGAAACCGAGCCACCATCTCCGGCCGTACGCCGGACCAGAAGGAGGAACCCCCGTGGCCGCCGCCGAACCCAGGCCGCTGCGCGCCGACGCGCGGCGCAACCGCGACCGACTGCTCGAAGTGGCCGTCCAGGCCTTCTCCCAGGACGGGCCCGAGGTGACGCTCGACGCGATCGCCAAGCAGGCCGGCGTCGGGATCGGCACCCTCTACCGCCACTTCGCCACCCGCGAGGAGCTGGTCGAAGCGGCCTACCGCAGCGAACTCGTGCACCTCTGCGACGCCGCCGGAGAGCTCCTGGCGACCCGGGCACCAGACGAGGCGCTGCGCGCCTGGATGGACGGCTTCATCCAGTACATGACGGCCAAGCGCGGCATGGCCGACGCCCTGCGCGCCCTGATCGCCTCCGGCGGCGACCCCTTCTCCCACAGCCGGACGATGCTGACTGCCGCGATAACCGAACTGCTGCAGGCCGGCGCGGCCGCGGGCGTGGTGCGCTCCGACGCGGAGCCGGACGACGTGCTGTTCAGCCTGAGCGGCCTGTCACTCGCCGCCGCAACACCGGAGCACCAGGCCCGGATGGGGCGCCTCCTCGACCTCCTCATGGACGGCCTCCGCCACCGCGCCACAGCCGCCGAGCCCGGGAGCGGAGCACCGAGCCGCTGAACCGCTGAACCGCGGACCCGTTGGAACACGGAGCGCTGCGCTCCCGGCTGCCGTGCGGTCACTGCAAGCCGTTCCGGAACACCCCAACTTCCCGCGCCAGAAAGCCCTGCGGTACGCCGACGACCCCAACCCCGACATGCGCGCACTCGCCCTCGAAGACCCCGCAGCCACCGCCGAACTCGTCGAGAAGTTCAGCCGCGACCCCGATCGCGGCGTGCGCTCGCGGGCCCTGCGCGACCCACGGCTGTCACCGGCATCCGTCATCCGCCTGCTGGACGACCCCGACCGGGTCATCAGAGAAGCAGCGGCCCGCAACCCACGCCTGACCACACGCGCGCTGACCACGCTGCTCCACGACGCCACCGCCGCAGCCTCGGCTGCCGCGAACCCGGCCATCCCGGAGCACGTGATGCACCACCTCCTGCACCGGCAGCCACTGCGCACGAGCTGACCGGACGGGACCGGACGGCGGCAGCGATGCATGCCTGTGGCGAGTTACGACTTGGTCCGCGATTGAGGTCTGGGTGTGCTGGCCACTCGGGTCGACTGGTGGGTGATCAGTAGGCCGCCTGTCGGGCGAGCACGAGTTCGGTGCTTGGCTTGCTGCGGGTCGGCCGGCGGGCTGCGCGGTCGGAGACCAGCGAGGCGATCGCGAGGTGGGTCTCGGCGTAGTCCTCGCGTCGGCCGGTGTAGCGCTGGAGCGGGCGCCACTGCCGCAGCTCGGCGTTGGCGTGCTCGACGCAGATCCGCTCCGAGGACTGTCGCCGTCGCATCTCCCGCCACGCATACTGCTCGCCGAGCGGCGCCTCGTCCTTCGGCATCTTCGGTGGGGCGCTGACCTGGTCGGGGAACTCGTTGGCCAGGCCCCGGTAGCCCTCGTCGACCTCGGCTGTCACCTTCGGACGGGACCGGAGCTGCTCGGCGATGCCCTCGGTACGCATCGCGGTCTGGTCGTGCATGCGGCCGGGCCGGTCGGCGCCCGACCACAGCAGGCGGCCCTGGCCGTCGCTGATGGTGGTGGTCTTGATGGTGTTCTGCTTCTTCTTGCCGGAGACGAAGGCCCGTCGTCCAGGTCGGTTCGCCTTGGGGCGGCGGACCTGGGTCTCGGCGCCGTCGATCCGCAGCCGGATCCCTTCGGCCTCCGCATAGGCGAACACGTCCGCCAGGGTCCGCAGCCGGACGCCGGGGCGGTCGGGGACGGCGAAGCCGCGTGCTGCCAGCAGCGGCCGGATCTCGCCGATGGCCCGGGAGACCGTGGAGCGGGCCGTGCCGTACAGCTCGGCCAGCGCGGCGTGCGGGAGCCCGGTGCGCAGGTGGACCAGGGTGACCAGCAGCCGGTCGGTGAAGACCAGGTCGTGCTTGGGCCCGGCACCGGCCTCTCGCTGCCGCTCGGCACCACGCCGCTCGTACAGCGCCGACTCGCACCGGGCGAGCCACGGGTCGGCCAACTCTTCGATCAAATCGCCGAGATGTGTACGGGAGACGCCGCAGAAGGCAGGATGGGTCAAGGCCGCACGGGCCCACTTCTTGGTCACACTCGAAGAACCCGTGCGGCCACCGTCACGTCACGGCTGCCCCGCCGATCACCAATGGGTGTCGTTCTTCTGCAGAGCTGTCTGAGCTGGGAACGTCGCTGCTGAAGAGCTAACGCAGCCAGCGCAGCACCGGCCCGAGCATCAGGGCCTCAGCAGTCTGCCCACCCACCAGTCGTGCGGCTTGCCGTCGTTGGCAATGCCGCGATTGCGCAGTGTCCCTTCGACCGTGAAGCCGAGTCTCTCGGCGACGGCACGCGAGCCGGTGTTCCCGGCCATGGCCCACCACTCGATGCGGTGCACGTCGAGCGTGGCCCAGCCCCAGTCGCACAGGGCTCGAGCGGCCTCCACCGAAAAGCCCTGGCCGCGCTGCTCCTTGACCGCCCAGTAACCGAGCTCCCAGACGCCGCGGCTGAGGAGGGTCAGGCAGTACGAGCCGACCAGGGCGCCGCTGTCCTTGCGGAACGCGCCGAGGGTGTAGTCCCTGTCCTCGGCCCACTGAGCGGGCAGCTTCTCGCCGACGAGCTTCTCCGCGTCCGCACGCCGGTACGGCACCGGTACCGGGGTGTAGAACTGGATGTCCTCGTCCTGGCAGGCTTCGTACACCGCATCCACGTCGGCGGATGTGAAGGCCCGCAGCACCAAACGGTCGGTCTCAAGAGTCACCGGATCCATTGCGGCAGTATGAACACCACCGACAACTGGCGACCAGCGAATTTCCGCGTACCGCCGACACCATCGGGCCCTCGGCTAACCCAGTGGTCGTCGCAACACCCTGTCCCCGAGAAGGAGCTACGCCTGCACCCATCACCAATCGTGGACCGAGCCGTTAGTCCGAATCGGGCTCAGCTGCCACGCTGTTAGGGGGCGAGGCCTTCCACCGAAATCTTCCGGCTCCTCACCGAGCGGGGGTACCAACTGCCCAGGAGCTGCGAAAACCCGTCGCCGGCCAGGAACCGGGATCCATAAGGTGGCACGGATAACCGAGTTCCCCAGGGCACCGCTGGAGAAGGGCCACAGTAAATGGAGACCAGGCACGCGGACGCGTCCGTCGTGACGTTGTGGCGTCCGACAGGGCCAGAGGAGTTGGCGCTGGTGCAGGCGTCCGGGTGGCGTGCGTGGCCGCCCAGGCTGCCCGAGCAGCCGATCTTCTATCCCGTACTCAACGAGGATTACGCGATCCGCATCGCGCACGGCTGGAACGTACCCGCCCACGGCGTCGGCTACGTGACACGCTTCCAGGTGGACGCGAACTTCGTCGCGCGCTACCCCGTCCAGCAGGCGGGCGGCGAGACGATCCTCGAACTGTGGATACCAGCCGAGGAACTGGAGGAGTTCAACCGGCACATCATCGGCAAGATCGAGGTCGTCCACGAGTTCCGGGCCACGAGCGTGTCCGGGGAGGCGGCTAGGTGACCGTCTTCGTCTGCCGCGCATGCGGACTGCCTGGTGTCACCATGCCCCGCGGCACCTACGCCGCCGAGCCCGACGCCCCGGCGAACGTCTACGTCCCCGGCGGGCCCCACCACACGTTCGTGCTCCACCCCGAGGACGACCGCCACGACGGGAGGACAGCCGTGAGTCGCCGGAGCCGGGAGATCGGAGGCCGACTGTCGGTGCGGGTGCTTGTCGGGCTGGGCCTGGTGGCTGCGTTGAGCGGCTGTGGTCAGGGCGGAACGGCCAAACCGAAGCTGACGGCGGCTCAGGCACGGGCACGCAGTGCCGCCGTGGCCCAGGAGGTGATCGCCTCGCTGCCGGTGAAGCCGCAGACGGTGCAGACTCTCGCGACTTCGTCGTCGCCGTGCCTCGTCGACCCGAACGCCCAGCCGGACGGCACCGTGCAGTACGGGACCGGCTACAACCTGGTCGGGCTCACGGTCGACGCGCAGACCCTTGCGGCTGTCCGGAAGGAACTGGACGCGAAGCACTACCGGTTCGTCTACGCATCGGCGAGCACGCTCCAGACGCACTCCCCCGACGACTCCACCAACGTGACGATGGACCGGGCAGCCGACAGCACCGCGCCGCTCAACTTCACCGTCACCTCCTCCTGCGTGTGGCCGGACGAGTCGCCCACCCCGTCCGCGAGCCCGACCCGGGCCGAGATTCCCTGACCGAGATTCCCTGACCGGGCCTCGGTGCGGCCGGCCGTCCCGGAGTACTGGCTCTTCGCAGGTGAGGGTGGAGCGCCGGACGTCGGGCGGCGTCGCCGGTGCAGGGTAGCGTGGCCACGGTCACGCACCTGCCCGGGAGGTTGACGATGCACTCGACGGTCCATTCGTTCCGCACACCCGGAGGCGTCACGCTCGGGGTCGAGCACTTCGGCGATGCGGCGGCGCCGCTCATGCTGCTCGCGGGCGGCACGACCATGCTGTCGTGGCCCGACGCGCTCTGCGAGGCGCTCGCGCGCGGCGGACGTCACGTCGTGCGCTACGACCTGCGCGACTCCGGCGCGTCGACGACCGTCGACCCCGAGGCGCCCGCGTACACGCTCCGGGATCTCGCCGACGACGCGGCCGCGCTCGCCCGCGGACTCGCCGACCGGCCGGCGCACCTGGCGGGCATCGGCGTCGGTGGGATGGTCGCCCAGGTCGCCGCGCTCGACCATCCGGACGTGTTCTCGGCGCTCACCCTCGCCGGGACGCGGCCCGTCGCCCCCGGCCCGGTCGACGACGATCTGCCCGACCACGACATGGCGGCCATGAAGCGGCGGTTCGCGCTCCCGACGCCCGACTGGTCCGACCGCGCTGCCGTGGCGGAGTTCGCCGCCGCCAGGGCGGAGATCCTCGGCGACGATCCCGCTGCGGCACGCGCGACCGCCGAGCGCGTCTTCGACCGCACGCCGGGCACGGAGCCCGCGGTCCAGATGGCCAACCAGCTGGGCATGGTGTTCTCCAAGCTCGACTGCGAGCCGCGGTGGCGCGAGCGCCTGCCCGAGTTCGCGATGCCGGCGCTCGTGGTGCACGGTCGTCACAACCGGTTCTTCCCGGTCGGCAACGGCGAGGCGCTCGCGCGCGAGATCCCCGGTGCGCGGCTGCTGGTGCTCGAACAGGCCGCGACCGTGATCCCCGACGCGGCCGCCGATGAAGTCGCCGCGGCGATGCTCGCGCTGTAGCCGGGTGGTGCCGATGTCGGTCAGTGGGTGCGGGCGATCAGTGAGCGGGCGGCGGTGGTTGACGGAGTCCGTGGGCGGCGGCACGACGGACTGCGTGGCCTACGCCGAACCTCCCGCGACCGTCCCCAGCACGGTCTCCCGTCGGAGGCAAAGGGACTAGCGTCTCAGGCCGTTGTCGCAGCCCGATCGCCTCGGGCGAGGTTGCTGGGGAACGGTCGCTCAGGGCGTGGAAGGCCGCGATGACAGCCCATAGGAACGTCAAGCGCCAGGTGCGCGCCCGCGCCGCCAAGACCGGCGAGTCCTACACGTCCGCCCTCCGGTACTTCCGTCCGACTCCATCAGGAGACGTCATGTCGGAAGCAGGGAACTCCAAGAGCGTGCGGCTTGCCGTCGCGCAGACCCCCGTCCGCGAGGACCCCCCGAGACGGTGACGCGCTGCGCGAACCGTCGCCGCGTCAGATGACCGGCAGTCAACTCGTGTCCCCACCAGCCTATACACTTCCGGCCGAACGACCGCCTGGCAGCTGATGCCCACGGTCCGTTCCGGTTTCGGTTCACCTGGCCGGCGGCGCCGGCCTCTGTACGGGGGTTTCATCATTTCCATGCGCCATGTCCTCAGCGCTGCCCTGCTCGTCTCCGCCGCGCTCGCGCTGACCGCCTGCGGCCCGGACGACACGACCACCGCCAACGCAGGCGCGTCGAGCCCGGCCGCGGCGAGCAAGCCGGCCGCCGCTCCGACCTCCGGTGCCGGCAAGTCCGCGGCCCCCACGAGCAGCAAGGGTGGTGGCAAGGGTGACTGCCCAACGCTCGCCCCGGGGCACAAGTACATCTGGGTCGACCATCTCGAAGGAGCCATGAACAACGTGGTCGCCGCGGACGCGCAGGCACACTGCGACCCGACGATGAACGAGGGTGCCGCCTACTCGCACGGTGACACTCTGAAGACCTACGGCCTTTCCCTGGACGCGAAGATCACCATCATCGCCAAGGACGGCCCGAAGACCGTCGTCGCCAAGAACGGCGACCGCTACACCGGAATCGCCCACGTCAAGGCATGCGCCGACCCGAACGGCGGCCAGCTCGACGGCGCGAAGCTGCCGACCGGCTACTTCTGCGCGGGCCAGAACTTCTTCGACGTCGTGATCGACTCGCACAACACCGTCACCGAGATGACGGAGGTGTACGGCTCCTGATCCCGGCAGTCCGCCCGGTGCTCGGCCTGCCCGCAGAGGGCGGCCGGGCCGAGCGCCGAGGGGGGACAGCCTCGTCTGGTGGGTGGACTGTGCGATCGCGCACATGTTGAGGTGTCACCTATTCACCACGTGGTGCTGAAAGCAGCGCTCGGACTCCCCCAGCTCTCCTGCTCGCGAGAGCAGACGTGTGAGCTTGGCGGTTCAGCTCGCCACCTACGCCCGCGATGATGACAGCACCCCTTTGATACGACCGCCGGAATCCGGCGGGCCATCATGCAGGATCGAGATCAACAGCCGAGCTCAGACGAGCATTGACACGCCGTCAGTAGAGCCGGATCATTGTGATCCATCCTCCACTTGGCTTACATCCAGCATCAATTGGCTGGCCGGAGCCCCTCCAACTCAGCACTGCTTCGAGCATGGCTCGCCGGAACTCGAGGGCGACGCAGCGGAAGGTGGTCGTTCCCGTGGCTGACAGAGTGGCTGACCGCACGGCTGACAACTCCCTCCGCAGCGGCCCTGCCGCAGGAGTGGCCGACGGGCAGCCCACGGTCTCCTCGCCGAACTGCCCGGTGACCGGGCAGTTCGCAGCGGCAGGTCGGCCAGGTGCGGGGATGCACTTCAGCGATTCGTTGGACTGCTGGGTGGTCGAGGGGTACGCGGAGGCAGTGGCGGTCATGCGCAGCGGCGCGCTGGAGGTTCCGCTCCTTCCGCTGCCCCGTGGCCTTGGGAGCGTGGCAGAGCGTACGGCGCTGGAACCACTGTGGGAGCAGGCCAGGCACATCCCGCTCTACAACAGCGGGCAGGCCCATCGCCGGCTACGGCATGAGCTGCGTGATGCCTTCACCCGGGAGTCCGTCGAAGCCTGGCGCCCCTCCATCCGCAAGGTGGCCGAGGAGTCGTTCACCGGCTGCCTGCCCGCCGGGCGGGCGGAGGTCATCGAGGACATCGGCAAGCCGGTCCTCCGCGAGGTGATGGCCGAGGTCGTGGGCATCCCACCGGACGCACGTGCCGAGTTCGGCCGGTGGGCGGATGTCACGGTCAGGGCAGGCGCTTTCGGAACGCCGCAGTGGTCGGACGGCCTGCTGGCCGAAGTCGTGGCGGCCGTCACCTCGATCGACCGCCTCATCGGCGAGGTGGTGGCGGATGCCCGCGCGGTGCCCGCCGGGAGCGTGCTGGCCCGTGCGCTGGAGCGCCGCAGACACGGCGAGGGGCTCTCCGAGCAGGAGATCTCAGCCAATGCCCGCGCGCTCTACACGGCCGGCGTCTACACGACCACCCACCTCATCGCCGCCGCGGCGTACTACCTGTTCCGCGACGCCACCGTCCTGGAACGGGCTCGCCAGGACGGGCGGGAGCTCGCGAAGGTGGTGCGGGAGACCCTGCGCTTCGCGTGTCCCGCGGTGGAGACGGCTCTTCGGCGCGCGACCCGGGATGTCGTGATCAACGGCGAGACCATTCGGCGCGGCCAGTTCGTGCGCACCGTGGTCCTGCGTGCCAGCCGTGATCCCAGGCGCTTTCCGGAGCCCGACGTTTTCGACCACGAACGTCCCCGCCAGGGAAGAGAACTGGTCTTCGGAGTCGGCTCGCACATCTGCCTCGGCAACCATCTGGCCACCGCCATCACCGAGGAGATCTGCGGCGTCCTGGCCGCCCCGGAGTTCCACGCGCGCCTGGCCGAACCGCACCCGGTGTTCCGCCGCCGCCCAGCCGTACCCGTGATGTGGGGACCGGAGTGGGTGCACCTGGAACTGGCCCCTGACCATCACTCCGCCGTCGGCAATCGACGCGCGATTGATGAATCCGCACCAGCAGACACCCGAGAGTAGAGGAGAGCCCGACATGTTCACCGACATCGACCCCTCAGCCCTGCCCAGCGCCGAGGAACTGCTCACCGAGGACGCGGCCACCACGCCGCTCGCGCAGATCACCCAGGAGGTCCTGCAGAGCGTCTCCTACCGGACGCACGAGGAGTAGGTCCAACGCAAAGCCGCCGCGCTGGTGAGTCCCGGCGCGGCGGCGCGGCGGGACCCAGGCGCACCAGGACCAGGCGCACCGGGACCAGGCGCACCAGGACCAGGCGCACCGGGAACCTCGCGCGGGCACAGAGCATGACTCACCGTCACCGGTCCGAGACCAGGGAGATCGACCACCATGCGCGTCCTGTACGTCAGTCCGATGGAGTACGGCGCGAACCCGGCCGTCGACGCGGTCGGCCAGGGTCTGCAGAGCCGGCTCGCCGAGCACGGCATCGAACTGCGGGTGATCTGCGCCGACTTCCGCGACAAGGACTGGCCGGGCACAGCCGACGCCGCGATGCTGGCCGGGGTCGAGGCGGGGGTGGACGCGATGGTGGTCTGGGTGGTCACCCCCGACTCCGCAGCAGTGGGGGCGGCGGCCGCGATGCGGCAGGGCATCCCCGTCATCACCTTGGAGCGCCCGCACTATCCCGTTTCCGCGTCCATCGTCTATCCCAACTTCAACCACGGCGTCTACATGGCCGAGCATCTCGCCACCCTGCTGCCGACCGGAGCGGACGTAGCCATGATCGGCGGCCCCGGCTCCGTGGACGACGACGAGTTGGTCCTGGGCCTCCAGCGCGGACTGCGCCTGGCGGGCCTGCACCTGGTGAACGATCCCGAGGACGCCCGGTACAAGAACGTCACCGACGTGGCCGAGGGCGGCCGGCAGAAGGCACTCAACGTGCTGGCCGACTTCCCCCGACTCGACGGACTCATCCCGTACAACGACGAGACCATGCTGGGCGCCGTCGCGGCCCTCAGGGAGACCGGACGGCTGGGCGAAGTGGCCATGGTGTCCCGCAACGGGACGCCCGCGGCCGTGCAGGCAGTCCGGGACGGCCTGAGCGCCGGTACGTGGGATGTCGACGTCACCGGCAACGGCCAACAGCTCGCCGATCTGGTGATCCGCGCCGCCGTGCGGCAGGAGGACCTCGGCGGGCTGTGCATCGCGGGCCCGATCGGACACATGATCACGCCGGAGCGGACGGCTCACTGGGAGCCGTGGGAGCGTCGTATCCCCTACCAGGCCTTCCGGCTGGGCCTGGAGCTGTAGTTCGACGGGGGTGTTCCCGTTCGCGGTGCCCGTACCAGCCGGCCCACCCCACCGCGCCCAGCAGCAGCGCGGCGAAGCCGATCGACCAGCCGGCGTCCCTGGCCGGGTGGATGTCGCCGGGGCGGCGGGGGCCGACCACACCGTCCGGGTCGAAGACCACGCGGACGGTGTCGCCCGGGTGCAACCGGTTGTCGCGGTCCAGCAGGCGCGGGCCCGGGACCGGAGCGCCGTCGGGCCGGCGCAGTGTGGAGTACCAACGCTGGTCCCGGTCGACCACGGTGTGCTCCACGGAGACCACCACGGCGTCGGTGGTGCGGCCGTGCAGGACGAGCGGGAGTTGCACGGCGGCGGAGGCCCCGGGGAGCCAGGCGAGGCCGGCCAGCACCCACACCGCGACCGCCGCCTGGCAGCCGATGTCGATGCCGGCCACGAAGAGGAAGACGACGGCGGTCACCAGCGCGTAGCAGAACGCAAGGCCGGTCAGCGCCCAGGCGTTCAGGTACACCTCGCCGAGGATCAGCCCGAACAGGCCGCCGAGCGAGAGCAGCCCCGCCCCGGCGGTGTAGAGGACCGTCAGCCATCCGCTGCGCACCGCCCGGCGCGGCACCGCTGCGGTCTCGGCCACCCTCTGCGTGCTCACCCGAAGGCCTCCCGGATCCGGTCGCTCACACCGCCGCCGACCGCCTGCTCCTGCGGCGGGTAGAACGAGAGCCCGCTCAGTGCCGACGCGACGAGCGGCAGCCACTCCTCCCAGTACCCGAGATCCTCGGTGCTGAAGACCGCCGCGACCAGGTGCTGGGCGCCCGGGTGGGCGAGCAGCGCCTGGATCTGACGCACCGTCGCCGTGCCGTCCTCGGCGATGCCGAAGGTCCGGCCGGGCACCGGCACCACGCTGTCCTCGGTGGTCACCAGCGCCCGACCGCAGGGCAGGCCGAGCACTCCGACCTCGGCCTGCGGGTGGGCGGCGGCCAGTGGACCGGCGTTGCGCTGGGCGAAGGTGAGCGGCTCGCCGACCGCCTCGGCACGCACGTAGAGCTGGAACAGGCCGTGGATCGCCCGGCCGTCCTCGGCGTGGTAGCGGCAACTCGCCCCGTAGACCAGGCCCTGCGCCAACTGCTCCCGCAGCCCGGCCTCGCCGCTCAGCGCGGCGCTGAGTTTCTGCTCGGCCGTGGCCTGCGGGTAGAAGGCGTCCAGCCCCTCCAGCACCTGGGTGGTCCGCTCCGCCGGGTCGGCGTCCAGCGGCAGTTCGGTGAAGCCGATCGGTGCCTCGAACCAGAGCGTCGGCGCGGGGCCGGCGTTCACCGGCCCATCCAGACGCCGATGCCCACCAGGTTGCCGAGGGTCAGCAGCGTGCCGACGGTGCCCTGGACCCGCTTCGTCTTGATCCCGGAGGCACTGCCGATGCCGCCGATCGCGTTGCCCGCGCCGGTGGTGTAGTTGACGCCGTTGGCCAGGCCCGGGCCCTGGTTGTCCACGCCGAGCGAGTAGATGGTCGGCACGGTCAGCCCGGTGGTGATGCCCGCCTGCACGCGGTCGGCGATGTCCCATGCCTTCTCCGGGGCGACGCCCATCTTCACCGCGGCCCACTCGGCGGGCTTGCTGAGCAGCGGGGTCGCCGGGTCGATGCCACGGGCCAGCGCGTTGGCCTCCTTGGCTCCGGTCTTGAGCCCGACCTTGGCCGCGCCCAGCAGACCGTCCGCCGCCCGCGCACCCTCCGCGGCCTTCAGGCCCACCCGCGACCCCTTCACCGCGATGCCGACCCCGGGCACCGCGCCGAGCAGGTCGCCGGCGAGGGTGAGGTCATTGCCGATGTTCTTGGCGTTCGGGGGCCACAGCCCGCTCAGTCCGTACTGACGGGCGTGCGCACCGGCCGCGAGCACGCTGAGCCCGATCGCGACGATGGCGAGCGCCGGGCAGAAGATCGCCACCACTCCGGTCAGCGCGGCGGCCACGCTCAGCAGGTCGGCTCCGTGCTGGTTGAGCCAGTGCCCGATCCGCTGGAACAGCCCGGGCTCCGGCGGGGCCTTGCTGTCGGCCGCCGACCTGATGCGGGCGGCCGCGTTCCGGGCGTCCGCCTCGTGTGCGCCGCCCAGGTCGTGACCCTGCCCGACGTAGTAGTCGACGGTCTCGGAGGCGCTCTGGATCTTCGCCGAGGCGGCGTCGAGCTGCGCCTTGGCGGCGTTGTACCGATTCTGGGCGGCGGTCTGCGAGGCCTGGTCCGGGAACCGCTGACCGGCGAGTTGCAGGTCGGGTGCGGCCGCCGCGCCCTGATGCTCCGTCTCGGCCTCGGCCAGTGTGCTGCGGGCGGCCGCCGCCTGGTCGTCCAGCGAGGCCGCGCGCGGCTGGTTCGCCGCCAGCGACTGGTACCACTTGTCGAGTTCCTGGTACGCCTCGGTGATGGAGTCGGACGCGTCCTGGAGGTAGCCGGGCAGCTTGCCGAGGTGGCCCCCGAACGCCTGGGCCGCCTGCCCGGTCCACTCGTCCTGCCCTGCCGCGATCCTGGTCAAGGTGGCGTGCACGGAGACCAGGTGGCCGGCCACCTGGCGCAGGTTGCTGCTGAGTCCGGTCACCACGCCCTGGTCGCCGGGCGCCGGGTTGAAGCCCAGGCCGGCCCAGCTCCGCTGCTCGCTCACGAGGTGCCCGCCCCGAATTCGGTGGCCAGGCCCTGCTCGGTCTGCGCGTAGTTCTGCTGCGCCTGGTCCAGCCCTTCGTGCAGCGTCTTGACGCACTCCTGGACCTTCTTGAGGCCGTACTCCCACTTGTCCTGGAAGTGCTTGCACGAGCCGTCCAGGAAGTCGAAACCGAGCCCGGCGGCGCCTGCGTCGTGCAGGGCTTTCAGCCCGTGGTCGAGCTCGTCGGCGCAACCCTGCAAGTCCTTCGACAGCTGGGCAAGCGCGTTCACGTCAACTGTGAAATCCGACATCGTTCCCCCTTGTCACCGCGCAATGCGATGGCCATCGCACGACTTTAACGCAGCGTCAGGGAGGTTGTGCCAAGCGGGAGTTAAAGGAATGTCAAGACGGCGGGCGCTGCCGCAGCAGCACCCCGACGACGACCGGCGTGCGGGGCCGGTGGCCGGGGCGCAGCGTCAGCGGACCGGGCCACGCGGCAGCGGCCACGCCTCCACCCGCCCTTCGTGGTCGGCGAGCAGCAGCAGGCCCGGGCCGGCCCAGGCCAGCGCGGTGACCGGCTCCGGCAGTTCGCGCTCGTGGACGGGCCGGACGAGCGCGCCGGGCGGCCCACCCAGCACCCGCACCTCGCCGGCCGCCGCCGGCAGCACCCCCAGCAGCACCTTCACCAGCGTGGACTTGCCGACCCCGTTGGGGCCGAGGACGGCGGTGAACTCCGCCGCCCCCACGGTCAGATCCACACCCGACCACAGGGTCCGCCCGCCCACCCGCACGGCCGCGCCACGCAACGACAGCACCGGCCGCTCGCCGGTTCCGGCGTGCTCCAGGTCCGTTCGGACCGCTTCGGTCGGGTGGATGCTCACTTGCCCGTCGCCTGCTTCAGTGCGTCCGCGATGCCCTGCAACTCCTTGGTCTGCCAGTCCTGGAAGGTGCTGCTGGCCGGCGCGAGGGTCTCGGTGACCTCGGCCACCGGGATGCCCTGCGCCTTGGCCGCGTTGACCTGGGCCACGACATCGGGGTTGGAGTTCTGGGTGTTGTACACGTAGATCTTGATCGCCTTGGTCGCGATCTGCTGGTCGATGGTCGACTTGTCGGCCGCGGTCGGGTCGGTGCCCTCGCTCTCCGCGTCCAGGAAGGTCTCGGGGGTGAGCATCTTCAGGCCCACGCTCTCGGCCAGCGGCGTCACGATCGACTCGGAGGCGCCGATCGGGGTGTCCGCGTACTTCGCCTTGATGTCCGACTCCAACTGGTTGTACTGCGCCAGCGTCTGCGTCTCGAAGGACTGCTTCTGGGAGTCGAAGTACGCCGCGTCGGCCGGGTCCATCTTCTTGTAGTCGGCGGTGATCTGGTCGATCACCTTGTACACGCTGTCGTGCGAGTACCACTGGTGCGGGTTGTCGCCCTCCTTCTTCCCCACCAGGTCGCCGACCTTCAACGCGGTCCGGTTCGGCGCCGGGTTCGCGGCCAGCAGCTTGTCCGACCAAGCGTCATAGCCGATCCCGTTGGTGATCGCGTAGTCGGCGCCCGCGATCGTGCGGCCGTCGGCGGCGGTCGGCTCGTAGGAGTGCGGGTCGGTGTCCGGGTTGGTGATGATGCTCGACACCTTCACGTGCGAGCCACCGAGTTGGGTGGCGATGCTGCCCCAGAAGTTCTCCGCCGCCACCACCTGGATCACCTTCGAGCCGCCGGCCGAGGATCCGCCCGAGGCGGCGTTCGACGTGGTGGAGCAAGCACTGGTGGCCGCGAGCGCCGCGACGGCGGCGGCGCCGAGCAGGAATCTGAGCGGCTGACGGCGGACCTTGCTGGGCAGGGCGGCGCTCATGACGGGTTACTCCTCGCATGCGGACCCGGCCGCGGACGCGGCGGGGCCCAGTTCCGGTGGACGACCCTCACCCTAGATAGAAATGGTTTTCATCTCTACTGACAGCGACCCCGAGATGACAATCATTACCAAACCTTGACCGGCGGGGCCCCTGCGATCGCCGCAGCAGCAGACCTCCCCCGCTCCCCGTCGATTCGGGCGGGATCCGGCTGCTTGGCGACCCGACAACTCCCGGTGCGCGAGGGTGGTTTGCCAGGTTCCTCCGCACCCCACGACCACCGTCGCGGGATGCGGGAACCAACCCCCGGCCCGTATCGTCCAAGTCGCCGATGCCCGGATCGGGCGGCCCGGACGGAACTCGGAGAGTCGTCAGATGAAGAGGCGGGCGCAGGCCCTTGTCGCCGGCGCGGCGATCATCGCGTCGCTGTCGGCCTGCGGTTCCAGCGGCGGGGGTCGGTCGTCGGCGCCTGCTACTGCGAGCACGTCACCGTCGTCGGCGGGGGCGACCTGGGCGGCCACCCCGACGAGCCCGCCCCGAACTCCGGTCACACCGTCCGCCCCCGAGCACACGCTCTCCCCCACGACCACGCGACCCACGACCACGGCACCCACCGCGACCGCCCCCGGGTCCGGGGGCGTCGAGAACCCGGTCGACCCGGTGCATCGTGGCACCGCCGCACCGTCCCACCCGGCCGCGACCTCGTAGCTCGCCGTGACGCCGCCGTGGACCGGCGGGCGCCTTGGACGAGGCCCCGGCCGGGTGGTGATCTTTATGGTTTCGCAACCTGATCTTCCCTTCCCCTCCAACAGCCGCACCCGGGAGGCTGCTTGATGCTTCGCCGAGGCGTCCGACACCGCGCGCGCCCGGCAGTACATGGGGAGGAGCACCAGGTGCCCATCAGGCATCAACGACGGCTCATGATCTGCGCCGTCACATTCACCGCTCTCGGACTCGCCGTCACCCAGGCCGCCGCGGCACCCGCGAACAGCGCCGTGCCGTGGAACGTCCGCCACCTGGCAGCGGTCGGCGCAGCGCACGCCCAGCAGGCCGCGTCCGGTCATCACGCCAACTCCCTCGCCACCGCGAACGCGGCGACACCGGGCGGCGACGGCGGGGACGACGACGCCTTCAACTCGGCCGAGTCGACCGCCCAGTACACCGAGGCCCGCACCGCGCCCGGCGTCGTGGCGCCCGGCGCGTACGGCGCCGCGTGGTCCCAGCTGCAGTCCCTGGACCACACCTCCGGTTCCTGGGACCAGGTCACCAACAAGCCGTACAACTCGGACGATCCGCGCTACCGCGACGTCAACTCCAACTCGAGCGGCGGCGCCGGCGACGTCACCGGCCGGATCACCGGCATAGCCGCCGACGACGACGGCTACGTCTACGCGGGCGGCGCCAACGGCGGCGTGTTCCGCTCGCGCACCGGCGGCGGCCAGTGGCAGCCCATCTCGAACAAGCTGCCCTCGCTCTCCACCGGCGCGCTCGGCCTCGACGGTGGCGGGCGGCTCTGGTACGCCACCGGCGAGTCCAACACCGGCGCCACCTCCTTCGTCGGCACCGGCGTGTACGTGCTGTCCGACCCCAAGCACGGCGAGTTCCAGCCCGGCGACCGGGTCGGCGGTGCGGAGTTGGAGAGCACCACCATCCACGCGCTGCGCTTCGCCGGTGACAAGGTCTGGGCGGCGACCAGTCGCGGTGTCTGGAGCCACTCCACCACCACGCTGTCGGGCCCGTGGACGCTGGAGTTCGCCCCGAACCCGGACTACCTGCCCGGCGGTTCGATGGCCTCGGACCCGAGCGCGCCGTACAAGAACATCGCCAATGACATCGCGATCGACCCCAAGGACCCCTCCAAGGTCGTCCTCGCGGTCGGCTGGCGCAGCGGTGACACCTACAACGGCTTCTACAGCAAGGCACCGGACGGCAGCTGGCAGCGCGTCAGCTCGCTGGGCGACCTGCCGAGCGACGCGGCCGACGTCGGCAACGTGACCTTCGCCCGTTCCACGGACGGCTCGCGCTACTACGCGATCGACGAGTCGCCGAACCTGCTGAACACCAACCCGGACAGCGGTCTGCAGGGCATCTACGTCTCCAAGTCCGGCTCACCGCTGGGTCCGTGGACGCTGATCGCGGACAAGAACAAGCTGATGGGCTCCGGCTCGGCGCTGCAGGGCGCCGGCTACCAGCCCGGTATCCAGTCCTGGTACAACCAGTTCCTCCAGGTCGACCCGAACAACCCGGACCATCTGTACGCCGGCCTGGAGGAGGTCTTCGAGACCACCAACGGCGGCACCAGCTGGAACACCCCCGGCCCGTACTGGAACTTCGGCTTCCCGTGCTGGGGCATCGACCCGACCAAGCAGACCGGTGACTGCTCCCAGACCACCCACTCCGACCAGCACGCGGTCGCGGTCGGCAGCTACCACGGCAAGACGTCGGTCTACGTCGGCAACGACGGCGGCATCTACCGCCGCCCGCTGAACGGCGCGGTCGACGCCTCCGGCCACGCCACCGACTGGACCTCGCTCAACGACGGCACCATCGACACCCTGCAGTACTACTCGGTGGGCGTCGGCAAGGACCCGGCCGGCCACGGCGTCATCGTCAGCGGCGGCCTGCAGGACAACGGCCAGTCCGTCCTGCGCGCCGGCGACAAGGTGATGGGATCCAACTTCGGCGGCGACGGCGGCGACACCATCGTCGACCCGAACAACGGCTGCAACATCGCCCAGGAGTACACCAACCTGGACATGTGGGTCACCCAGGACTGCGGCGTCAACAACGGCGCCTGGACCACCGACCCGACCAAGGCCACCGAGTACGAGGTCGCCCCGCCCGACAAGGCCACCGGCGCCGCGCGCTTCATCGCCCCGATCGCCGCCGACGCCAAGAACCCCGACACCTGGGTCGCCGGCGGCCAGCACGTCTGGGTGCAGAACAAGGGCTACGCGATCCGCAGCACCAGCGACTGGACCAGCGCCTACGACCTGGGCGCCGGCCACCTGGCCACCGCCGTCGTCGCCTCCGGCGGCACCGTCTACGCCGGCTGGTGCGGGCCCTGCAACAACCAGGGCTTCACCCGCGGCATCGCGACCGGCAACGCGGACGGCACCGGCTGGCACCAGCTGAACCTGCCCGTCGACGGCACCATCCCCAACCGGTACATCTCCGGCTTCGACGTCGACCCGGCCGACGCGAGCCACGTCTACGTCACCATCAGCGGCTTCTCCCGGAGTTGGACCGAGGGCCCCGGCGCGGGCATCGGTCACGTCTTCGAGTCGCGTGACGGCGGCGCCACGTGGACCGACATCTCGGCCAACCTGCCCGACGTCCCGGCCGACAGCATCCGGATCGTGCCCGGCGGCGGCCTGGCGCTCGGCACGGACCTGGCCGCCTTCTACCGCGCCCCCGGCGCCACCGACTGGAAGGTGCTCGGCAAGGACCTGCCGACCACGGCGGTGCTGGAGCTGCGGATCGGCCCGGACGGCGACCTCTACGCGGCCACCCACGGACGCGGCATCTGGTCGTTCGACCTGAACCGGCTGCCGCGCGGCAACCGGCCCGGCGACAACTGACTCGCGCGTGAACGGCGGTCGGCCCACCGGAGTGCGGGCCGACGGGTCTCGCGATCGGCGGGTGCTGTCCGCACCCGCCGATCGCTCGGACAACCCGACTCACCTCGCCGGCAGCACCGGCCGCCCCGCTCGTCGCGTTACGGAACGGGTTGTTGCTGGGTGACGCAGTGGATGCCGCCGCCGCCCGCTCCGATGTAGTCGATGTCGAGCTGTTCGATCGTGCGGTCCGGGAAGAGCTGGGCCAGGGTCGCGCCGGCGGCGGCGTCGGCGTTGGTGTCGCCGAACTGGGCCGAGATCACGGCGCCGTTGCAGAGGTAGTAGTTGGCGTAGGAGCCCACGAAGTTGGGGTTCGTCGAGCGGATGAGGTTGTAGTCGGGGCCCTGGATCTGGCTGACCGCGATCGGGGCTCCCAGCGCGTTGGTGGAGCTGGAGAGGATCTGGAGCTGCCGGCGCTCGTCGTCGGACCAGATGTCGGTGTCGGTGGGCAGCGGGATCTGGACGGCGGCGGTCCCGGCGCCGAGGAAGCGGGAGGTGGCGTCGACGTGGTCGTCGGTGATGTCCTGGCCCGAGATGCCGGGGAACCAGATCACCGTGGAGGCGCCGTAGGCCGCGCACATGGCGGCTTCGAGCTGGGCCTGCGACAGGGTGGGGTTGCGGTTGGTGTTGACGATGCTGCTCCGGGTGGCCATCAGGGTGCCGGCCGCATCGGTCTCGATGGCGCCTCCCTCGCCGACGAGACCGGCGGCGGTGAAGGGGATGCCGAGGTAGGCCGCGACGCGCTGGGCCACCAGCGCGTCGTTGGTGTGGGTCTGCTTGCCGCCCCAGCCGTTGAAGTTGAGGCCGACGGCGTCGAGACCGCCCGCTCCGTCGGTGCGGAAGATCGGGCCGGTGTCGCGCATCCAGCAGTCGTCGACCGGGATCGAGCCGATGACCGTGACGCCCGCGCCGCACATGGAGCGGGCCTTGGCGACGCTCGCCGGGTTCGCACACATGGTGACCGGCTCGTACTTCGCGATGGTCCTGGCGACGAGCGCGATGTTCGACTGGACGCCGCTGAGCTGCCTGCGCCAGATGCTGGTGCTGTCCGGCCACGCCATCCAGGTCCGGGTGTGGGGATCGCTGTCCAGCGGTACGGAGTGGCCCGTCGTGGCCGTTGCGCGGGCCGGCTGGCCTGCGGCTGCCACCGCCCGGCCGCCGGTCGCGGCGGCGACGGCGGCAGCGGCCGCGGCGAGGCCCGCGGCCGTCAGGAATCCGCGTCGTCCGACCCCGGCACGCGGCCGGGGCTCAAGGGTGTCGTTCATTGCTGACCTCCAGTCAACTATCCGTGGAGTTACCACGGTTGGTGGTGAGCGAGAGTGCGCGCCTGGCGGCGGCCAGCTGCCGGGGGTCCCAGCCCGGTCGGGGCACGGAGTCCAGCAGCAGCCGGGTATAGGGGTGTTGGGGCGTGGCCAGGACCTCGGCGGTGGGCCCTGACTCGACGATCCTGCCGTGGCGCATGACGATGACGTCGTCGGTGACGCAGCGGACGACGCCGAGGTCGTGGGTGATGAACAGGTAGCCGACGCCGGTCTGTGCCCGGATGTCGGCGAGCAGGTTGAGGACCTGCGCCTGCACGGAGACGTCCAGCGCCGCGACGGCCTCGTCCAGGACCATGACCGCGGGTTCGACGGCCAGCGCGCGGGCGATGGCGACGCGTTGGCGCTGGCCGCCGGAGAGCCGGCGTGGCAGGGCACTCGCGGCCCGGGTGCCGAGACCGACCTGGTCGAGGAGCTCGGTGATCCGGCGGGCGTGGTCGATGTCCGGGAAGTGCAGGCGGAGGGCTTCGCGCAGCGCCGCCTCGACGGTGGTGCGCGGGTCGAGGGAGAGGTAGGGGTCCTGGAAGACCAGCTGGATCTGGCGGGCCCGTGCCAGGCGTCGGGCCTTGCCCCTGGCACGGGCGGTGCGGTCGGATCCGTGCAGCAGCACCTGTCCGGTGTCGGCCCGTTCCAGGCCGACGATGATCCGGGCGGTGGTGGTCTTGCCGGAACCCGACTCGCCGACGATCCCGAGCGAGCCGCCTTCGGCGAGCGTGAAGGAGACGTCGTCGACCGCCCGGACAGTGCCGAACGTCCGCCGCAGGCCGGTGACTTCGAGCACGGTGTCAGGCATCGGCAGCACTCTCCTCGAGACGGTCGCTGTGGTGGCACGCCGCCAGGTGACCGGGGGCGCCTGGTGCGGACTGCGGCTCCGGGGCCTGTGTGGTGCAGAGCTGGGTCGCGAAGCGGCAGCGCGGGGCGAACGAGCACCCGGTCAACTCGTGCCGCAGATCCGGCGGTTGGCCGTCGATGGCGGCAAGCCGGCCACCGGGGGCGGCAAGGCGTGGGGTGGCCGCGAGCAGGGCGAGGGTGTAGGGGTGGCGGGGGTCGGTGAACAGGGTGGCGGCTGGGCCCGTCTCCACGATCCGTCCGGCGTACATCACGTAGACCCGGTCACTGATGGCGGCGGCGAGCCCGAGGTCGTGGGTGACGAACAGCAGCCCGGTGTCGAAGCGTTCCTTCAACTCGCCGATCAGTGCGACCACTTCCGCCTGGCTGGTGACGTCGAGCGCGGTGGTGGGCTCGTCGGCCAGGAGCAGGACGGGGTCGCCCATCAAGGCGGCGGCGATCATGACGCGTTGCAGCATGCCGCCGGACAGCTGGCCGGGGTGGCGGCGCAGGACCGAGGCGTCGAGCCCGACGGCCGTCAGGAGTTCGGCGGCACGGCGGGTGGCGTCCGGCTCGCTCATGGCGCCGGTGAGGCGGACACTCTCGGTGAGGAAGTCGCCGACGCGACGCAACGGGTTGATCGCGGCCCGCGGGTCCTGGAAGATCATCGCAACCCTGCCCGTGCGCAACGCGCGCAGTTGCTGCGGGTCGAGAGCAAGGACGTTCTCGCCGGCGACCTCGACCGCACCCTCGGTCTCGGCGCCCTTCGGCAGGAGGCGGAGCACGGTTCGCGCGGTCAGGCTCTTGCCGGAACCGGATTCGCCGACCAGGGCGACGGTTTCGCCGGCCGCGATGTGGAGGTCGACGCCGTCGAGGACGGGTCGGGCCGTGTCGGGAAGGCGCAGGCAGAGGTTCCTGATGTCCAGGGTGCGGGTCATCGGTCCCTCCTGGCGACCTGGTCGGCCCAGCGTTCGCCGACGACGTTGAAGGCGACGACGGTCAGCACGATCACCAGGCAGGGCAGGATCGCGGAGAGCGGGTAGCCGCGTTGGATGGCGGTCTGGCCGTCGAAGACCATCCGCCCCCAGTCGGGGGTCAGCGCGGGGACACCGAGTCCGAGGTAGGACAGGCCCGCGAGGTCGATGAGGGCGTAGCCGAAGTTGATGGTGGACTGGGCGAGGACGACGGGGGCGATGTTGGGGATGACGTGCCGCAGGCAGATCTGCAGCGAGGAGTGGCCCTGGACCTGGTAGGCGGCGACGTAAGGGCGTTCACGCTCGGCGAGGACGAGGGAGCGGGTCAGCCGGGAGACGTAGGGCAGGTAGGCGATCGCGAGGGCGAGGACGGGGGCGAGCAGTCCCTCGCCGTAGACCGTGACGATGAGGATCGCGAGCAGCATGCCGGGGAAGGCGAAGACGAGTTCGGTGCTCCGCGAGAGCACGGAGTCCAGCCAGCCGCCGCGCCAGCCCGCGGCGACGCCGACCGCGACACCGGCGAGGGTGGCGAAGACGACGACGCCGAGCGGGCCGATCAGCGAGGTGCGGGCGCCGAGCAGCAGCCGGGAGAGGGTGTCGCGGCCTGCGGCGTCGACGCCGAGCAGGTGGTCGGCGGACGGCCCGGCGAGCACGTTGCCGAGGTCGACCGTGTTCGGGTCGCCCGGGGCGAGCCACGGCGCGAGCAGCGCCGCGAGGACGACCAGCACGACGAAACCGAGGCAGGCCAGGTAGAGCGGTTGCCGGGCGGCCCGGAGGCGGGCGAGGCCGGGCCGGCGGGTGAGGGCGGTGGTCATGCGGTGGACCTCCGGGCTCCGAGGGTGACCGTGGGATCGACCAGCGGGAAGAGCAGGTCGATGATGAGGTTCACGGTCATGAACAGCCCGACGATGAACAGCGAGATGGCCTGGACGGTGGGGAAGTCCTTGGTGGTGGTGGCGAGTTCGAGGAGCTGTCCGATTCCGCCGATGCTGAACGCGGACTCCACCAGGACGGTGCAGATGATCAGGGTGGAGACGATCAGGCCGCCGGTGGTGAGCACGGTGCCGAACGCGTTGCGGAACACGTGGCGCCAGATCACCTGCCGCTCCGGGACGCCGCGGCTGCGGGCCACGGCGACGTGTTCGCTGTCCAGTTGCTCGAGCATGGCGGCGCGGGTGACCCGGGCGAGCATGCCGATCAGGTACAGGGCGAGGGCGATCGCGGGCAGGATGAGGTGCCGGATCATGTCCCCGAAGCCCTGGCCGGTGCCGCTGGTGGGGAACCAGCCGAGGCGGACGGAGAACAGTCCTTGCAGCAGGATGGCGGCGACGAAGGACGGGGTGCCGACCGCGACGGTCGTGGCGACCAGGATCGTCGAGTCGGTGGCCCCGCCGCGCACCGCGCCGATCCAGCCCAGCGCCAGGCCGACCACGACGACCAGGACGAGTGCCATCGCGACCAGCAGCAGGGTGCTGGGCAGCCGGTCGGCGAGCAGCTTCGAGACGCCGGTGCGGTACTCGATCGAGCGCCCGAAGTCGCCGTGCAGCACCTGGCCGAGCCAACGGAAGTACCGCACGAAGAAGGGGTCTTGGAGGTGGTACTGGGTGTTGATCTCCGCCAGGGCGGCCGGTGAGGCCGACCGCCCGGAGAGCAGGAAGCTCGCCGGATCGCCCGGCGCCAGGTACATCGCACCGAAGATCACGAAGGAGGCGCCGAGCAGGGTGGCGGCCATCTCCAGCAGCCGCCGGACGGCGAATCTCGCGAAGCTCACCTGGCCGCCCCCACGTCGGCTGCCCACGGGTAGTACATGTAGGAGATCGTGGTCGGGGCGCCGGTGATCCGCTTGTTCATGAACAGCGAGGTCGGCCACTGCGCGACCGGGATCCACAGCGCCTGGTCGGCGGCCTGCCGGTTCAACCGGGCCTCGATGGCCAGGCGCTGGGCCGGGTCGTACGTACCGACGGCCTGCTTGACGAGGTCGTCGTAGGCCTTGTCGCTGTAGCCGGCGTAGTTCTGGTAGGAGCCGGTCTGGAAGTTGGTGAGCAGGTCCATCGGGTCGGTGATGGACAGGTAGTACGTCTCGGGGAACATGTCGATCCCCTCGCGCGCCTTCGGGTCGGTGAACAGCGCGGTGAAGGCGTCCGGGGCGATCGTCTTCAGCTGGATGTCCAGCCCGATCCTGGTGCCCGCCGACTGCACGGCCGTGGCCAGCAGCGAGACGTCCTGGCCGATCGAGCTGGTGGCCATGGTGAGGGTCTTGCCGCGCGCGCCGGCGTCCTTGATCAGCTGGGTCGCCTGCGCGATGTCCTGCGCGGTCGGCTGGAGTCCTCCGAGGGCCGCCTGCTGGGTCGCCGCGTCCGCTGCGGCCCAGGCCGCCTTGCTGGTGAGGGAGGTGGTCGCCGTGCCGTTGCCGCCGAGGCCGGTGCTGACGAAACCGGCACGGTCGATGGCCAGCGAGAGCGCCTTGCGGACCCGGACGTCGCCGAGTGGGCCGTGCGTGTTGGTGACGTTGACGTTGACGGTGCTGAGGCCTTCGCCGAAGTAGAGGGTGCCGGCGCTGCTGTTCTTCAGGCGGGCGTAGCTCTCGGTGGGGATGAGGTAGCCGCCGTCGGCCTCGCCGGTGAGCAGGGCGTTGGTGCGGGCGGACGGGTCGGTGAGGAACTCGAAGGCGACCTTCTTCGACTTTGCCCTGGCGCCCCAGTAGTCGTCGAAGCGGTCCAGCTCGATCGACTGGCCCTTGGTCCAACTGCCCAGCCGATACGGGCCGGTGCAGTCGAGGCTGCCGCTGGTGCCGTAGTCCTTGCCGGCCGCCTGCACACCCCGCGCACTGGCGACCACGCCGGCGGCGGTGGCCATGTACTGCGGGAACTGGGAGTCGGGGGTCTTGAGCTTGACGGTGACCTGGAGCGGTCCGGTCCTGGCGATGGTGTCGACGTTCTGGAACTCGTTCGCCCAGGCGCCGCCGTTGTCCGGGTTCCGCTGCCGGTCCAGGCTGAACACCACGTCGTCCGCGGTCATCACGGTGCCGTCATGGAACTTGACGCCGGGGCGCAGGTCGAAGACCCAGGTGGTGGGGTCGGGGTTGGTGGCCCGCTCCGCCAGTCCGGGCTCCTCCTTGAGCTGGGGCGTCCAGCGCATCAGGCTCTCGCAGATGTTGGACAGGACGGTGTTCTGCGGGTAGTCGAAGGCCTGGAGGTAGTCCAGGGTCGGCGGCTCGGCGTAGAGGGCCCAGCTGAAGGAGTCGAGCTGGCCCTTCGCGGCCGGGGTGTCCGCCGACAGCGTGTAGGCGTCCTGGCCGCCGGGGCCGCTCGGCTGCGGCGGGCCGGCGCAGGCGGCGACCAGCGCGAAGGCACTCAGGGCGGAGGCGGCCAGGGTGATCCCGCTGGCGTGCCTCCCGCGTCTTCCCGGGCGCGGCGGTGTGGGGGGCATCGGCGCTTCCTCTCCGATTCTGGTGGGGGTCAGGGTCTGCTGGACGATCGGGCTCTGATGGAGGATCAGGCACGCGCGCGGGCGGCCGGGACCTGCTGGGTGATGCAGTGGACGCCGCCCCCGCCGTAGGCGATGACACGGGTCCGCACGCCCACGACCTTGCGGCCGGGGAAGGCGCGAGCGAGCACGGCCAGGGCGCCCTCGTCCTCGGGATGGTTCGCGACGGGGGCGACGACGCCGCCGTTGGCGAGGTAGAAGTTCAGGTACCCGACCTCGGTCCGCCTGCCGGCGACCTCGACCCAGGCGGCCTGCGGGAGGTCGATGATCTCGAACGGACGGCCCTGGGCGTCGGTCGAGTGCTCCAGGACGGCGCGGTTGGCGCGCATCCGCACGTAGTCGGGGTGCTCGGGGTCGGCCGGCAGCTGGACAACGACCTGGCCGGGGGCGACGAAGGCGCAGACACCGTCCACGTGCCCGTCCGTCTCGGTGTCCAGCAGCCCGCCGTACGGAAGCCAGATGACCTTGGTGACGCCGAGCCGGGCCTTCAGCTCGTCCTCGATCTCCGCGCGGCTCATCCCCGGGTTGCGGTTGGGGTGCAGCAGGCACTGCTCGGTGGTGATCAGGGTGCCTTCGCCGTCGACGGTGATCGCACCGCCTTCCAGGATCATCTCGGAGCGGATCACCGGAACACCGAGGTGCTCCAGCAGCAGCGCGCTCAGCTTGTCGTCGGCGTCCCACGGGTGGTGCTTGCGACCCCAGGAGTTGAACCGGAAGTCCACACCGGCGCGGTGCCCGTCCTCGTCCAGGACGAAGATCGGCGCGGAGTCACGGAGCCAGGAGTCGTCCATCGGCAGCTCGACGACCGTGACGCCGTCGCCGCACCTCTCGCGGGCCTCGTCGCCGTACCCGGGCGGCACCGCCATGGTGACCGGCTCGAACTGCGCGATGGCACGGGCGACCGCGGCGTACTCGCGCTTGACCTCGTCGAGGGTCTCGCCCCACAGGTCCGGCCGGACGGGCCAGGCCATCAGGCAGCCGTCGTGCTCGGTCCATTCGGCAGGCATACGGAAACTCACGGCGACCTCTTCCTGTTCGATCCAGAACTCGCAAGTGGGGAACGGGGGGTGTGATGTGCCCCGCATCCTGCACCGAACTGAAAATTCAGTCAAGGTAGAGTGAGCAACCATGTCGGATCGTCGGACGGAAATACTCAAGGCAGCCACCCGCGTGATCGCGCGGCGGGGCGTGCGCGGACTGCGCGTCAGCGAGCTGGCGGCAGAGGCGGGGGTGTCGACCTCGCTGATCTACTACCACTTCACCGATCGCGCCGGGATCCTCCGCCAGACGCTCGAGTTCATCAGCGACCGCGCCGACCGCTACACCGCCGAGCGCAGCCCCGGGACCTACCCCGACGACGCCCGGGCCGACCTGGAACAGGTCCTGCTGCTCGAACTCCAGGACACCCCCGAGGTGCGGGAGAACAGCACCGCCTGGGGAGAGCTGCGCGCCAGCGCGGTCTTCGAGCCCGACCTGCGCGAGGACCTGGCCCGGGCCACCCACACCTGGGTCCACGAGATCGCCGATCTGCTCGCCCGCGCCGATCCGCTGGGCACGGCCCCGGCGCACGCGGCCGCCGCCGAACGTCTGACGGCCCTCATCGAGGGCCTCAGCGTCCGCTGGCTCAGCGGCTCCCTGCCGCTGGACCACGCCCGGCACCTGCTCGAAGGCGCCATCGACGCCGAGCTGGGGTCGCGTAGGGTATCGGACCATGGCCGGTCGTAGAACAGCAATCATGGAGGCCGCCGCGCGCGTGATCGCACGGCGGGGGGTGCGCGGTCTTCGCGTGGAGGAACTCGCCGCGGAGGCCGGTGTGTCCACCGCGCTGATCTACTACCACTTCAAGGACCGCACCGGGATCCTCCGCCAGACGCTGGAGTTCATCAGCGACCGCGCCGAGCGCTACACCAGGCAGCAGGAAGCGGGCAGCGAACCCCTCAGCGCCCGCGAGGAGTTGGAGCAGTCCCTGCTGCTGGAGCTGCAGGACACCCCCGAGGTGCGGGAGAACAGCACCGCCTGGGGAGAGCTGCGCGCCAGCGCGGTCTTCGAGCCCGACCTGCGCGAGGACCTGGCCCGGGCCACCCTGGTCTGGGTCCAGGAGATCGCCGAGATCCTCGGGCGGATCCAGCCGATGGGATCGGCGGTGGCACTGGCCGGCGCAGCCGAGCGGCTCACCGCGCTGCTGGAGGGCTTGAGCGTGCGCTGGCTCAGCGGCGGGCTGCCGCTGGACCACGCCCGCGCCCTGATGGCCGCCGGTATCGACGCCGAGATCGCGCGACTGCGTCCGTAGGCGCCCCGGCGTCCGATCCGGGCGCAGACACGCGGCCCGATGCTTGACTGAATTTTCAGTCAGTGTCAGAGTGGGGCCCATGAAAGACTCGCTTCTGCGCCCCCAGGTGCCCAGGGACGACGTGCCGCACGCCCGGACATGGATGTCCTGGCCGTCGCGCAAGTCGGTCTGGGGACGTCAACTGCGCGGAGTGCAGGAGGACATCGCGCTGATCGCCCGCACGATCGCGCGCTACGAGCCCGTGGTCCTGTGCGCACCGGACGACTACTCGGTCTCCCAGGCCCAGCACGCCTGCGGCCCGAGCGTCTCCGTGATCGGCTCGATCCCGACGGACGACCTGTGGATGCGCGACATCGCCCCGGTCTTCCGGCGTGACGGTCGCGGCGGACTGCAGGCGATCGGGCTGAACTTCAACGGCTGGGGCAGGAAGCAGGTCCACGCCGACGACGCCCACGTCGCCGGGAGCGTCGCCCACCTGACCGGCCTGCCCTTCATCCGCGCCGACTTCGTCGGTGAGGGCGGCGGCATCGAGACCGACGGTGCCGGCACGGTCATGGCGACCGAGAGCAGCCTGGTCAACAAGAACCGCAACCGCGGCTGGAGCCGCGACGAGGTCGAGGCGGCCGTCCTCGACGTGTATGGCGCGGACAGGATGATCTGGGTGCCCGGCATCAAGGGCAAGGACATCACCGACGACCACATCGACGTCACCTCCCGCTTCGTCCGCCCGGGTCTGGTGCTGGTCCAGCTGCCACCGGACGGCCGCAAGGACGCCTGGGCGCGGGATGCGCGCGAGCAGTTCGACATCCTGACCGCGGAGACCGACGCGCGGGGACGACGGCTGGAGGTCGTCCGCGTCGAGGGGCCGGACAGCGTCCGCTCGCGGCGCTCCGACTTCGTCGACTCGTACCTCAACTTCCACGTCGTCAACGGCGCCGTCATCGCCGCCCAGTTCGGCGACGACTACAAGGACGCGGCCGCCAAGCGGACCTTGGAGGCGGCCTTCCCCGGCCGTGCCGTCGTCCAGCTCGATGTCGACCGCCTGATGGCAGGCGGTGGCGGCATCCACTGCTCGACCATGCAGGAACCGCTCCCGTAGACCAGTACGGCACCCGGCACCGCCCCCCGATCCCCGGAGAACCACGTGGCCCTGTCCGCCCTTTCCCGCCGTACCGTGCTGCGGTCCCTCGCCGGTGCCGGCGTCGTCGCGCTCGGCGCCGCGGCCTGCACCGGGCCCGACGGCTCGGCCGGACCCGGCACGCCAGCCTCCAACGGGCTTGTCCAGCCCGACAGTTCGACCAGCGCGACGGCCGGACGCCGGCTCGGCGCCGAGTGGGAGAAGCACGCGCGCACGTTCATGGCGTGGCCCGCGTCGCAGGAGACCTGGGGTGGGCAGCTCGACGCCGTCCGCAAGGACATCGCAGGCGTGGCGCGGGCGATCGGGAGCCGCGAGCCGGTCGTCCTGCTGGTGCGGCCCGGCCAGGAGGCTTCGGCGCAGAACGCCTGCGGCTCGGACATCGAGATCTTCTCGACCCCGGTGGACGACCTGTGGGCCCGCGACACCGTGCCGGTGTTCGTCGAGGAGGCCGGAAAGGTGAAGGGCGTCGACTTCAACTTCAGCGGCTGGGGCGGCAAGCAGCAGCACGCGAACGACGCCGGCGTCGCCCGCGCGGTCCTGGCAAGGTACGGCCTGGACCGGATCGGCACCCCGGTCGTCGCCGAGGGCGGCTCGTTCGAGAGCGACGGCCGGGGCACCCTGCTGGTCACCGAGAGCTCGGTGGTCAACGACAACCGCAACCCCGGCAAGAGCCGTGACCAGATCGAGGCGGACCTCAGGACGGCCCTGGGCGTGACCAAGGTGATCTGGCTGGCCGGCGTACGCGGCCAGGACATCACCGACGCGCACGTGGACTGCCTCGCCCGATTCGCGGGCCCCGGTGTCGTGTTCCTGGACCAGGCCTTCCCCGGCATGCCGGCGGACGTCTGGTCGCGCTCGGCCGACCAGGCCCGGACCGTCCTGGCGGGCGCCACCGACGCGACCGGCAAACCGCTGACGGTCATCGACCTCCAGCAGCCGGACCCCGACCTGATCACCGGCCGCGGCGAGGCCTTCGTCTCCTCGTACCTGAACTTCTACATCGGTGACAAGGGCGTCTACCTGCCGCTGTTCGGCGACCCGAAGGCCGACGAGCACGCGCAGGGGCTGATGAAGGAGCACTTCCCGAACCGCGAGATCGTCCCGCTCCAGATCGACACCATCGCCGGTGGTGGCGGCGGCATCCACTGCTCCACCCACGACCAGCCGGCCGGGTGACACCGTGCGGCTGACCCCGACCGAGCGCGACCGGCTGCTGATCTTCACAGCCGCCGAACTGGCCCGCGCCCGCCGCCTGCGCGGGCTGCTGCTCAACGTGCCCGAAGCCACCGCGCTGATCGCGGACACCGTCTGCGAGGCAGCGCGCGACGGCCTGCGGTTGGCCGAGGCGATCGAGCGCGCCCGCTGCGTGCTCGGGCCGCAGGACGTCCTGCCGGGCGTGCCGGACCTCGTCACCGAGGTCAACGTCGAGGCGGTGTTCGCCGACGGCACCCGGCTGGCGGTGGTCCCCGACCCGTTCGGCGGCGGGAGCCTGGGCGAGGCCGCGCCCGGTGCCGTGATATCCGGCACCGACACGGCGTACCTGCCGCAGCCGGTCCACACTCTGACGGTCCGCAACACCGCGACGGTGCCGGTGAGCGTGACGTCCCACTTCCACTTCTTCGAGGCCAACCCCCGGCTCGACTTCGACCGCGCCACCGCCTACGGCATGCGGCTCGCCGTCCCGGCCGGCTCGTCCGTGCGCTTCGACCCGGGCGCGGTGATCGAGGTCGGACTCGTCCCGATCGGCGGTGCCCGCGTCGCGATCGGCTTCGCCGGGCTGGTCGACGGCCCGCTGGACGCACCGGGCGCCAAGCAGCAAGCGCTGCGCAGAGCCGCCGCGTGCGGCTACCTCGGAGCCCTGACCGACGAGTTGGAGGGCAAGCGGTGAGCACGACGATCGAACCCCACGAGTACGCCGCCGTGCACGGCCCGAGAGCCGGTGACCGGGTGCGCCTCGGCGACTCGGGCCTGGTGGTCCGGGTCGAGTCCGACTCGCAGCTGCCGGGCGAGGAGTTCCTGGTCGGCTTCGGCAAGACCGCCCGCGACGGACTGCACCTCAAGGCCGCGGCCGTCCGCGAGACCTGTGACGTGGTCATCAGCAACGTGCTGGTGATCGACGCGATCCAGGGCATCCGCAAGACCTCCATCGGGATCCGCGAGGGCCGGATCGCCGCGATCGGCCGGGCCGGCAACCCGGACACGCTTCAAGGGGTCGACGTGGTGGTCGGTACCGGCACCACGATCGTCTCCGGCGAGGGCCTGATCGCCACCGCCGGCGCCGTCGACACCCACGTGCACCTGATGTCCCCGCGCATCATGGAGGCCTCGCTCGCCTCCGGTGTCACCACGATCATCGGCCAGGAGATCGGCCCCGCCTGGGGCGTCGGCGTCAACTCCCCCTGGGCGCTGCGCCACGCCTTCAACGCCTTCGACGCCTGGCCCGTCAACATCGGTTTCCTGGGCTGGGGTTCGTCCTCCGACCCGGCGCCGCTGGTCGAGGCGCTGGCCGAGGGCGGCGCCTGCGGCTTCAAGGTGCACGAGGACATGGGCGCCCACACCCGCGCCCTGGACACCGCACTGCGCGTCGCCGAGGAACACGACGTCCAAGTCGCCCTGCACACCGACGGCTTGAACGAGTGCCTCTCGGTCGAGGACACCATCGCCGTCCTGGAGGGCCGCACCGTCCACGCCTTCCACATCGAGGGCTGCGGCGGCGGACACGTCCCCAACGTCCTCAAGATGGCCGGGGTCCCGAACATCATCGGCTCCTCCACCAACCCCACCCTCCCCTACGGCCGGGACGCGGTCGCCGAGCACTACGGCATGATCGTCTCCGTCCACGGGCTCAAGACCGACCTGCCGGGCGACGCCGCGATGGCCCGCGACCGGATCCGCGCCGGGACCATGGGCGCCGAGGATGTCCTGCACGACCTCGGAGTCATCGGCATCACCTCCTCCGACGCG
The DNA here is from genome assembly GCF_041262605.1 of Kitasatospora sp. GAS1066B. Classification (NCBI taxonomy): domain Bacteria; kingdom Bacillati; phylum Actinomycetota; class Actinomycetes; order Kitasatosporales; family Streptomycetaceae; genus Kitasatospora; species Kitasatospora sp. GAS1066B. Next base: position 78,704 of record NZ_JBGCCO010000021.1, read on the forward strand.
CAGGGCATGGGCCGCGCCGGCGAGACCGTCCGCCGCACCTTCGCCGTGGCGGCCAAGATGAAAGCCGATGTCGGTCCCTTGGCGGGCGACGGGCCCGACGACGACAACGCCCGCGTCCTGCGCTACATCGCCAAGCTCACCATCAACCCCGCCATCGCGCACGGCCTCTCGCACGAGGTCGGCTCGATCGAGGTCGGCAAGCTCGCCGACCTCGTGCTCTGGCGGCCCGCGTTCTTCGGCGCGAAGCCCCAGCTGGTCCTCAAGGCCGGCTTCCCCGCCTACGGCGTGACGGGCGATCCGAACGCGGCCACCGAAGCCTGCGAACCGCTCGTCCTGGGGCCGCTGTTCGGCGCGCACGGCGCGACGGCCGCCGACCTGTCGGTCGCGTTCGTCGGCCGGGCCGCCGCCGAGTCCGGTTCGTTCGGCCGTCCGTACGACGCCATGGCCACCCGGCGGCGCCGGGTGGCGGTCAGGGGAGCCCGGGGCATCGGCCCAGCCGACCTGATCCGCAACGCCCGCCTGGGCGACGTCCAGGTCGACCCGCGCAATGGCCTGGTGACCCTCGACGGCACCCCGGTGCGGTCCGAGCCCGCGCAGGACGTGCCGCTCAGCCGCCTCTACTTCCTCTGACACCGGGAGCAGTCCCACCGTGCCCGGGCACGGTGGGACTGCTCCCGGATTGGTGCCGGTGGGGCTCAGCTGGGCAGCGTCCACTGCTGGTTGGCGCTGTCGTAGCAGGTCCAGATCTGCAGCCGGGTGCCGTTGGCGGAGCTGGGGCCGGTGGCGTCCAGGCACTTGCCCGAACTGGGGTTGACCAGTTCGCCGTTGGACTGGGGCTGCCAGACCTGGGCGCCGCTGCCGTTGCAGTCGTACAGCTGCACCTGGGTGCCGTCGGCGGTGCCGGCGGCGGTCACGTCCATGCACTTGCCCAGGGCGCTCAAGGTGCCGTTGGTACCCACGGTCCACTGCTGGGCCCCGGTGCCGTTGCAGTCGTAGAGCTGGACCGCCGTGCCGTTGGCGGTGGCGGCGCCGGCCACGTCCACGCACTTGCCGCCGTAGCCGGTGATCTGGCCGGTGCGGCCCGGGCCGGGTCCGCCGCCGGTCAGCTGGTTGAAGATCCGGGAGTAGGCGTAGCCGGTCGGCTTGTCGTAGTAGTCGACCTCCCAGAAGGAGAGTTCCTGGACGCCTCGGGCGGCGGCGAAGCTCTCCAGGGTCTGCGCGTCGGACTGCGAGAAGTACTCGTTGTCGTCGTTCTGGCCGGCGATCGGGGTCAGGCCGAGCCGGCCGTAGGCGGCCGAGGTGGAGATGCCGTAGAGGCCGGCGAGCTGGCCGGCACTGGCGGTGGCGGCCGACTCGGCGTCGTTCAGCGCGTTCTCGCCGTTGCCGAAGTCCATGGTCATGATGTTGACCGCGCTGACGTTGACGCCCTGGCTCTGAGCGTCGGTCAGCACGCCGTACTCCTGCGACGGCAGCCCGTTCGGGGCCACCGCGAGGGTGTACGCCACCTGCACCGAGGGGTTCTGCGCCTGCAGCGCGGCGAGCGCCTGGTTGCGGCGCTGGTTGGCGGCGGTGTCGCCCAGGGTGCCGCCCTCGATGTCGAAGTCGAGGCGGGTCACACCGTAGGTGTTGACGATGTTGGCGTAGGCGGCGGTGAGCGCGGAGACCGAGGTGCAGGTCTGCGCCAGCTCGCCGCCCTGGGCGCCGCCGAACGAGATGATGACGCTGCCGCCGGCCGCCTTGAGCGCGTTGATCTGCGAGGTGTAGGCGCCCACCGGGTCGCCGCCGGCCTCCCACTGCGCGGTGCAGCCGGACTGCGGGATGAGGAAGGCGAGCGTGTAGTTCTTCAGACCGGTGGCGTTCATGTCGGACGCCAGGTCGGCTGCGGTGCCGCTGCTCAGCTGCAGGTAGGGGGCGGCGAAGTGGGCGGGAAGAGCTGCGGTCGCCGCGTGTGCCTGGCCCGCGCTGCCCAGGAAGGCGGCGGCGGAGGCGACGACGGTCGTGACGAGCGTGGCGGTGCCGTGTTTGAAACGCATCAGGGGCTCCGTAGGTGGCCGATGGCGGGGGTGTTTCATCCGACCCGAGCAGAACGGGAGTCTGCGCGCGCTCATGACACCTCGTCAAGGCTTGTAACAGGAAACCTTCCCAATGAATCACCAGAACGGACCGCCCCAGACCCGCCGCAACGGTTCCGACCTGCGCACTTGCCTACCTGCGCACGATGTTGCCGGAACGCGGTTCACCGCCCGATCGCGTGCAGAAGATGAAGCCCCACATGGTCTGGACCACTAGACCGTCCAGTAGGCTGGCGTTGCCTCAAGTCATCTGATTCACTGCATAGTTGCAGCTCCCCCGAGGCAGCACGAGGGCCACCCACCGGGATGAACGGAAGCCTTGACGCGGCGGCATCGGCTCTGCTTCCTTCAAGAAACAAAATCCCGCTCGGGAGAGGTCACCATGAAACGCTTCCTGAAGCACGGTCGGCCGACGCGCCGCCTGGCCGGACCGGGGGCCGCCGCGGTCCTGGTCGCCGCCGCGCTCTCCACGGTGGGCGGCGCGACGGGCGCGCACGCCGCCGTCTCCAGTTCAGCCTGGTACAACCTGGTGAACGCCAACAGCGGCAAGTGCGTGGACGCCGCTTCCGGCGCCACCGCCAACGGCACCGCCGTGCAGCAGTACACCTGCAACGGCACCGGCGCCCAGCAGTGGCAGTTGCTGCCGGCGACCGATGCCGGCTACTACGTGATCGTCAACGCCAACGGCGCCCAGCCGGCGATCGACGTGGCCGGTCCGTCGACCGCCGGCGGCGCGCAGATCCACCTCTGGTCGAACGGCGGCTGGAGCAGCCAGGAGTGGCAGCCGGTGGCCGAGAGCGGCGGTGGCTACCACTTCGTCAACCACTACAGCGGGCTCTGCCTTGACGTACCGTCCGCCTCGACCGCGGACGCGGTGCAGCTGCAGCAGTACACCTGCAACGGCACGGCCGCGCAGTCCTACGCACTGAACCAGGTCGGCGGAAGCGCCCCGCCGCCCAACCCGAACAATCCCGACCTGGGACCGAACGTCAAGATCTTCGACCCGTCGATGTCCGCCGCCAGCATCCAGTCGACCATCAACTCGGTCTACGGCTCCCAGCAGTCGAACCAGTTCGGCACCGACCGGTACGCGCTGCTGTTCACGCCGGGCAGCTACGACGTCGACGTGCCGGTGGGCTTCTACACCCAGGTGGCCGGCCTCGGCGCGTCCCCCGACGACGTCTCGCTGACCGGCGGCGGCATCCACGTGGACGCCGCCTGGTCCGGCGGCAACGCCACCCAGAACTTCTGGCGCGACGTGGAGAACCTCTCCGACACGCCGAGCTCGGGCACCCTGGAGTACGCGGTCTCGCAGGCCGACCCGTTCCGCCGGGTCGACGTGCACGGCAACATGACCCTGGACGACTACACCTCGGGCAACAGCAGCAGCAACTGGTCCTCCGGCGGGTTCATCGGCGACTCGAAGGTCTCCGGCCAGATCAACTCCGGTACCCAGCAGCAGTACCTGACCCAGGACAGCACGATGGGCAGCTGGGGCGGCTCCAACTGGAACATGGTCTTCGTCGGCGACAACGGCGCCCCCGCGCAGTCCTTCCCGACCTACACCACGGTGGCCCAGACGCCGACCGTGCGGGAGAAGCCCTACCTGTACGAGGACTCCACCGGCCTCTACAACGTCATGGTGCCGGCCCTGCGCACCAACGCCACCGGCCCGGACTGGACCGGCGGCAGCACCGCGGGCACCTCGATCCCGATCACCCAGTTCTACGTGGTGAAGGCCGGTGACACCGCCGCCACCATCAACGCCGCGCTCGCCGCCGGCAAGAACCTGCTGGTCACGCCGGGCGTCTACCACCTCAACGCGCCGCTGAACATCACCAAGCCGGACACCGTGGTGCTCGGACTCGGCATGGCGACCCTGGTGCCCGACAACGGCGTCACCGCGATCACCACCGCCGACGTGAACGGCATCGACATCGCCGGACTGATCGTCAGCGCGGGCACCACCAACAGCTCCTCCCTGGTGCAGATCGGCCCCGCCGGCGCGACCGCCTCGCACGCGGCCGACCCGACCAGCCTCCAGGACGTGTTCTTCCGGGTCGGCGGCGACGTGGCCGGCCAGGCCACCCGGTCCCTGGTGGTGAACAGCAACGACACCATCGGCAACGACCTGTGGATCTGGCGGGCCGACCACGGCAACGGCGGCACCTTCGGCTGGAACACCAACACCGCCGCCAACGGCCTGGTGGTCAACGGCGACAACGTCACCATGTACGGCCTGGCGGTCGAGCACTACCAGCAGTACCAGACGCTCTGGAACGGCAACGGCGGCCGGACCTACTTCTACCAGTCCGAGATGCCCTACGACGTCCCGGACAACGCGAGTTGGACCCCCGGCGGCGGGCAGAACGGCTACCCCTCCTACAAGGTCGCCGACTCCGTCACCTCACACCAGGCCTGGGGGCTCGGCGTCTACTGCTACATGAGCACCAACCCGTCGGTGGTCGCCGACCGGGCGATCGAGGTCCCCGGCAGCGGCTCGGCCTTCCACGACATGGTCACCGTCTCGCTCGGCGGCAGCGGCACCATCAGCCACGTGATCAACGGCTCCGGGGGCCAGGTCTCCAGCGGCTCCACGGTGACGTACCTGACCTCGGGTCCCTGAGCTCGGATCCCTGCCCCGGGCAGGCACCGGCCGTCGCCGGGTTCGGGCCACCGGCCCGGGCCCGGCGACAGTGCGTTCGGCTACCATGCTGACTGTCGCATGATCGGTACGCTGCGTCAGCTCACGTTCATCCTGAGGACCGGGGAGGGGTTCTTTTGACCAGGACACTCCAGGAGCGACTGAACGCGCTGTTCGAGACGGTCCACCCACCCGACCGAGGCCCCTACAGCAACCACGAAGTGGCCGACCTGCTGCGCGAACGCGGTGGCGCCTCCCTCTCCCACGTCTATCTGTGGCAGCTGCGCACCGGGCGGCGGGACAACCCCACCAGGCGGCACCTCGAGGCGCTGGCGGGGTTCTTCGGCGTCCCCGCGGCCTACTTCTTCGACGACAGCACCGCCGACAGGGTCACGGCCGAGCTGGCCTTCCTCGGTGAGTTGCGCAACAGCGGAGTGCAGCGTGTCGCCCTGCGGGTGGCGGGGCTGTCACCGCAGAGCATGGAGCAGGTGCTCGCCACGGTCGAGCAACTGCGCGCACAGGAAGGGCTCCCGGCCGGCTCAGCCGACGAAGGAACGGACCGGAACCCATGAGAGGCGGCCTGCGCAGCAGCTGCCGGCGCTTCGTGCGTGGCCTGGACCTGCCGCGCGTCAGCAGCGTGCGCGAGCTCTTCCCGGTCGTCGAGAACCTCTCCGGTTACCCGATCCGGACCCTCCCCATCTCCGAGGACATCGCGCAGGGCTTGTGCGGCCTCTGGATCCGCTCGCAGAGCACGGACTACATCTTCGTCCACCCGGACACCAGCCCCGCCCACCAGGACCACATCATCGCGCACGAGCTCGGACACATCCTCCGCAACCACCAGGGTCTGCCGGTCCTCCCGTCGGCCCCGTCGGCCAAGCCGGTCGCCGACCGGCTGGTCCCCGACCTCGACCCGAGGGTGGTCAAGATGATGCTGGGCCGCACGAGTTACGAACACGACGACGAGGAGGAGGCGGAGTTGATCGGCACCTACCTGCAGCGCCACGCACACCGCCCGGGCCCGCGCCGCCAAGGCGACGATCCGGTGGCGGACACGTTGCTGCGCGAAAGGCGGTGACACGGGTCCATGCAGCAGTTCCTGCACCCGGTCTGTCTGACCCTGGCCGTCACCGGCTTCCTGATACTGCTCTGCCCACCGCGACACCTGGGCCGGGACCGGGCGCTGACCGCCCTGGTCGGCATGTACGGTCTCTCCGGCTTCTCCTTCCTGGTGTCCCTCGATCCGGTCTGGGCGTTTCTGGGCCGCACGACCGGCAACCCGGCCATCGGCATCCTGGCCTCCTTCGGCATCGTCACGGCGCTGGAGACGCTGGAGCTCATCGTGCTGGCCCACTGGGTCCTGCCGCCGGAGAAGGCCCGCAGGACGGTCCGGCTCTGCCTCGCGGCCGGGGCGGCGGTCATCGCCGCACTGGCGACGCTGTTCCTCCTGCTCCCCGTCACCGGCGCGGTCTCCCCGCAGGCCTTCACGGCCAAGTACATCCACAGCGGCATCTATCAGGCGTTCCTGACGCTCTACATCGGTGCCTATGCCATCGGGGAGGGCATCGCCGCCGTGGTCTGCTGGCGGCGGGCCGGCGGCACGGGCGAGCCATGGATCGCCCGTGGTCTGCGCGTCGTGGGCGCGGGGGCACTGCTGACCTTCGGCTACAGCGCGGTCCGACTCGTGGACGTCGCAACCGCGGTCTTCGGCCTCCCCCATGCGTCGGCGCAGGCGGAGAACTTCGCCTGGCTCTGCGCCGACGGCGGCACCACGCTCCAACTCACCGGATTCTTCATTCCCACGCTGGCCGTGCACGCCGTCCCGAGGGCCCGGGCCTGGGCGAGCGCCTATCGCAACTACCAACGCCTCGCACCGCTGTGGCACCGGGTGCACGACGCCCTGCCCACCATCGCGCTGCAGACCTCCCGGCACGCCTCGGCGGACCGCCCGCCCGTCTGGGGCGCCACCTGGCACCTCTACCGGCGCACCGTGGAGATCCGGGACGGCCAGTGGGCCTTGCGCCACCACCTGGACGCATCCGTGCGCCACGCGGCCGAGACGCGTCACACGAGCGCCGGGCTGCAGGGCGCCGAGCTGGCCGCCGCGGTCACCGCCGACCAACTCCGCGGGGCGCTGACGGCCTACCACCGCAACGAATCACCGAAGGCCCCGACCGCCTACGCCGACGCGGGCGACCGCGACGAGGTCCGCACGCCGGACGACGACGTTCGCGCACTGCTGCGCATCGCCGCCCACTTCGCGACCGCCGCCGCGCACGAGGATGCCACTTGATGGACTGGGCGAACCAGAAGAACACCAGCGGAAAGAGCACCGACACGCCATGACGGCAAACCTCGAAGTCACCACCTCGACCTACGGACCCGGCGCCAAGTCGATCGACATCTACCGGCCCACGCCGGCCGGCCCGGCACCCGTCGTGCTCCTCTGGCACGGCATCGGTCCCGATGAACGGGACGTGCTGGCACCCCTGGCCGAGGCAACGGCCCGGCAGGGCCTGCTCGTCTACGTTCCCGACTGGCGCCCCGACGCCGAGGACGGCGGCCGCGGCCACCTCCTCGAATCCCTCCGGTTCGTCCGCGAGCACGCCGCCTCGCACGGGGGTGACGCCGACCGCACGGTGCTGGCCGGCTGGTCGGCCGGGGCCTCGGCGGCGGTGAGCCTCGCCCTGGCCCCCGAGGCCGTCGACGGTTGGCGCCCGACGGCCGCGGTCGGCATCGCGGGCCGCTACGACCGGCCGTCCCGGATCACCGGCACCAGCCCGACGGCCGAGCTGTCCCGCCCCGCTCTCGCGCCGAGTCCCGTCTGGCTCGTCCACGGCACCTCGGACACGCTGGTGAGCAGCCGCTACTCGGAGGAATTCCGCGACGCCCTGCGGGACCACGGGTGGTCGGCGCACCTCGAAACACCCGCCTCCGACCACGCGGGCGTGATCATGACCGAGTACGACCCGGACCAGAACCGCTGCCGCCCGGCCCAAGCGGAACACGCCCGCAGCGCCGGCCTGACCACCGCCGGCATCCTCGCCACCGCCGCGTCGACCACGGTTGGCCGGTGACCACCGGGCGGGCCTGAGGCACCATCACCTCCCGTACCTCCCGACGCGGCGCTAGGCAACCGAGTGCGTCACTGTTCCGGTGTAGGCACCCCCTACAGCGGAGGCCTGCACCGAGACGATCAGCGTCGGATTCCAGGTCACGGAGGTGACCAGGAGGCCTGCCTGCAAGCTGAAGGCTGTGCGGGAGGCGCTCAGGCTCGGTGCCTGCGCCGCGGTGGCCTGCCCCGGGGTAGCGGTATCCAGTCCGTCAGCTCGTTGGGCTCAGGGTGCCTCGGGCAGCAGGATGGTGATGATCAGTCCGCCGTCGGGGCGGGCGGTGGCGGTCAGGTGTCCGTGGTGGGCGTGGGTGATTGCGCGGACGATGGACAGGCCCAGGCCCGCGCCTTCGGTGGTGGTGAGGCGGGTGTGGTCGCCGCGGTGGAAGGGTTCGAGGAGCCGGTCGATGGTGGTGGGGTCGAGGTGGGGGCCGTCGTTGGTGACGGTGAGTTCGGCCCAGGTGCCGGGGTGCGGGGTGTGGTCGGGGTGGTGGACGGTGCGGGTGGAGATCTGGAGCAGGCCGGCGTGGTGGTTGTACTTGACCGCGTTCTCCAGGAGGTTGGTGACCGCGATGTCGAGCAGGGCGAGGTTGCCGCGCAGTGGTGCGGGCGCCAGGTCGGTCTCGACGTGCAGGGCGCGGGTCCGGGCTCGGGTGGCGGTGTGGTCGAGGGCCTCGGCGGTGATGTCGGCGAGGTCGTCGTCTTCCAGGTCGGTGAGGCGTTGTTCGGAGCGGGCCAGGATGAGCAGGGCCTCGATCAGGCGCTGGGCGCGGTCGGTGGCCTGGGTGACGTCGTGGGCCATGGCGCGCCATTGGGCCTGGGTGGGTTCGGGTTTGGCGAGGGTGACCTCGGTGGTGGTGCGGGTGACGGCCAGTGGGGTGCGCAGTTCGTGGCTGGCGTTGGCGACGAAGCGGCGTTGGGCGGCGAAGGCGGTGTCGAGGCGCTCCAGCATCGCGTCGAAGGTGTCGCCGAGTTCCTTGAGTTCGTCGCTGGGTCCGGCCAGGTTGAGGCGTTCGTGCAGGGTGGTCTGGCCGGCGCGGCGGGCGGCGGTGGTGATGGCGGCGATCGGGCGCAGGAGGCGGCCGGCGACCCACCAGCCGAGCAGGGCGGAGACGGCGACCACGACCAGGAGCAGCAGGAAGGCGTCGCGCAGCAGGTGTTCGGCGGCGGAGGAGCGGATCTGGTCGCTCAGGCCGACGAAGTGGTCGTGGTCGGGGTCGAAGCGGCTGGGGATCTGGTTGGCGGGCAGTGGCCGGAAGATCGCGCGGTAGAAGGCGAAGGTGAGGGCGAAGAGCAGCACGGTGCCGCCGACGGTGAACAGGGCGGCGTAGGTGAGGGTGAGGCGGGTGCGGATGGTCAGGGGCGGCAGCCGAAGCCAGCTGGGCGGCTTGGGCAGGTGGCGGGTCATGGCGTGATCCGGTAGCCGGAGCCGACGACGGTTTCCACCAGTTCGGGTTGGCCGAGTTTGCGGCGCAGCCGGTTGACGGTGACGCGGACGGTGTTGGTGAAGGGGTCGGCGTGTTCGTCCCAGGCGCGTTCGAGGAGTTGCTCCTGACTGAGGACGGCGCCGTCGGCGGTGAGCAGGACCTGTAGGAGGGTGAACTCCTTGGCGGTCAGGGAGATGGGGTGGCCGGCGCGGTGGACGGTGCGGCGCAGGGTGTCCATGGTGAGGTCGCCGTGGGTGAGCAGGGCGGTGTGGGAGCGGCCGCGGCGGGCCAGGGCCCGGATGCGCAGGGTGAGTTCGGGGAAGGAGAAGGGTTTGCCGAGGTAGTCGTCGGCGCCCAGGCTGAGGCCGTCGACGCGGTCGCCGGGGTCGGACAGGGCGGTGAGCATGAGGATCATCGGGGCGTCCTCGCGGCCGGACAGCTGGCGGCAGATCTCGTCGCCGGGGGTGCCGGGCAGGTCGCGGTCCAGGACGAGGACGTCGTAGGAGGCGTTGACGTCGATCTTGTACAGGGCATCGTCGCCGTCGTGGCTGACGTCCACGGCCATGCCTTGGTCGCGCAGCCCTTCGGCGATGCGCGCGGCCAGGCGTTGTTCGTCCTCGGCGATCAGGATCCGCATGGGGTCATCCTCTCGCGGGCGCGGGCGTGCGGGTGACAGGTGCGGTGAGCAGGTCGGGCAGCTGGGCGGTGTGCCAGGTGACGCCGAACGGGTCGACGGTCAGCGCCTGGTAGCCGGTGCGGGCGGCGAGGGCGGCCAGCCAGGCCTGGGCGGCGGTCCGGCCGCGGGGGTCGGTGGCCATGGCGAGGGCGGCGGTGGCGTAGCCGTCGGCGAGGGTGAGGTCGGGTCCGGTGACGGTGACCTGGGTCAGCGCTGCGGCTGGACGTGCGGTGCGCGGGTCGAAGACGTGCGTGCCGCGCTCGGCGGTGCCGGAGGTCGCCACGGCCCCGTCCCGCAGGTGCAGCACGGTCAGCACGGTTCCCGGGTGGTGCGGGTCGGTGATCCCGACCCGCCACAGGGCCGGGTCGTTGCCGCTGTACAGGCGGATGTCGCCGCCGGCGTTGAGGAGGTGCCGGGGCAGGCCGTGGGCGGCGGCGAGGGCGCAGGCGTGTTCGGCGGCCCAGCCCTTGACCGCACCGCACGGGTCGAAGCGCGGCGGGTCGCCGACCGCCCAGGCGTCGAACGCACCGCCGCTGTCCTGCTTCAACCGCTCGCACAGGTCGAGGACTTCGCGGATCTGCGGGCCGTCGGGGTGGCCGACGAGGTCGGCCAGGGGCAGGCGGCCGTCGCGGATGCGGCTGATCGGGCTGTCGGACAGATACGGCGAGAAGACGCGGTCGACGTGGTGGAGGTGGGCGAAGGCCGCCGTGGCGGCGGTCTCGAAGAGGGCGGGGTCGGTGGTGTCGGGGGCCGTGAGGGAGACGACGGTGCCCATGACGTGGTCGGTCGCGGTGCGCACGGCGGTCACCGGTGGGCCGCGTCGAGCGCGGCCTGCAGGGACTGCGCGTAGCCGTCGGAGGTGTAGGTCGCGCCCGAGACGGCGTCGATGTTGGCGCTCTGCGCCTTCAGCGCCTCGGACTTGAGCTGGGGCAGGGCGTAGGAGTCGATCTGTGAGCTGTGGCCGCCGCTGGTCTGCTGGAGCACGGTGACATCGGTGAGCCTGCCGCCGCTCAGCACGGCCTGGACCTGCACGGGTCCGTAGGGCGTGTCGACCACGCTGCCGGCGAAGCGCCCGCCGGCCGCAGCCGTCGTGGGACCGGACGACGGGCCGCTCGCCGGGGCGGCGGACTGCGTGGGGGCGTGCCCAGCCGACGAGGGTGCGCCCGGGAGGCGGGAGGTCGCGGCCAGCGCGGGTTTCGGGGCACCGGCGGACGCGGCCTTGGCCCCGATGAGCAGGGCGAGCCCGGCGCTGGTGGAGAGCAGAGCCATCGTGGTCTTGCGCATGGTGCGTGCCCCTCCTAGAACTCGAACGCTTCGCGGTGGATCCGCCGCTGGGGGACCCCCAGCCGCCGCAGCTGCCGCGCGGCCGCCTCGGCCATCCCGCCCGGCCCGCACACGAACACGTCCCGCTGGGCGATGTCGGGCACGATCTGGCGCAGCCGGGCGGCGGACAGCGGGTCGCCCTGGGGGCCGGTGCGCGGGCCGACCAGCGGGTAGAGGCCGAAGCCGCGCCGGTGGGCGATGTCCTGCAGCTCCGGGTAGAGGACGAGGTCCTCGGGGCGGGTGGCGCGGTAGAGCAGGATCACGTCGGCGCCGGTGCCGGGCAGGCTCTCGTAGAGCGCGCGGATCGGGGTGATGCCGGCGCCGCCCGCGATCAGCAGCACCTTGCGGGCGGGGCTGCGGCGCTGCTCGGTGAAGGCGCCGTAGGGGCCCTCGAACCAGACCCGGGTGCCGGAGTGCAGGCGGCTGACGGCGGCGCTGGAGTCGCCGAGGTTCTTCACGGTGATCCGCCACTGTCCCTGCTCGGGTGCTGCGGACAGCGAGTAAGGGTGCGACTGCCACCACAGGCCGCGGGCCAGGAAGCGCCAGCGCAGGAACTGGCCGGCCTGAGCGCCCAGTTCGTCCAGGTCGCGTCCGGTGAGGTGGATCGACACGACGCCGGGCCCCTGCGACACGACGCGGGCCACCCGCACCTGGTGGCGCAGGGAGCGACGCACCGGCACGACGACCCGGAAGACGAGGACAGCGGCGGCCACCGCGATGTGCGCGCCGGACCAGAGCAGGCGGTTGCTCGGCGAGGTGGAGAAGTCCGCGCCGACGGAGAACTCGTGGGCGAAGGCGAGCGCGATCGCGACATACACGAGCAGGTGGACGTGGTACCAGGTCTCGTACGGCAGCTTGCGGCGCACCGCGCGGGCCGAGACGACCCCCACCAGCACCAGCAGGGCGAGTGCGGCGGTGGCCAGCAGCATGTCCGGGTAGTGGAACAGGACGGTGCCCGTCTCGGTGAGCGGGTTGGTGCCGGACTGCCACGCGTAGCCGAGGATGATCAGCACGGCGTGGGCGGCGGCCAGGGCGACCGTGTACTCGCCCAGCGTCCGGTGGTAGCGCGCCACCACGTCGGAGCCCACCCGGTTCTCCAGCCACGGGATGCGCGCCATCAGCGCGACCAGCACCAGCAGCAGGTAGGCGGCCAGCAGGCCGGACAGGCGCCCGGCGGCGGTCACGTAGTCCCCGCCGCCGCGCAGCGAGCCCGGGATGGTGTCCTGCCACCAGATCGCCAGGACCGCCGGCACGCCGGCCCAGATGACCAGCAGCAGGACCCGCGACCAGAGGTGGCCGGCGCCCGGCAGGCCGGACGGCTGCTGCTGCGGGGACGGCCCTGCCCGGTGGCGGGCCTGCCGTGCGGAGGATGCGCTCACGGTGGACACCGGCGGCTCCCATCACTCTGCGGGGATCTGACCGCACCACTGTCGCCGCCGGCGCATAACACCCCGGTAACAGCCCCGCGCACTGGGCCGCCTCGTGCACCCGACAGGGCGCCGAGGGGCACCGAGTCATGGCGCCGGAGCGCCGGTGGAAGCCGGGTGGCGATTCAGAGGGTTCTCAGAGGACGGGAACATGGCAACTTCGCTGACATCTCGTCAGCATTGAAGGCACAGCGTCAAGTCCGCCTCCAGCGGCGGCTCACCGACGCGCTCCTGCCCTGATGCCCCGGAGGCTCCCATGTCCATGCCCTCGCTCGACCGTGCCCGCTTACTCCCCAGAGTGGTCGCCGCGCTGCTCTGCCTCGCCGTGTCCTGGATCCACGTCCAGGACCAGGGAGGCTTCCCCGGCGACAAGACACCGCACTACGTCGGCATCGGCTACTACCTGCTGGAGGCGACTGGCGTGCTCTGCGCGGTCCTGCTCCTCGCCAGCACCCGGCAACGCGTGCCCCGCGACGCCTACCCCGTCGACTGGCTGCTCGCCATGGGAGTCGCCCTCGGCCCGCTGCTCGGCTTCATCCTCTCCCGAGGCCCCGGCCTGCCCGACTACAACGACGACAAGGGCAACTGGACCGAACCCCTGGGCCTCATCAGCGTCGTCGTGGAGGGCATCCTCCTGATCACGGCCGCCACCGTCCTGCTGACCGCCTTCAGAACGGCGCAGACCACGACCGCGCGCCCCGTCACCCATCAGCACACGGAAGGAGCCCGTCTCCCGTGAAACGACTCCCGCGCCTGGCCACGCCCGTCGGCCTCGCCGTCGCGGCAGTCACACTCGCCGGCCCGCCCGCGACGGCCGCGTCAGCGGCCTCCGGCTGCTCTGCCGTCGTCCCCTACGGCAAGCAGATCTGCCTCGGCGTCGGCCAGCAGACCGTCACCGCGACGATGATCGTCCAATCCGGCGGGCGCGGCTGGTTCAGCCAGATCGAGATCGACGGCCCCAGCGGCCAACTGCTGCGCACCGGCGACCACATGCTCCAGGCTCCCGCGAGCTGGGCCAACAGTCGGCCCGGCGCGGGCCCCGGCCGCTACTGCGCCGTCGACTGGCGCTGGGACGTCTACCACCAGACCTACTTCCAGGAGAAGAGCGTCTGCGTCACCACGAGTTGACGCACACCGGACCGGTAGGAAAGGAAGACACTGATGACCGGACCACGGCTCACCCTACGCAGGACCACGACCGCCGGCCTCGCGATCCTGTGCCTGGCGGCACTGCCCACCGCCGCTCACGCCTCCAACTGGCCTTCCACTGCCGCGAGTTGCTCCGGACAGCGGATCGGCAAGTCCATCTGCCTGAGCTTCGACGGCCCGCCGGCCGCGCCGACCACCGTGACCGCCACGGTGAACGTCGCCACCGGCGGGCGCGGTTGGGGAGGCCGGATCATCCTCAGCGGACCCACCGGGCAACTCCTCGTCACCGGCCTGCACACCCTTCCCGCCCCCGGCAGCTTCTCGGTCAGCGTGCCCGGCGACGGCCCCGGCCAGTACTGCGGCCTCGATCAGGCGTGGGACGGCTTCGATCAGGTGTGGGCGTACCAGGAGGAGGTCTGCGTCACGGTCCCCAGCAGCTGATGACCTCGCGTCAGCCGGGAGCGAGGTGCTGCGCGCCGAGGACCGCCAGCAGGGCGAGCTTCTCGTAACTCTCACTACCAGGCGTGGCGGTGAGGATCAGCAGCACGTGGGTTCGATCCGGGTCGAGCAGGAACTGGCAGTAGAGGTCGAGCCGGCCGACTTCCGGGTGGATGAACCGCTTCTGCTCCGTGTAGCGCAGTCCGACCTGGTGGCCGTTCCAGAGGTCGGCGAACTCCGTGCTCAGGCCGGTCAAGGTGTGGGCCAGTTGTGCGGCAGGTGACTGCGGACCGTGCTGCGTGACGACGGTCCGCAGTTGGGCGACGTGGACGCGGCTGTGGTGAGGGTGGTCCTCGGCGGGGTAGAGGCGGCGGGCGGCGGGGTGGGTGAACCAGCGGTAGACGGCGCTTCGGGCGGGGCCGGTGTGCTTGGTCTCGTCGCCGAACAGCGCGGTGGCGAGCCTGGTCTGGGCGAGCGTCTCGCCGAGCGCGCCCATGATCTGCGCGGGGGTGTCGTCGAGCCGGTCGAGCACCCGCATCAGGCCGGGGCTGACGTGCTCGGCCCGCAGGGCGCGGAGCGGGGCGCGGTGGCCGGCGAGCAGGAACAGGTGGTCGCGTTCGTCGAGGGAGAGTCGCAGGCCACGGGCGAGGGCGGCGGTCATCTGTTCGGAGGGCTGCGGGCCGTTTCCGCGTTCGAGGCGGGCGTAGTAGTCCGCCGACATGCCCGACAGCTCGGCCACGTCCTCGCGGCGCAGGCCGGCGGTGCGTCGGCGGGTCCGGCCGGGCAGGCCGACGTCCTCGGGTTGCAGGGCTTCGCGCCGGCTGCGCAGGAAGTGCCCGAGTTCGTCCCGGTCCATGTCCTCATCCCGTTCGTGTGGCGGGCCGGTTGCCGGCGCCGCTGGTTCCACTATCGACGGGCGCCGGGTCCGGTATCCACTGTCCGGCGTTCAGTGGCTCGGCGGGTCCTTGTCGCCTCCTCGGGCGCGGCGTCTACTCGTGTCCACCGCCACGGCGGCGGACGACGGGCCCAGGACCTTGCGGCTCGCGTCGATCACGGATCGAGGAGAGCCTCATGTCGAAGTGGACGGCGGCTGAGCTGCCGGACCTGTCGGGCCGCACGGTGATCGTCACCGGTGCGTCGAGCGGGATCGGCCTGGTCACCGCGCGGGAGTTGGCCCGGGTCGGCGCCCGGGTCGTGCTCGCGGTGCGCGATATCGCCAAGGGCGAGGCCGCGTCGGCCGGGATCACGGGCCGCACCGAGGTGCGGCGCCTGGACGTGTCGAGCCTGGAGTCGGTGCGTGCCTTCGCGACGGAGTGGACCGGGAAGGTGGACGTGCTGGTCAACAACGCGGGTGTGATGGACGTCCCGCTCAGCAGGACGGCGGACGGGCTGGACCTGCAGACCGCGACCAACTACTTCGGGCCGTTCGCGTTGACGAACCTGTTGCTGCCGCGCATCACCGACCGGGTGGTGCACGTCGCCTCCCAGTTGCATCGGATGGGGCACGCCCGGCCGGAGGACCTGAACTGGGAGCGGCGGCCGTACAAGCCGATGGACGCATACAGCGGCTCCAAGCTCGACCTGCTCCTCTTCTCGCTGGAGCTGCAACGGCGGTTGACCGAGGCCGGCAGCCCGGTGCGCTCCATGGTCGCGCACCCGGGGATCGCCACCACGTCGTTGGCGAGCCGTTCCGCAGCCAACCGGATCAACAAGTTCCGATTCTTCCTCAACGATCCCGAGCACGGCGCGTTGCCGACACTGTTCGCCGCGACTCAGGACCTGCCGGGCAATTCCTACATCGGCCCGGACGGCCCGGGCGGCATCAAGGGCCATCCGAAGGTCGGCCGGCCCTCCCGGGCCGCACGCGACACCGAGGCCGCGGGCAGGCTCTGGGCCGCCACCGCGCTGCTGACGGGAACGGCGGCATGACCTTTCCCCGGATGCCCCACTCGATGCACGGGCCGGTAGGCGCGCGCCGGGGTGGCGCGCTCCGCGCCGTGCGCGCCCGGCAGTCGGCGTTCTCCACCAACTCCGTCTACGAATCGATAGAATGACGGGCTGTCGACCTCTGCACGCTGGAGAAGCCCGTGCCGGAGCTGCACTTCACCGTCCTCGGTCCGCTGCGGGCCTGGCGGGCGGGCCGCGAACTGCGGATCAACCGGGCCCGGGACCGGGCCGTGCTCGCGGTGCTCCTCGCCGCCGCGGGGCGGCCCGTACCGGTCGGCGAGATCGTCGAGGGGGTGTGGGGCGAGGAGGGGGACGAGGCGCCGGACCGGGTCGGCGCGCTGCCCGGCCACGTGTACCGGCTCCGCAAGGCGCTGGACGGTGCCGGCCCGGAGCGGGCCGGCGCGAGCGTCCTGCGGCACGAGGGCAAGGGGTACCGGCTGGACGCGGATCCGCAGGCCGTCGACCGGACGGCCTTCCTGGGCGCACTCGCCGAGGCCGCCACCGCCCGCCGGAACTGGCAGCCGGAGCGGGCCCGGACCCTGCTCTCCGGTGCGCTGCAGCTGTGGTCGGGCCCGGCCCTGGACGAGGTGCCGGGGCCGTTCGCGGCGCACGAGCGCCGCCTGCTGGCCGGTCGGCGGGACGAGGCGATGCGGCGCTGCCACGAACTGGACCTCGAACTCGCCGGCCGGCGCGGCCCGCTGCCGGCTGCCCGGGCGGTCCGGCGGCCCTTCCAGCTGCCCTCCGATCTCGCCGACTTCACCGGGCGCCGGGCCCAACTGGCCTCGATCGCCCAGGCCTTGAACGTTTCCGCTCCGCCGACGGCACCGCTGGTCATGGTGACCGGACCGCGCGGGGCCGGCAAGAGCGCGCTGGCGGTGCACGCCGCCCACCTGGCCGGGGCCGGCTATCCGGACGGGCAGCTGTACGCGGATCTGCACGGCACCGGCCCCGGCGCGGTACCCGGGATCCTGGCGGCGTTCGTGCGGGCGCTGGGCATCGAGGAGCACGCGGTGCCGGTGAGCCAGGACGACCGCCGCCTGCTGTACCACCGGCTGCTGGCCGGGCGCCGGGTGCTGGTCGTCCTCGACGGCGTCGCCGCCATGGACCAGGTCCACCCGTTGCTGCCCGCGACAGCCGGCTGCGCCACCCTCGTCACGGTCGACGGACCGGGTGAGGACGCCGGTGGCGCGGCGGCCGGCCACACCGTCGGCGTCGGCCGGATGACCCCCGAGGAGGCGCAGGTGCTGCTCGGCCGGGTGCTCGGTCCGCAGCGGCTCGACGTTGAGCCGGTGGCCGCACGAGCACTGGCCGCCGCCTGCGACCACCTGCCGGGTCCGCTGCGCCGCTCGGCCGACCTGCTGGTGCGCCGCCCGGCCTGGTCCATCTCCGCGCTGGTTCCGGCGGCCGGCGGAGGGGAGAAGTGTGGCGGATAGCGGTGGCCCGGCCGATCGGGAGAAGCCGGTGCCGAGCGGCGGGGCCGGGCTGCGCTTCCGGCTGCTGGGCCCGCTGGGCGGCTGGCACGGCGAGCAGCCGCTGGATCTGGGACGGCGCCAGCAACAGGCCTTCCTCGCCATGCTGCTGGCCCGGCCCGGCCGAGTGCTGACGGTCGCCGCGCTCGGCGGCGGGGTCTTCGAGGAGGACCGCCCACCGAGCCGGCCCCGTTCCGTGCTGGCCACCCATGTCTACCGGCTGCGCCGGGAGTTCCGCAGGTACGCCGCCGAGCACCTGCTCGTCACGGTCGACGGCGGCTACCGGCTCGACCTGCCCGCTCAGGCAGTGGACGTCGACGCCTTCGACTTCCTGGTCGCACAGGCCGACGAAGCCCTCGGCGCCGGCGAGCGGCCGCGAGCCCGGGACCTGCTGGCCCGGGCGCTCGCCCTGCACCAGGGTGAGCCGCTGGCGGGCCTGCCGGGACGGCACGCCGCCGAGCTGCGGCGACACCTGGCCGAACGCCGGCTGGCGGTGCTCGAGACCAAACTCGGCCTGGACGTCGAGCTCGGGGACAGCCCCTGCTGCCTCGTCGACCTCCAACAGGCCGTCTTCGCCCACCCGTTCCGTGAGCGCTTCCGGGCGCTGCTGATGGTGGAGTTCCACCGGTCGGGCCGCCCGGCCGAGGCCCGGGCGGTGCATGCCGAGGCCCGGCGCTTCTACCGCGCCGAGGGGCTGGACTGCCCGGACCTGGACGCGCTGCTGGACCGGACCCGCCACGCCGACCCCGCGCCGGCTGGCTCGGCACCGGCCCTGGTGCCTCGCCAACTGCCGGCTGGTGTCGGGGACTTCACCGGCCGCCAGACGGTGGTCGCCCGGCTGACCGCCCTGCTCTCCCGGCCGGACCCGGCAGCCGTGGCCGTCCTGGCCGTCAACGGCCTCGGCGGAGTCGGCAAGACCACGCTGGCCCTGCACGTCGCCCACTCGCTGCGCGAGCGCTTCCCCGACGGACAGCTCCACCTGGACCTGCGAGGTGCCGAGGCCGACCCGATCGACCCCGCCCAGGCGCTCGCCACCCTGCTGGCCGCACTCGGCCTGGCGGGCCGCGCGATCCCCGCCGACCCGGTCGAGCGTGCCGCGCTCTACCGCACCACCGTGGCCGGGCGCCGGCTGCTGCTCCTGCTCGACAACGCGGCCGACGCCGCACAGGTGATCCCGCTGCTGCCGGGTGCCAGGACCTGCGCCGTGCTGATCACCAGCCGCGGCTGGCTGACCGCGCTGCCGGGCGCCCACCACCTCCACCTCGACGCCCTCGAGCGGTCCGAGGCGCTCGACCTGCTCGCCGCCATCGCGGGGCGGGCCCGGATCCAGGCCGAACCCGAGGCGGCGGCCGCGATCGCCACCGCCTGCGGGCTGCTGCCGCTGGCGCTGCGGGTGGCCGGATCCCGCCTGGCCGCCGATCCCACGCAGCCGCTCGGCCAGCTCGCCGCGAGCCTGGCCGACGAGGCGACGAGGCTCGCCGAACTCGCCTGCCACCCCGCCGCGGTGGAGCCCGTGCTCGCACTCTCCTACGCGCGGCTCGATGCGGCGCAGGCACGCGCCCTGCGACTGCTCGCGCTGCCCGACGCACCCGAACTCGCGCTCCCCGCCGCCGCCGCGCTGCTCGACCACGGCCTCGACGGGACCCGCGAACTGCTGGAGACGCTGGTCGACCTCAACCTGCTGCAGTCCCCGGCCGCCGACCGGTACGGCTTCCACGACCTGGTGAAGGTCTTCGCCCGGCAGCGCAGCACCCGGCAGGACTCCCCCGGGTCGGTGACCGCCGCGTTCGCCCGGCTGCTCGACTTCTGCCTGGCGAGCGCCCGCAACGCCGAGCGGACCGCGCACCATGCCAGCCGGCCCCGGCGCAGCCCGATCGAGGCCACGACCACCGCGCCGGGGCTGGCCTTCCACACGATCGAGCGGGCCAACGCCTGGATGCTGACGCAGAGCGCCCTGCACCACGCGGTGATCCACCGGGCCTGCCAGGACCCCGGCCTGCCGCTGGCCGGGGCCGCCGCGCTGCTGGACACGATGGGCTCGGCCCTCTTCGGCTGCACCTACGCGAGCACGGTGGCCGACCTCGCCGGGCACCTCGCCGCCGCTGCCCTGGCCCGCGGTGAGCGTGGTGCCGAGGCGCTGGCGCGCGCGGTGCGCGGCGGCATGCTCTGGCACACCGCCTGCTATGCGCGGGCGGGCACCGAACTCGGCCGCGCTCTGCCGCTCTGCGAGGGACGGGAGTTGCGCGGGCTGCGGGCCCGGGTCCTGCAAATCCTCGGCCGGACCGCGCGGATGCTGCGGAAGCACGAGGAGGCGATCAGCGTGCTGACGGAGGCCGCCGCGGTCTTCCGCGAACTCGGCGACGCCGAAGCCGAAGGCCTCACGCTCGGCGAACTCGCCGTCAACCAGGCCGAGTGCGGGCACCTCGCGCAGGCCCGGGCCACCGCCACCCGCGGCGCCGAACTCACCGGCGGGCAGCTCTCCAGCTCCGAGGCGCTCGGTCGCTTCTACCTCGCCAAGGTGCTGCACCTGGACGGCGACCTGGCCCCCGCCCTCGCCGAGGCCGAGCACGCGCACCGGCGGCTGCGCCGCTTCGGGCTGACGGACTATCACGTCGCCGCCGGCAGCCTGATCGCCCTGGTCCATCTCGCCGCCGGGCGCGAGCGGGCCGCCGTCCAGGCGGCCGAGGAGACCCTCCCGCTGGCCCGGCAAGCCTCGGGCAAACTCGAAGGCCACCTGCTGCGGACCCTCGGCGAGGCGTGCGCCAGGCTGCACCGCACCGATCGGGCCAGGTCGTGCCTGGTCGAAGCGCTGGGGCGGTTTCGGCAGCTGAACCTCCCCTGGGAGGCGGCCGAGGTCGAGCGGACGCTGCACGGCCTGGCCTGACACGCGTGCTCATCGAATGTCCATCGTCGTACCCGAACCTTTTCAAGTGCCCGGTCGCTGGACCGGGCCACAGTCGAAAGGCGGGACCTCATGTTCGTCAACGGAGTCAGGAAGGCCACCGTGGCACTGGTCGGCATGGCGCTGGCCGGCAGCATCGGGCTGGTGGGCGCGGGCAGTGCCGCGGCGTCCAGTGGCGGTGGCTGTGGCGGTACCGGCACCGAGCAGGCCTGCGTGAGCGCGGGCGACGGCCACGTCACGGCGACCGCGACCTCCAACTTCGCCAACGGCAACTGCAACGAGGAGGTCATCCTCTGGGACTACACCACCCAGGGCAAGGCGCTCGACACCACGTTCCCCTGCCACAACGGCTCGTACAGCTTCACCTGGGTCCTCACCGACCCGAGCGGGGGCCACGACTACAAGACCGAGGTGCGCTTCTACTGGCAGGGCGGCTCGGGCTACGACTACCAGCTCAGCCCCGACCTCTTCTACTGACCGGCTGAGCATGCTGCCCGGCCCGCTTCGGCGCGGGCCGGGCAGCGTGCTCGGACGGCGATCGACGCGAACACCGGCACGTCGAACGAGCCTGCGGCCACTCAGCGCGCTGCCCACCTCCCGCTGTGCCAGCCTGGAATGGGAGTTGCCCACCTGCCACCCGGCTTGACGGCAGGCTGTTCCGAAGGAGCACAGACATGGCCAGCAGCACCAGTGGAGCGCCTACGGGCGCCCGGACTTCCCGACGGCCGCTCGCCACCGGATGGACCTTCTTCGCCGCCGCGTTGATGATCTTCGGTGGCGCGATGGCGATATTCGAGGGAATCTCCGCCATCGCCAAGAACGATCTGGTCGTCGTCACGCGTCACTACTCGTACAGCTTCACCGCCACCGGCTGGGGCTGGGTGCACCTCATCCTGGGCTTCCTCGTCGCCCTCGCGGGCGTGGCCCTGTTCACCGGCGCCGTGTGGGCACGCGTCGTGGGTATCGTCCTCGCCGGTCTCGCCATGATCGCGAACTTCCTGTGGCTGCCCTACTACCCGTTCTGGGCCATCGTGTTGATCGCCATCGACATCTTCGTCATCTGGGCGCTCTGCGCCGGAATGACCCAAGAGGCCGACGAAGTCTGACGGCGTGTGCCCGGACGGTCACCGTCCGGGCACACTCCTGGCAGCGAGCGCCTGATCAGAGCGGGTGCGGACGGCTCCCGGGCCGATGCCCGGCGCGCGTGGCGCACCCGGCGCACGCCCCGGGCGCCTGTACGGTGACCCGGTGAACCATGTCATCCCGTGGCGGCGCAAACCCCACCGGAGCGGTCATGCGCCTTCCCGCACCGACTACGCGGGAGCCGTCTACGGATCCCTGCTGGCCGCCTCCGTGCTCGCCGCGTCGAGCACGGTCGGCAAGTTCCCCCGCTTCCAGACCGTCGTGCTGCTGCTCGTCACCGGGCTGGTCTTCTGGGCCGCCCACGTGTACGCGCGCCTGGTGGGCGAGAGGTCGGTCGGCCGCCTGATCGGCTGGTCCGAGGTGCGCGAGGTCGGCCGGAACGAGTGGTCGATCACCGAAGCGGCGGTGCTGCCGGCGGTCGCGGTGGCCATCAGTCCGCTGCTGGGGTTGAGCCTCAGCGCCACCGGCTGGTTCGCCCTGATCGTCGCCGTGGCCCAGCAGGTCAGCTGGGCCTACCTCGGTGCCCTGCACGCCAGCGCGTCGCGTCTCGAGGCGCTGATCGAGGCGGCGGTCAATCTGGTGCTCGGGCTGGTGATCGTGGCGGCCAAGGCCGCGCTGGGCCACTGATCCTGCTGACGGTCCGTCATAAAACCCTTGGACGCCCCGGGCGCCCGCGCGGGAGACTTCGGTTTCTGGCCTCCTCACACGCCGCCGCACGACAACCCGGGGTTGGGATGGGATCGTCCGAATCGCACCAGGGCTCGCCGGGCCGGGCCTCGATGCTCCTCGCACTTCGTTACTACGGACGGGAGCTCGCCCGGTCGCCGCGGCTGGCGCTGCCGGCCATGCTGCTGCCGGCGCTGGGCAACATCGGCATCGCCTACCTCGCGCCGCTGGTCGTCGCGAAGCTCGTCGGTCGCATCGCCGCCGCCTCGGCTGTCGGCATCGGCACCACGCTGCCCTACGTGCTGGCCTTCGCCGGAGTCCTGCTGGTCGCGGAGACGCTCTGGCGCATCGGCCTGCACTGCATGAACCGCCTCGAAGCCCGCGGCATCGAGCACCTGTACGTGATCGGGATGGACGAACTGTTCGCCAAGGACTCCGCGTTCTTCCATGACAACTTCGCCGGCTCGCTGACCAAACGCGTCCTGAGCTTCGCCTCGCGCTTCGAGGAGTTCGTGGACACGCTGACGTTCTCGGTCGTGGCCAACTTCGTGCCGCTGCTGTTCGGCTCGGTGGTGCTGTGGCACTACCAACCGCTGCTCGTCGTCGGGCTGCTGGCGATGATCGTGCTGACGGCAGCATGCGTGACGCCCCTCATCCGGCGCCGCCAGCAGCTGGTCGACCAGCGCGAGGAGGCCCTCGCCCGGGTGTCGGGCCACGTCGCCGACAGCCTGATGAACATGGACACCGTCCGGGCGTTCGCCGCCGAGGAGCGCGAGGCCGCCGAACACCGCTCCCGCGTCGCGCAGTCGCGCCGGCTGGCCCTGCGATCCTGGGACTACAGCAACCTGCGGATCGACACGCTGGTCGCGCCGATGTCCGTGCTGACGAACGCACTGGGCCTGCTGCTCGCGGTCACGCTCGGCGGCAGCAGGCACAGCGTGGAGGCGGTGGTCGTCGCCTTCACGTACTACAGCAGCGCGACCCGGGTCATGTTCGAGTTCAACCAGATCTACCGCCGGCTGGAGAGCTCGATGACGGAGGCCGCGCAGTTCACCGAGTTGCTGCGGACGCCGCCGACCGTGGTCGACCCGGCCTCGCCGGAACCGCTGCGGCTGCGGGCCACCGACGTCCGCTTCGAGCGGGTGACCTTCGCCCACGCCGGCGCCGAGCCGATCTTCGAGGGCCTCGACCTGGCCGTGCCCGGCGGCGCGAAGATCGGCCTCGTCGGCCGGTCCGGCGGGGGCAAGACCACGCTCACCCGGCTGCTGCTGCGGATGACGGACATCGACGCCGGGCGGATCCTGATCGGGGGTCAGGACATCAGCAGGCTGCGCCAGACCGACCTGCGCGGCCAGATCGCCTACGTGCCGCAGGACCCGGCGATGTTCCACCGCACGCTGCGCGAGAACATCGCGTTCGCCCGCCCGGACGCCACCGAAGCCGAGATCCGCCGCGCGGCCGAGGCGGCACACGTCACCGAGTTCGCCGACGCGCTGCCGGACGGCTTCGACACCATGGTGGGCGAGCGCGGCGTCAAACTCTCCGGCGGCCAGCGCCAGCGCGTCGCCCTCGCCCGTGCGATCCTGCGCGACGCACCCATCCTGCTGCTGGACGAGGCGACCAGCGCCCTGGACTCCGAGAGCGAACTCCTGGTCCAGGAGGCCCTGTGGCGACTCATGGAGGGACGCACCGCCCTCGTCGTGGCTCACCGGCTGAGCACTGTCGCCAAGATGGACCAACTCGTCGTCCTCGACCGCGGCCGGATCCTCGAACAGGGCACCCACCAGGAACTGCTCGCCACCAACGGCGCCTACGCCAAACTGTGGCAACACCAGTCGGGCGGCTTCCTGGACGACACCCCCACCGGCGCCAAGAGCCCCACCCCCATGACCGCCGGGGCCACGGCCGGCGAGGCCGCGACCCCGTGACCCACCGCCGTGCTCACCCGCCCGGGGCTCGGCGCACCGGCCCGGCCCCGGGCGGGAGTTCACTCAGGTGAGGCAGCCTCAGGAGAGCAGCCCGTTGTAGTCCGGCAGCTTGAAGGTCTGCTCGGCGTGGCCGCCGTTGAGGTCGGTCCAGTTGTTGCCGATGTTGGCGATGATCGTGTAGCCCTCGTCCTCCACCTGGATCCGCTGGTTCGTCTTGAACTGCTGGACCGGCTCGAACAGATCGCCGAAGTCGCGCCCGCGCAGCTCGTCCACGGTGTAGCCGGCCTCGGACAGGCTGTGACGGGTGATCGGGTCGATGAAGTCCAGCCGCGCGGTGACGAAGATCAGCGCGACCCCGTGCGCGTGGGCGTACTGCGCCAGCTGCACGACCGGTGCGATGCCCGGCATCGTGAACGGGTGGAAGTGCGTCGCGAGCGTGGTGTTGTCGATGTCGAACACGATCGCGAGCTTCTGGTCCGTGGGCTCGGCCGTGCGCTGCTGGACGTATGCGGCGGCCGGGGCGATCGCGGCGCTCACGTCCGACAGCCACTGCGCCTCGGTCACCGTGCTGCTGCTGGTCGCAGCGGCGACGGCGGCCGTCGGCTGGGCGGGGGTCGCGGGCGCGGCGATCGCGGGGGTGGCGAGACCGGTGGTGAGGGCGGCCGTCAGGGCCGCGGCGGCGATGAGCTTCGCCTTGGTGCTCATATCGGGACTTGACCTTTCATCAGATGGATCGGATGGACGGACAGTCAGTTGGTCGGCTTGGCACTCGGGGTCGCGTTGCCGTACGAACCGGCCAGGATGGGCCATTCGTTGTGGTAGGTCGCGAACGGCAGGTCCTTCTCGAGCAGCGGGGTGCCGAGGATGGCGATCCTCGCCATCACGGCCCCGTTCACGTCGAGCCCGCCGTAGAGGCCGCCGCTGCCGTTGACGGTCGGCTTGGCGCCGCTGCTGTCGACGCTCACCGTGCCCTGCACCGCGGCCCGCAGGTACGGCTCGACGGTGGCCTTCACGCCCACCGCGTCGTACAGGGCGACGGACCCCTCGGCGACCAGGCCGCTGCGCACGTCGGCGCTGCCGGCGAACGTGGCCTTGACCGGGGTGATCCGGGTGGTGATCGGGTCGGTCGCGCTGGTCCAGCCGGACGCCTTGGTGTAGTCGGCGTGGATGGCCCAGTCACCGTCGACGGCCTGCGCGACGTCGACGCTGACGCTGCCGTCGGCGCTGACTTCGGCGTAGACCGTCAGGTTGAGGGTGATCACGACCGGCAGCCCGCCGACCATCACCGTGGGGCTGGCGGTGAGCGTGGCGACCGGGATCCGGACCGGGCCGGTGGAGCCGGTGAGGCCTGCGGTGAGGTGCCAGTTGGCGTGCGCGCCCAGGTCGAACCCGACCTTGGCCTGCTCGGGGGCGAGGATGCCGTGGGCGCCCTGGTAGGAGAAGACGACGCTCGGGTCCAGTTCGAGCGAGCCGGTGAGCGTGGCCTTGGCGCCGCCGGGCAGCGCGACGGTGTCGTTCGCGTCCAGCTTCAGCGCGACCGAGGCCGAGCCGTTGCCGCCGTCCGGGTTCGGGACGTAGGAGGCCTTGAGGTCCTGGATGCTGGGCGTGACCTGGATCTGGTGCGGATCCAGGGCGGTCTTGATGTTCGCCCAGGCCTGGCCGAGCAACTCGGAGATGGTGGCCGGGCGGGTGTCGACCTGCACCGTCCCCGCGCTGCCCTGCTTGACGGCGGTGATCGCCAGCAGCGCGCCGTGCGGCGCGGCGGTCGACGGCGGGCTGTCGATCAGCTGCCCGGTCCGCACGGCCGCGGTGGCCGCGGCCGTGGCGGACGGGCTCGGGGCGGACTGGCTCGCGGCGGACGGGCTCGGGGCGGACGGGCTCGCGGTGCCGGTGCCGTCGGCGCCGACGGCGAGCACGGCTTTGCCGGTCTGCTGGTTGTACGAGGCCAACGTGAGGTCCGGCGCCGCGCCCGCGAGG
Organism: Kitasatospora sp. GAS1066B; assembly: GCF_041262605.1. Lineage (NCBI taxonomy): Bacteria > Bacillati > Actinomycetota > Actinomycetes > Kitasatosporales > Streptomycetaceae > Kitasatospora > Kitasatospora sp. GAS1066B. The sequence goes on from NZ_JBGCCO010000021.1 coordinate 105,004, forward strand.
GTCGGCGTGCCGGACGGGGACGGGGTGGCCGACGCGGGTGAAACGCCGGCGGCGGCCGAGGACGTCGGCGAACCGGCCGGCCTGGTGGCCGACTTGGTCGGGGTACCGACGGCGGCCACCGGGGTGGCTGACGTCGTGCGGTCCGCGGCCGGAGTCACCAGGGTCACCGCGGGATTGCCGGTGGCGACCGAGGTGATCGGCGCAGTCTGGTCGCCCGGGGCGGACGTGGTCCGGGCGGCGGCAGTGCCGGAGTCGGCGGACTGGGCTGCCGGGGTCGTCGGATCGCAGGCGCTGAGCGAGAGCACCACGGATGCGGCGAGCACGGACAGCGCGAGGGTGCGCGTGGACATGCGGAGGGTCACCTTCGGCGTGGGACGGACGGGGAGGCTCCCTGGGAACCCCTGCCAGGGGCATGCCAGGGACGGCACCGGCAGAAGTCCACCGCGGAGAGGTTCCCGGGTGGCTGCCGGCAGGTGGAGCGATCACACGGGAGGTGGCCGAAGTCCGCCGTCGGCCGAGGCCCCGAAGGCGAGTTGCCCTTCGAAACCGGACCTGGTGCCACCGGGGCGGCGCCAGGCGCAAATCCACCAGGCGCTCCTAAAACTAGAGCCAGTAGTTTTGCCTGGGCGAGAACGTACACTAGATCGGGCGGAGGCCCAATACCCGGGGGTAACAAGCGAAAGGCGCCAGGACGAACAGATGGGCAGACCGCCACGGCCGCTGCTGACCCGGGACCGGATCATGCGCGCCGCTCTCGAACTCGTCGACGAGGAAGGCAGCGACGCGCTCTCCAGCACCCGGATCGCGGCCCGACTGGGCGTCAAGGGGCCCTCGCTCTACAACTACGTCGCCGGGCGCGAAGCGATCATCGACGGCATCCGCGACCTCATCGTCGCCGAGATGGAGCTCAACCCGACCATCCAGCCGTGGACGGCCGCGCTGGACACCTGGGCCCGCTCGTACCGCGCCGCCCTCGCCGCCCACCCCAACGCGGTTCCGCTGCTGACCTCCCGGCCGACCCAGTCCCTCGCGGCCCTCCAGGGGTACGCCAACGCGTTCGCCGTGCTGCGCGCCGCCGGGTGGCCGGAGGAGCACCTCCTCCCGCTCGTGCAGTCGGTCGAGTACCTGCTGATCGGCTCGGCCCTCCACCTCGACCGCCCGCTCGACGCGGCCTGGACGGCCGAGACGCTGCCGCCCGGCCTCGAGCCGCTGCTGAACGCTCCCGCCGACTTTCGCGAGCGGGCCTTCGAGACCGGACTCGCCGCACTGATCCGCAGCTTCCAGGAGACCCTCGACAGCCTCCGGGGCCATCACGACGGCTGACACACCGCCACCTGGCAGTTGCCAGGCCTGCATGGGTCGATTCATCGCATCTGCCGGTGAAATTGCCGGTTGGGTGGGTATCTGCGAGGCCCCACGGGTACCACCCGAAACGGGCCGCACGGGCGCGGTCCGGAGATGGAGTCCCGATGCGCAGACCTGCCGCCGTCCGCTTCCACGGCCGCCTCGACGAACCTGTCGAGCTGACCGTCGCCCAGCTGCGTGACCTGCCGGCCCATCAGGTCCAGGTGAGTTTCGACTGCCTGACCGAGGGCGAGCAGCGGCACGGCTTCGAGGGGCCGAAGCTGTGGGACGTGCTTCGCGCGGCGCGCCCACAGGTCGACCTGACCGGCCGCAAGCAGCGGCTGGGCTTCGTGCTGACCGTCAAGGGCGCGGACGGCCACCACGTGGTGCTCTCCTGGGCGGAGATCGACCCGGACTTCGGCGGCCATCAGGTGCTGCTCGCCACCAGCGTGGACGGCGCGCCGCTGGACGCGACCGGGCCACAGCTGGTGGTCCCCAGCGACCACTGCGGGGCGCGCTACGTCAGCGGGATCACCGAGGTGTGGGTGGGCCGGGTCGACAACTGAGGCCCCACACGCACGGGCCCGGCAACGCCCCCGCCGACAGCTGGACGGGGGCGGGCCCGGTGGTGGGTCAGCCGCTGAAGACGTCCTCGACGTACCGGCCCTGGTCCATCAGGGTCTGGAGCCAGCGCTGAGCCTCGGCGCGGTCGGCGCTTCGGGTCTGCCGCAGGTAGATGGCCTGGAAGGCGTCCCGAACGCCGGGCGCCATCCGGGCACCGTCGCCGCAGACGTGGACCCGGGCTCCCGCGTTCAGCAGCTCCCACACCTCGTCGGCTTCGGCGGTGATGCGGTCCTGCACGAAACGCCCGCCGTCGACGGGGGTCTTGCTGAAGGCAGGGCGCAGGGAGACCGCGCCGGCCTGTTCGGCAGCCCGCAGTTCGTCGGCGTGCAGGTAGTCGGCGTCGGGGGCGTCGCAGCCGAAGTAGCAGAGCGCCGGGGCGAGCGGGGTGCCGCCGAGCGCGAGAGCGCGACGCTCGGCGATGGCGGCGCGGAAGGGGGCGAGCCCGGTGCCGGCGGCGATCATGATGACCGGGGTGTCGGCGTCGTGCCCGACCCGGAAGGCCTCGCGGCAGGGCTGGATCCGGGCGAGCAGGGTGTCGCCAGGCCGCACGGAGTTCAGGTAGCCGGAGCCGGTGCCTCGGAAGGTGCCGCGCCCCGAACGGGCGGGTGCCTCCAGCACCGAGACCATGAGGTCGACCTGGTGCGGGTCGGCCGTCGGCGAGGAGGAGACGGAGTAGTGGCGGGGCCTGATCGGCGGCAGCAGCTCCAGCAGCGCGGGCCAGCTCAGGCTCTCGCGCAGAGCGGGGTGGTCCTCGATGAGGTCCAACAGGGTGCGCTGGTCGGCGGCGTGGGCATCGGCGTTCTCGGCCAGCGCCCCGAGCGCGGCCCGCTCCGGCGGGCAGGGGTTGAGGGCGGCCAGCACGGCCAGCTGAGCCACGGTCGGGCGGTCCTGCAACTCGACGTGATGGGTGAGTAACTGACGGATCGTCAACTGTCCGGCTACCGGGATCCCGTCACGGCGGGGGTGGTTGGGGACGATGCTCAGGACGGTGTCGAGGTCGGCCCGGAGCAGGTGGGCGGCGCGCTCGACGAGGGCGCTGTCGTTGGCCGGGAGCACCGTGAGGTGGTCGGCCGTGCGGTAGGACGTCCCCTCGGGCAGGGCGAGGCGGACCAGGCGCTTGACCCGCGGGTACTGCGGGTGGGTGAGCCCGGCGGTCTCGACGACCGTCATCGGCGTCATGCCGTGCCGGGCGGCCAGGGTGTCGAGCGCGCTGCCGGTGACTTCGGTGACGGTGTAGGCGGGGCCGTCCTGCCGGCGCTGCGGCCCGGCGCCCACGGTGGCCGGGTCGCCGTACCGCTCCAGCAGTGCGGTGCGCAGGGCGGCGGTGAACGCCTTGACGCTGCCGGTCAGGTCGCCGGAGGCGTCGGCTTCCGCGCGGCCGAGGATGCGGGTGGCGCCGAGCGCGGCGAGCCGGTCGTCGACGAGGGTGGGGATGCGCTGGTAGGTGGCGGACCAGTTGCGGTCACCGACGCCGAGGACCGCGTAGCTGACGCCCTCGGCCGCACCAGCTTCGGCTTCGGCTTCGGCTTCGGCTTCCCGCAGCCAGCTCACGAACGCGGCCGCGTCGTCGGTGGGTTGGCCGTTGTACGAGGCGGTGACGATCACCACGGGCCGGTCGGTGGGCAGCGCGCCTCGGTGGGCGTCGAGCGGGGCGACGGTGGTGTCGCACCCCAACTCCGCGGCGGCCTCGGCGAGGCCGGTGGCGAAGTCGCGGCAGGTTCCGTAGTTGGAGCCGTGGAGCAGCAGCAGCCCGGTGCCCTGGCGCACCCGAGTGGGCAGGTCGGCGACCTCGGCCGGGCCGCGGTCGGGCTGTGCGGCACTCGCGGTCGGCAGCGCGGCGCGGTTGGCGGCCCGGTCGGCGGCGGTGCGCGGGGCGAGAGTGAGGGTGAACCCGTCCGGCTTGATGGTGAGCGACTGCTTCAGCTTCAGCTCGTAGTCGGCGTGGTCGATCAGCCGGTACCGATGGAGCAGCATGGCGAGCACCATGGTGGCCTCGTGCAGCGCGAACTGCCGTCCGATGCAGGCGCGTTCACCTGTCCCGAACGGCTTGAACGCGTGTGGGGAGCGCGCGGCGACCGCCTCCGGCGCGAAGCGCGAGGGGTCGAACAGCTCGGGGTTGTCGCCCCACACCGGCTCGCGGTGGAGCATCGGGATCAGGGCCCTGACGCTCTGCCCGGCCCGCAGCGGGATCCGGCCGCCCAGCACGGTGTCCTGGCGCGCCTCGCGCGCGAACCCGGGGGCGGTGGGCCACAGCCGCAGGGCCTCGTTCAGCACCTGCCGGAGGTAGCCCAGGCGTCCGACGTCCTCGAAGGTGGGCTCCGGGGCGGGGGTGTCACCCCACATCTCGTCCACCTCGCGCTGCGCCAGGCGCAGCACGGCCGGGTTCTTGGCCAGGTAGTACAGGGCGAAGGCCAGGGCTCCCGAGGTGGTCTCGTGCCCGGCGATCAGGAAAGTGATGATCTGCTTGCGGACGTTCTCCAGGTCCAGGGTGGCGCCGTCGGAGGGATGCGTCGCGGTGAGCATCAGGCCCAGCAGGTCCTGCGGCTTGCCGGGAGCGGTGTCCGGCGCGGTGGTGCGGGCGGTGGTGCCGGCGACGGTGGGCGCGGTGGTGCGCGCGGCGATCACCTCGTCGACCACCGAGGCCAGGTAGGCGGCGTCGACGCGCATCGCCTCGTCCTGCTCGCTGAAGTCGACCCCGGTGGCGCGGCCGACCGAGGTCATCGCCCAGTCCAGGCAGCGCAGCATCGAGCTGACGAACGGGTGCGGCTCGTCGCGGTCGAAGGAGCCGAAGTCGAAGTCGAATCCGGCGAGTCCGATGGTGTCCAGCGTCATCCGCGTCATGTCGTCGGCCACCTCCACCGGACTCCCCGTGGCTGCCCGGCGGTCCCAGGACTCGATGAGCCGGTGGGCGACCTTCAGCATCACCGGGTGGTAGGTGCGCATCGACCCCAGACCGAAGGCGGGCATCAGGATGTCGTGTGCCTTGGCCCAGTTGGGCTCGTCGATGTGCGCGGTGAACAGTCCGTCACCCAGGATCGGCCGCAGGTTCGCCACCCCGAGGCCGATGTTCTTGGTGAACCGCTGATCGTCGGCAAGCTCGGTGACGAGGTCCAGGCTGGAGACGAAGAGGTTGTCCTGGCCGTCCACGCGCAGCGCGAAGGCCGGGCCGAGCAGGCGGGCCGCTCGCATCAGTCCCAGGGTGGGCGTGCCGCTGAAGTTGACGGCGGAGATGTCGATGACGGGGACGTCGGTGGCGGGGACGTCTTCGCCGCTCGACTGCTGCGGCGGGAGCAGGGTATCGGCCATGGGTGAACTGCCCTCCGGAATATGGGGTTCAGCGGTCTGGCGCCGCCGCGGTCGCGGCGGCCTACTCCACCGTCCCGCCCCGGGGGCACGTTGAGCGCTCGGGTGGCTACATGATTTTGTAGTGGCCTCGGGCGCCTCGGACTTGCGGGTCTCGGAGCCGTGGGGTAGCTGCACAGTGGGGTACGGCACAGTGGGGTAGCGGCGCCAACGACGCGACGGGTGGGAAGGCGTGATGGATCACCAAGGGCAGCAGGCAGGCTGGCTGCCGGCCGACGCCGCGATGTCGTCCGATCGCGAGCGGGCGATCTTCTGGCGCAACCGGCTCCTGATCCTCTTCGACCTCCTCCCACTGCCGGCCGCCTTCTGCGAAGCGGACGGCACGATCCGGGTGGTGAACTCGGCGATGGCCCTGGAATGGGGCGTCCTGCCCGGCCACCTGAGCGGGCACAACGCGCTGGCGCTCTTCCGGCTGACGGCCGGCGCCCGACTCCACCCGGTCAACGAAGCGGTACGGCTGCGGCGCAGGTCGCGGTACCCGGTCGAGGTCTCCTGGTCCAGCGGGAGCGGCACCGAACGCCATGGCGAGCTGAACATCGACGTGGTCACCGACCAGCCGGACGCGCCACCGAACCTCCTGCTGCTCCTGCGCGTGGTGGACCAACCCGCCGCACCCGCCCCGGCGCCGGGCCCGGAGGAGCACACCCAGGTCAGTGCCGTGGAAGCGCGGATCCTCGCCCTGGCCGCGGGCGGCTCCACGACCACCCAGATCGCCGCGGCGGTGGGCCTGACCGCCGACGGGGTCAACTACCACTTCAGGCACCTGTCCCAGCGCTGGGGAACCACGAGCAGGACGGCACTGGTCGCCCGCGCCTACGCCACCGGCGTCCTCGCGCCGGGGACTTGGCCCCCGGCCCCCGCGCACCGCCGGCCGCGGTAGCCGCAGGCGTCGGTTCGGGGCAGGCGAGTTGGTGGCGTCAGTGCTCCGTCCCCGGCAGGTCCCGCATGCCGCGCAGCGGCGAGAGGTAGATCGGGACCCACACCACGGCCAGCCCCAGCGCGCCGGCCCAGAGGGCGGCGCGCAGCGAGGCGACGGTGGCCAGCAGGCCGGCCAGGGCGGCGCCGACGGTGAGCGCGCCGGTGAGCAGGAAGCGCATGGTGGCGTTCATCCGACCGAGCAGGTGGTCGGGGGTGGCGTGCTGACGGAAGCTCACGTTGATGACGTTGTCGCTGCCGACCTTGAGCGTGATCAGCAGCCAGGCCCCGGCGGCGCACCAGAGCAGCGGGCCACGGTCGGCCAGGGCGACCAGGACCCCCAGTGGCGCGACCGCCAGGCCCATCAGCCAGAGCACTCGCCCCGCGCCCAGTCGGCGGGCCAGCGGGCGGGCGAGCAGCGAGCCGAGGAAGACGCCCACCCCGCCGAGCGCGAAGAAGAGGCCGAGCACGCCGTCCGGCAGGTGCAGGGTGCGGGCGAAGAGCACCGGGAGCACGGTCTGGCAGAGCTGGATGGACAGGTTGGTGCAGGCGCCGGCCAGCGCGATCGGGCGCAGCAGCGGGTCGCCCAGCACGAAGCGCAACCCGTCGCGCACCTCGCCCGCCAACCCCCGCCCACTACCGCCGGCCGGCCGGGGAGGGACCGCCGGCTCCGGGCGGCGGATCCGCAGCAGCAGCACGGCCGAGCCCAGGTAGCTGACCGCGTCGACCAGCACCGCCGCGGGTGCCGACACCAGCGCCACCAGGAAGCCGCCCGCCCCGCGCCCGCCGACCTGGGTGACCGCGTCCGCGGTGACCAGATGCGCGTTGGCCCGGGTGAGACCGGGCCGGCCCACCACCCACGGCAGGTTGCTCAGCGCGGCCACGTCGAAGAAGACGGTCGCCGCCCCCGCGAGCAGCACCACCAGGGCGAGTTGGGTGAAGGTCAGGCAGCCGAGCAGCCAGGCCGCCGGGACCGAGCCGAAGAGCACGGCCCGGACCAGGTCGGCGGCGATCATCACCGGGCGCTTCGGCAGCCGGTCCACCCAGGCGCCGACCGGCAGCCCGATCAGCAGGAAGGCGACCGTGCTCAGCATCGCCAGCAGAGCCACCTGGCCGGCCGAGCAGTGCAGCGCGAGCACCGCGACCAGGGGCAGGGCGAGCGAACTGACCGCGGTGCCGAGCTTGCTGACGGTGGCGGCGGCGAGGAGCAGTCGGAAATCCGAATCGGAGGAGGTCGCGGGGGCGGCGGGCAGCTCGAGCCGCAGATCGGTGGTCATGGCGCACAACCCTGGCCTCGGCCAGGAGTCCCTGGCCATGAATTTAGACTGAGCTAATTCGACGGGCCGCCGCCCGTCGCCCGCCACCCGTCGCCCGTCGAGGAAGGCCTGCCCCGTGCTGGAGTTGGAGTTCACCGCCCGCGACCTGGCCCACACCCGGTTCGCCGTCTCCCCGCTCTGGGAGGTGGTGGCCAGCGTCCGGGTGCTGCGGCGGCCGGACGAGCACCCGCTGCACCGACCATGGCTGGCGGCGGTCCGCCCCCGGCTGGCCGCCGCCCGGCTGGACTGGCAGTTGCTCGCCGACCTGGTGCCGGAGGGGCCGTTGGCGATCCCGGTCTTCGTGGCGCCGCCGCCGACCTCCTCGGTGCCGGATCTCGGGGTGGAGCTGGCGGCACTTCGGGCCACCGCGCCCGAGCAGGTCCGGGCCGAGCTGGACGGGCCGCGGGCGCCGCGCACCGAGCGGATCGAGGCGCTGCGCCAGGACCCGCAGGCCGAACTGGCCCGGCTGGCCGACACCGTGGCGGCGTACTGGGAGCTCGCGCTGGCGCCGTACTGGCCGCGGTTGCGCGCCCTGCTGGAGGGGGACGTGCTGCACCGGGCCCGGCTGCTCGCCCAGGGCGGCATCCAACAGCTCTTCACCGATCTTGACCCACAGGTGAGTTGGGCCGATGAACGGCTCTCGGTCGAGCACCGCTACGGGGGCGGCGGGCGCCGGCTGGGCGGCCGGGGACTGCTGCTGATTCCCTCGGCGTTCGTCTGGCCACGGCTCTTCTCGGTGACCGTCCCCGGCCGCCAGCCGACGCTGCGCTACCCGCCGCGCGGGGTGGCCACCCTCTGGGAGCGGCGCGAACGCGAGCCCGCGCAGGCACTGGCGGCGGTACTGGGGCGCTCCCGAGCCTGGCTACTGGCCGAGTTGGACGCCCCGGCGGCCACCGCGGAGCTGGCCCGCCGGACCGGGATCACGGCAGGCGGCGTCTCCCAGCACCTGGGCGCCCTGCGCGCCGCAGGACTGGTCGCCGCCACCCGAGCCGGCCGCCAGGTGCTGTACCGGCGCACCGAGGCCGCCGAGGTCCTGCTCGCGGCGGCTGACCACTCGTCAACGGCCGACGTTGCCGTGACAGTTGCGTGATCGGCAGGCCTGGGCGTCAACTGGCAGGGGACGCGGGCGAGCTGGGGATCGGCTGGTCGAGCATCGTGCACACGGCGGCGTTCACCAGGGCCTGGTCGGCGGGGCCGGTCTTCGGCGCGGCCAGGCCGAAGATGGTGGTGGTGAAGACCGAGACCGTGCGGTGGCCGGTGGCGTCGGTGTAGTCCTCGCTGGAGTAGCCGGGGACCTGGCCGACGTGGCCCCAGACGGTGCCGCAGGGGGTGACCACCTGCTCGAGGCCGAGCCCGTAGCGGTTCGGATTGCCGCTCTCCTCCGCGACGGTGGTCTGCATCTCCTTGAGCTGGGCGGGCGCCAGGAGCTTGCCGGACATCAGTGCGGTGTCGAAGCGGGCCCAGTCCTGCGCGGTGGAGACCATGCCGCCCGCCGCCCACTCCGTGCTGGGGTTGATCCAGGTGGTGTCGACATGTCCGGCGGGCCGGGCGGGACCGGCGAACGCCGTGCCGGCGGGCGTGCCGGGCGGCAGCACCGGAGCGAGCTGGGCGGCGTCGGGCTCGTAGCCGTGCGCGAGAGCGGGGCTCTTCACCGAGTCGGAGCCGGTGACGAGGTAGGTGTTCTTCAGCTGCAACGGCCCGGCGATCCGCTGTTGGATGAGGTCGCCCAGGCGCTGTCCCGACGCCTTCTCGGCGACCAGGCCGAGCGCGACGTAGTTGGTGTTGCTGTAGGAGTACTGGGCGCCGGGCGCGAAGAGCGGGTCATGGCGGACGGCGGCGGCGATCAGCTCCCCCGGCGTCCACGGCCTGGTGTCCTGGCCGGTGAACGCCTTCAGGACGTCGGGATCGTTGGCGTAGTTGAACAGGCCGCTGGTGTGGTCGAGCAGCATTCGCAGGGTGATCGCGGACCCGTTCGGGATCAGGCCGGGCAGCCACTTCTCGACCGGGTCGGCGAGCTGGAGCCGCTGTTCGGCGACCAGTTGGAGGACCACGGTGGCGACCATCGTCTTGGTGTTGGAGCCCATCCGGAACGCGTCGCTCGCGGCGAGCGCGTGGTCGGCCGTGGTCCACGGCGCCTGCCGGGCGATCTCGATCGCCGGCCCGTTGCCGTCGTCGACCCGGACGATCACTCCGGGCGCTCCGGCGTCCACGTCCTGCTGGGCGAGCCCGGCCAGCCGGGCCTCCCGGGCTGCCACCGCGTTGGGGCTCCCGGTCGGGGCGTGGGCGGAGGCCTGCGGTGCGGCGGAGGACCCGCAGGCGGCGAGCGTGCCGGTCAGGGCCGCGGCCAGGACGAGCGTCAGAGCCGCCTGCCGACGGTGCGTGTATCCGGTCATGAGGTGTCCCTAAGAGTGGTTGACGGCCCGGGGGTATTCCCGACCGCTCCAGCCTCCCGGGGGCGCGGGCGAAGAACACGGGTGCTGGACCCACTGCAGGGGTGGAGGAAACCCCACTGTGCGGAGCCCTGCCGGCCGGTCATCATCGAGACCCGGCCTGCGATCGCGGCCGGTCAATCGACATGGCACCGATGCACGATGATGGGGCGTGATGAGTCACTCCAGCGAGCGTCCCCCGCCCACCGCCCTGCGTTCCGGACTCGCACTGCGGGTGAGCCTGCTGGGCTGGTCGCTGGTGCTGCTGCTCGGTGCGATCCTGGGCGCCGGCCTCCTCACGCTCTGGGTCACCTCGGTGACGGCTGTCGCGCTCGGCGTCGGCATCCCGCTGGCCCTGCTCTCCACCGTCCTGGTCCGCTGGCTCGCCGACCTGCACCGCCAGTGGGCCGCCGACCGGCTCGGCGAACCGGTGCCCCGGCCCTACCTGCCGACGCCCCAGGGCAGTTGGCTCGTTCGGCTGTGGTCGATCCTGCGCGACCCGGCGAGCTGGCGGGACTGGGCCTGGCTGCTGGCCAACTCGATCACCGGGTGGTTCACCTACACGCTGTCGTTCGCGCTCTTCCTCGGCGGCGTCTTCTACCTGATCTATCCGATCCTCTACGAGCTGACGCCGCCCCAGGTGTTCCGCACTCCCCTGGGCAACGGCTTCCGGCTGCACAGCGTCCAGCAGTCGTTCGCGCTGGTCCCGCTCGGCCCGGTGCTCCTGCTGCTCTGGTACGCCACCGCCGAGCGGCTGGCGAACCTCAACGCCCGGGTGATCCGCTCCCTGCTCGCGCCCACCGCGCAGGCCCAACTGCGGGCCCGCGTCGCGCAACTGGCCGCCTCGCGAGCCGAGACCGTCGACACCCAGGCCGGCGAACTGCGCCGGATCGAACGGGACCTGCACGACGGCGCGCAGGCCCGACTGGTGTCGCTGGGCATGAGCCTCGGCCTGGCCCAGCAACTGATGCTCGACGATCCGCACGCCGCGCAGCAACTCCTGGAGGAGGCCCGCGAGTCGACCACCAGCGCGCTGGCCGAACTGCGCGACCTGGTCCGCGGCATCCACCCGCCGGTGCTCGCCGACCGTGGCCTGGACGGCGCTCTGAAAGCCCTGGCCTTGGTCAACCCGATACCGACCACGGTGCTGACCCGCCTGCCCGGACGGCTGCCCGCACCGGTCGAGTCCGCGGCCTACTTCGCCGTCGCCGAGGGCCTGTCGAACGCCATCAAGCACGCCCAGGCCCAGCACATCCGGATCACCGTCGAGTTCGAGCCCCACCCCGGCACCACCGCGGGGCTCCTCACCATGCGGGTGTCCGACGACGGCCACGGGGGCGCCGCCGTCGACGCCGGCACCGGCCTGCGCGGCATCGCCCGCCGTCTGGCCGCCTTCGACGGCACCCTGACCGTCGACAGCCCGCCCGGCGGACCCACCGAGATAAGGATGTCGTTGCCGTGCGCATCGTGATAGCCGAGGACCTCGCCCTGCTCCGGGAGGGCTTGATCAGGATCTTCCAGGTCAACGGCTTCGAGGTGGTGGAAGCCGTCGACAACGGCCCCTCGCTGATCCGGGCGCTGACGACCCACCGGCCCGACATCGCGATCGTCGACGTGCGACTGCCCCCGACGTTCACCGACGAGGGCCTGCGCGCCGCGATCGACGCACGCAAGCAGCTCCCCGGCCTGCCCGTCGTGGTGCTGTCGCAGTACGTCGAGCAGCTCTACGCCCGGGAGTTGATGTCGGACCGCGCCGGGGCGGTGGGCTATCTGCTGAAGGACCGGGTGCTGGACGTCGGCCGGTTCATCGCGAACGTGAAGCAGGTCGCCGCCGGCAGCACGGTCATGGATCCCGACGTGGTCACCGCCCTGCTCACCCACCGCTCGGCCGACCCGCTCCTGCTGGCACTGACCCCGCGTGAGCACGAGGTCCTCTCGTTGATGGCCCAGGGCCGCTCCAACGCCGCCATCGCCGGCCGGATGTTCGTCACCGAGAAGACGGTGAGCAAGCACAGCTACAACATCTTCGCCAAACTCGGACTCGAACCCTCCGAGGACGACAACCGCCGGATCCTGGCCGTCCTCGCCTACCTGGAGGGCTGAGCCCGCCGGTAGCGGGGGGCGAGTTCGGCGTGGTTGCCCTGGAGCAGCAGGGTGGGTTCCACGGCTGTCCAGTGCTCGAGGACCTCGGGGTCCTCGATGCCCGGGACGCACAGCACTTCGCCTTGCCGGTGGGCCGTCCACAGGGCCTGGGCGACATCGGGGGCGGGCATGGCGCGCGGGTCGCCGTGGTTCCGCCCGCCGGACCAGTCCGTGTCGACCAGGCCCGGACAGACGACGGTGGCCGCCACCCCGGTTCCTCGCAGTTCGCCCGCGAGGGCGCGGGTGAAGCCCACGACGGCGGACTTCGCGGCCACGTAGAGCGTGCGCGGGAAGCCCATGTCGAGGCCGGCGCTGAAGGCCAGCAGCGAGGCGACGGTGACGATGCCGCCCGAACCCGCTCGCAGCATCGCCGGGAGCACGGCCCGGGTGAGGGCGAGGTGCGCGGTGGCGTTGAGCCGCCACAGCCGGTCGACCTCCGCCGGGGCGAGGTCGGCCAGCGGCGTGTAGGCACTGGTGCCGGCATTGGAGACCAGCAGGTCCACCGGGCCGGCCTGGGCGCGGTCCAGCACCGCTTGCAGACCGTGGCTGTCGGCCAGGTCGGCGGGCAGGATCTCGACCCCGGTCCCGGCGTGGCGCAGGAGCTCGGCCTCGGCGGTCAGCCGATCCTCGCGGCGGGCCACCAGGATCAGGTCGTAGCCTTGCTCGGCGAGCAGCCGGGCCGTGGCGAGGCCGATTCCGCTGCTGGCTCCGGTGACCAGGGCCGTGGGCCGGGCCCTCACGCCGCGACCTGCTCCGGCGCGGCGGTGGCAGCCGGGTCCAGGCGGTCGCGCAGGAAGGCCGCGGCGCGGTCGAGCGCGGCGGCGGCCTCGTCCAGGACGGCGGCGAAAGCCTGGAAGACGTGCGGCGCCCCGGCCACGACGTCGAGGGTGACGTCGACGTCGCACTCGGCGGCCCGCGCGGCCAGGCGCACCGCATCGTCGAGCAGGACCTCGTGGCTGCCGGCCTGGACGAGCAGCGGCGCGAGGCCGCGCAGGTCGGCGAAGGCGGGACTGGCCTGCTCAGCGCGCGGGTCGGCACCGCCCAGGTAGTCCGCGGCCCGCACGCGCAGCGCGGTGGCGCTCATCGACGGGTCGACCCCGGCCTTGGTCTCCAGGCTGCGGCCGGACTGGGTCAGGTCCACCCACGGGGAGAGCAGCAACGCCGCGGCGGGTTGCGGCAGACCGGCACTCCGCGCGGACAGCAGGGTCGCCATCGCCAGGCCGGCCCCGGCCGACTCCCCCGCGACCACGATCCGCGCCGGATCGCCGCCGGCGTCCAGCAGCGCGCGGTAGGCGGCGAGGGCGTCGTCCACGGCGGCCGGGTAGCGGTGCTCGGGAGCGAGCCGGTAGTCGACGGAGAGCACCTCGGCGCCGGTGCGGCGGGCGAGGGCGGCGACCAGATTGAGGCTGGTCGCCGGTTCTCCGACGGCGTAGCAACCGCCGTGGAAGTGGACGATGGTGGCGGTCGGCGGGGTCGGGGTCGCCCCGTCGACCCACACCCGCAGGGCGGGCACCCCGCCGAGCACGGCGGGCTCGGTCCGCACGTCGGCGGGCACCGGGGCGGCGGTGAGCATGGCGCGGAACACCGGGCGCATCTCCAGCGGATCCCCGGCCAGGTCGAGCGGAGAACCTCGCAGCAGTGCCTTGACGTTCTCCATCTGGGTGGTACTCATGACTGTCGCCCTCGCAGAGGTGTCGGGTGGAGCACGGAGTTCATTACTAGTAAGATACTAAGCACTATGAACCATGGCGACAAGGCTTCGAGGAGCGGACCGATGAACAACGAGGACTTCCTGCGCCTTCTGGTGCGCGCGCAGATCCAGTTGTGGGACGCGGCGGACACCGCCCTGCGGACGGACCACGATCTGCCGCTCGCCCAGTACCTGCCGATGCGCGTGATCGCCCAGACCCCCGACTGCCGCGTCCAGGACATCGCGGACCAGCTCGCCATCACCAGCGGCGGCGCCAGCCAGGCCGTCGACCGGATCGAGAAGGCCGGCCACGTCCAGCGCAGACCTCACCCCGCCAACCGGCGCTCCTCCATCGTGGAACTGACCGCGCAGGGCAACGCGCTCCTCGACACCGCCGCCGCGACCATCGACCGGGAACTGGAGCGCCGCCTGACCCCGCTGCCGACCGCCGCCCGCACGCAGCTCGCCGACAGCCTCACCGCACTGCTCGCCCGGGACCGCTGAAGCCGTCCCGCGCCGGGCAGTTGGAGCCTCGGGCAGGGTCAGGGATGGCTCACGACCATCAGCGCGCCGAGCGTGGTCATCATGGCGGCGATGAGCGCGTCGAGGATGCGCCACGAGGCGGGACGGGCGAAGAAGCGTTCCAGCAGCCGTGCGCCGAAGCCGAGTGCGCCGAACCAGCACAGGCTCGCGACGGCGGCTCCGGCGCCGAAGGCCCAGCGCTGGGAGCCGTAGGAGCCGGCGATCGAGCCGAGCAGCAGCACGGTGTCCAGGTACACGTGGGGGTTCAGCCAGGTCAGCGCGAGGCAGGTGAGGACGGCGGCGCGCAGCGAGGGGGCGGTGTCGGCGGTCGGGTCCAGCCGGGCCGAGCGCAGCGCCCGGCGGGCGGCGAGCAGCCCGTAGCCGACCAGGAAGGCGCCGCCGATCCAGGCCAGCGCGGTGATCGCGGCGGGCCAGGCGTGCACCACGCTGCCGATGCCGGCGACGCCGAGGGCGATCAGGACCGCGTCCGAGCCCGCGCAGATCGCGACGATCACCGGCACGTGCCGGCGCCGGATGCCCTGGCGCAGCACGAAGGCGTTCTGGGCACCGATGGCCACGATGAGGGAGAGTCCGGTGCCCAGTCCTGCGGCTGCCGCGATGAGTACGTCGTGCATAGGGCGAGGCTAGGTCAGTCACGGCGATGAGCCCAGCTAATGTTTCTTACGTATCCTTAGCACCCATGATGACCGGCCTTCCCCTGGAGCAGGTGCGCACCCTGCTCGCCGCTGCCGACGAGGGGACCTTCGAAGCGGCGGCCCGGGCCCTGCATGTGACACCCTCCGCCGTCAGCCAGCGGATCAGGGCGCTCGAAGAGCGCACCGGGCGGGTCCTGTTGCTGCGGTCCAAGCCGATCCGGCTGACCGACTCCGGCGAGGTCGTCGTGCGGTTCGCCCGCCAGGTCGCCCGCCTCGAGCGCGATGCCGGCGCCGAGCTGGGCCTGCCCGGCTCGGGCGAGCCGGCCCGGGTGTCGATCGCGGTCAACGCCGACTCGCTGGCGACCTGGTTCCTGCCCGCGCTCGCGCACGCCGGTCGCGAGGGGCGGATCTGCCTCGAGGTGCACCGGGAGGACGAGGAGCACACCACCCGACTGCTGCGCGAGGGCACCGTGATGGCGGCCGTGACCTCCTCCCCGCAGCCGGTCCAGGGGTGTTCGGTGCGTGCGCTGGGACGGATGCGCTACCGCGCCATGGCGAGCCCGGACTTCGTCGACCGCTGGCTCGGCGGCGCACCGCTGCGACAACTGCTCGGCGCCGCACCGGTCGTGGTCTTCGACCGCCGCGACGAACTGCAGGACCGCTTCCTGCACCGCCTCAACCCCCGAGCCACGCCAGGGGCGCTGCGCCACTTCGTCCCCGCCTCGGAGTCCTATCTGGACGCGGTGGTGTCCGGCCTCGGCTGGGGCATGCTCCCCGAGATCCACGTCGCCGCCCGGGCGGTCGGCGGACGGCTGCGCGATCTCGCCCCCGACCGGCCGATCGACGTCCCGCTGTACTGGCAACAGTGGAAGCTCGACTCCCCGGCGCTGGCCGAGGTCGCGGACGCCGTGGCAGCGGCGGCCGCCGACGCGCTGTGAGGGCGCCGCGCAGCGCCGCCACTGGCATCATGAGGTATCCGCTCGTGCCAGCCCTGACCACGTCAACGACGTTTCTTCGGAAGGGACATGATGAAGCTTCTCCTCACCGACTCCGGTATCAAGAACGCGAGCATCCAGGATGCGCTGGTCGACCTCCTGGGTAAGCCGATCGCCGAGTCCAGCGCCCTCTGCATCCCCACCGCGGGGTACGGCCACCCCGACGCCGATCCGGGCGGGCCATGGCGGTTCATCAGCGGACGATCTCCCAGCCCCATGACCGAGCTCGGGTGGAAGTCGGTGGGCGTGTTGGAGCTCACCGCGCTGCCCAGCATCGAGAAGGCACGCTGGGTCTCCTGGGTCCGGGAGGCCGACGTCCTGCTGGTCAACGGCGGTGACGCGCTGTACCTGGCCCACTGGATGCGGGAGTCCGGGCTGGCCGACCTCCTGCCGTCACTGTCCGACACGGTCTACGTGGGGCTCAGCGCCGGGAGCATGGTGGTGACCCCCCGCATCGGGGAGGACTTCGTGGGCTGGCAGCCGCCCACCGGCGGCGACAGCACGCTTGGCCTGGTCGATTTTTCGATCTTCCCGCACCTGGATCATCCGGCCTGTCCGGAGAACACCATGGCCGATGCAGAACGATGGGCGGCCGCGATCGCGGGTCCGGCGTACGCGATTGACGAGCAGACCGCCATCAAGGTGGCCGACGGCGTGGTCGAAGTGGTCTCCGAGGGCCACTGGAAGTCGTTCCAGTACCCGCTCGTGCAGCCCTGACAGCCCTCCCGCTGCTGTCGGCCGGCGCCTCTGCTCCCCTCCGGCGCGGAACTGCTCGTCGACGGCGGCGTGGCGCAGGCGGCGTTCGCGGCCTGCGCCACCTTCCTAACCGGCCACCGTCGTCCGGCGTGCCCCGGTCGGCTCCGGGGTGCGCGGGTCCGCGGTGCCGAGGGCCTGGAGGATCTCCTCGACGCTCTGCTTCGCGTCGCCGAAGAGCATGCCGGTGTTCTCGCGGAAGAACAGCGGGTTCTGGACTCCCGCGTAGCCGGAGGCCATCGAGCGCTTGAAGACGACGACCTGCTCCGCCTCCCACACCCGCAGCACCGGCATGCCGGCGATCGGGCTGGACGGGTCGTCGGTGGCGGCGGGATTGACGGTGTCGTTGGCACCGATGACGAGGACGACCGAGGTGTCGGCGAAGTCGTCGTTGATCTCGTCCATCTCCAGGACGATGTCGTAGGGCACCTTCGCCTCGGCCAGCAGGACGTTCATGTGCCCGGGCAGGCGCCCGGCGACGGGGTGGACACCGAAGCGGACCTCGACGCCGCGCTCGCGCAGCCGGCGGGTCAGCTCCGCGACGGGGTGCTGGGCCTGTGCGACCGCCATGCCGTAGCCCGGGGTGATGACCACCGACCGGGCCTGGGCGAGCAGTTCCGCCGTCTCCAGGGCACGGATCTCGCGGTGCTCGCCCTGCTCCTCGTTCCCGGCCGAGGGGGCTTCGATGCCGAAGCCCCCCGCGATGACGGAGAGGAAGGAGCGGTTCATCGCCTTGCACATGATGTAGGAGAGGTAGGCACCCGAGGAGCCGACCAGCGCGCCCGTGACGATGAGCAGGTTGTTGTCGAGCAGGAACCCGGCGGCGGCCGCGGCCCAGCCGGAGTAGCTGTTGAGCATGGAGACGACGACGGGCATGTCACCGCCGCCGATCGAGGCGACCAGGTGCCAGCCCAGCGCGAGCGCGAGCACCGTGACCGCCACCATCAGCGCGAGGTTCGGGCTGACGGTGAACCAGATCGTCAGCAGCACGAACGCCGCGAGCGCACCGGCGTTGAGCGCGTTCTTGCCGGGCAGCGTCAGCGGGCGCGAGGCGATCCGGGCGGACAGCTTGAGGAAGGCGACGATGGAGCCGGTGAAGGTGACCGCCCCGATGAAGACGCCGATGAACACCTCGGCGTGGTGGATGCCCAGCAGGTCGGCGGCGATCCGGGTCTGCGCCGAGCCGTGCGACTCCACCTCCAGGTAGCTGTCCCAGCCGACCAGCACCGCGGCGAGGCCGACGAAGCTGTGCAGGACGGCGATGAGCTCGGGCATCTGCGTCATCTCGACCTGCCGCGCCCGCCACAGGCCGATCGCTGCGCCCAGCGCCATCGCGAGGACGATCAGGGTGACCGCGCCGGCCGTGATGCTCTGCGCCGCCACCACCACGGTGGCGACCAGGGCGAGGGCCATGCCGGCGATGCCGTAGACGACGCCGGCGCGGGAGGTGCGGTGCTGGGAGAGCCCGGCCAGGCTGAGGATGAACAGCAGGGCGGCGACCAGATCCGCGGCATGAGCGGCTGTCGTGGACGTCATCGGAACTCAGCGCCTTTCCGGGGCGGTGGAGAACATGTTCAGCATGCGGCGGGTGACGGCGAAGCCGCCGAAGATGTTCACGCTCGTCAGCAGGATCGCCACGAACGACAGCACCGTGACGAGCACGCTCTCGTGCCCGATCTGCAGCAGGGCGCCGATCACCACGATCCCGGAGATCGCGTTGGTCACCGACATCAGCGGGGTGTGCAGGGCATGGTGGACCTTGCCGATGACGTAGTAGCCGATGACCACCGCGAGCGCGAACACCGTGAAGTTCTCGGCGAGTTGGGCCGGAGCGAAGGCGACGAGCACGAACATCGCCAGCATCGCGGCGCCGATCAGGCCGAAGCGGGCCGCCGGGGTGAGCCGGGGCTTCTTCGGCTCCACGGCGGCCGGCGCGCCCGCGGGCTGCGCGGCGGGCGCGGCCGAGACGGCCACGGGTGGCGGCGGCCAGGTGATCTCTCCCGCGCGGACCACGGTCACCGCCCGCTGGACCACGTCGTCGAAGTCGATGACCAGCCGCCCGTCCTGACGTGGCGTCAGCAGCTTCAGCAGGTTGGCCAGATTGGTGCCGAACAGCTGTGAGGCCTGGGCGGGCAGCCGGGACGCGAGGTCGGTGTAGCCGATGATGGTGACGCCGTTGCCGGTGACCACCGTGCGGCCCGGCACGGTGCCCTCGACGTTGCCGCCCGCCGCGGCGGCCATGTCGACGATGACGCTGCCGGGCTTCATCGCGGCCACGTCCTCGGCGGTGAGCAGGCGCGGGGCCGGACGGCCGGGGATCAGCGCGGTGGTGACGACGATGTCCACGTCCTGGGCCTGCTCGTGGTAGAGCTCGGCGGCGGCGCGATCGTAGTCGGCGGAGGTCGCCTTGGCGTAACCGTCGTTGCTCGTCTCCTGGACGACGTTGACGGCGAGGTACTCGCCACCCAACGACCGTACCTGGTCGGCGACTTCCGGCCGGGGGTCGGTCGCGCGGACGATCGCGCCCAGGCTGGAGGCGGCGCCGATGGCGGCGAGCCCGGCCACACCGGCGCCGGCCACCAGGACCTTCGCCGGGGGGACCTTGCCCGCGGCCGTCACCTGGCCGGTGAAGAAGCGCCCGAAGACGTGCGCCGCCTCGATCACCGCCCGGTACCCGGCGATGTTCGCCATCGAGCTGAGCACGTCCATCGACTGCGCCCGCGAGATCCGCGGCACCGCGTCCAGCGCCAGCGCCGTGATCGGACGCGACGACAGCGCCTCCAGCAGGTCGGGTCGCTGCGCCGGGGCGAGCAGGCCGACCACGGTCGCGCCGTCACTCAGCCGGGCGATCTCCCCGGCTGACGGGGCGTTGACCTTCAGGACGGTGTCGGCCGACCAGGCGTCGCCGAGGTTCGCGCCGGCCGCGGCATAGGCCTCGTCGGTGAAGCCGGAGGCCGAGCCGGCCCCGGACTCGACGACCACCTCGTAGCCGAGTGCGAGCAGCCCACGCACGGTCGACGGGGTGGCCGCGACACGGGTCTCCCCAGGGGTGGACTCGGCGACCACACCGATGCGCTGAGGAGGGTGGTGCGTGGAGCCGTGTGCGGACATCTCTCGTGGCTCTCTCTCGTCGCAGGAGCGGTTCAGGAGCGGATCAGGAGCTGATGACGGGGGATCTGCGATCAGGGAAAAGTGTCCTCCCCTTGGGGGCTGGAACCTACACGCCCCGGCCGGGCGAGGCGCAGGGGTCGGGACCGTGACATGTTTCACCTCAACCCGGACCCGCGCGGTGGGTAAGGCAGTCTGTTGGGGCCGCGCCGGAAGTCCCCGGCCGGGCGGGCCGTCAGCGGATCACCGCTCCCGCAGGTCCCTGACCCGGCGGATCTTGCCGACCGAGCGCTCCAGCGTCTCGGGGTCGACGATCACGACCTCGACACTCACCCCGATGCCGTCCTTGACGCCCTGGCCGATCGCGCGGGCCGCCGCCTCGCGCTGCTCGGACCCGATGGCCGCGGACCGCGCCTCGACCTGGACGAGCAGGTGGTCCATCCGGCCGCGCCGGGTGAGCTGGAGCTGGAAGTGCGGGGCGACGCCGGGGGTGCGCAGCACGATCTCCTCGATCTGGCTGGGGAAGAGGTTCACCCCGCGCAGGATGATCATGTCGTCGCAGCGGCCGGTGATCTTCTCGATCCGGCGGAAGGCGGGCCTGGCGGTGCCCGGCAGCAGTCGCGTCAGGTCGCGGGTCCGGTAGCGGATGATCGGCAGCGCTTCCTTGGTGAGCGAGGTGAGGACCAGTTCGCCGGGGTCGCCGTCGGCCAGCACCTCGTCCGTGATCGGGTCGACGATCTCGGGGTAGAAGTGGTCCTCCCACACGTGCAGGCCGTCCTTGGTCTCCACGCACTCCTGGGCGACACCGGGACCGATCACCTCGGACAGGCCGTAGATGTCCACGGCGTGGATGTCCATCCGCTCCTCGATCTCCCGGCGCATCTCCTCGGTCCAGGGCTCGGCGCCGAAGATGCCGACCCGCAGCGAGGTCGAGCGCGGGTCGACCCCCTGGCGCTCGAACTCGTCGAGCAGGGTGAGCAGGTAGGAGGGGGTGACCATGATGATCTCGGGTTCGAAGTCCTGGATGAGCTGCACCTGACGTGCGGTCATGCCACCCGACGCGGGGATCACCAGGCAGCCGGCCCGCTCGGCACCGTAGTGGGCACCGAGGCCGCCGGTGAACAGCCCGTAGCCGTAACTGATGTGCACCTTGTGACCGGGGCGGCCGCCGGCGGCGCGGATCGAGCGGGCGACCACGTCGGCCCACATCGACAGGTCACCGTCGGTGTAGCCGACCACCACGGGACGTCCCGTGGTGCCGCTGGAGGCGTGCAACCGCCGGACCCGGTCCATCGGGACGGCGAACATGCCGAAGGGGTAGGTGTCGCGCAGATCGGCCTTGGTGGTGAAGGGGAACCTGGCCAGGTCCGCCAGGCTGCGGCAGTCGGCGGGGGTGACCCCGGCATCGTCGAACTTCCTGCGGTACAGCTCGACGTGCTCGTAGGCGTGCCGCAGGGTCGCCTGGAGACGGGCGAGTTGGAGCTCCTGGAGCTCCGCGCGCGACATCCGCTCGGCGTCGTCGAGCAGTTCCGCGGGCAGGGGCTCCCCCAGGCGGGCTCGCGGGAACGGCGGCGCCGTCGGTTCACTGCTCATCGCGCCCCTGCCTCTCTCGCGTCGGCGGCGGGGCGGGGCGGGCGCTGCGGCCACGATGCTCGCCTTCCACGCACCGACCGAACATTCGGTTATCGTGCGGCAAGGTCAAGTAACCCAGCAACGCCACGGCACGTCAAGGCTCAAATCCGCGCGGCGCCGCAGCTAGGGCCTGTACGGCGGATCTTTCCGGGCCCGCAAAGATCCGCCGTACAGGCCCTAGGCCATCTGATCCCGCCGCAGGACCGGGACGCCGTCGACGACCGCGGCCGGGCGGTAGCGGTGATCCAGGATCCCCTGGAGGCGGCCCGAGGGGTCCAGCGAACTCGGCGGGTCGTAGAGGACCACCCAGCTCGGTCCCGAGGCGCCGTCGAGCCAGTCGGCCAGCCGGGGTTCGGCGGACGGGATGGCCTGGAACGCCGAGTTCCACAGGTAGGGGAAACCCGTCGGGCGGTCGGCGAGCAGGTAGAGGTCGGCGGAGGCGGTGAACGCGAAGACCGTGTCGGTGGGCGCGGTGCGGGCCCGCAACCAGCCTGCCAGCTGCCCGTTCACCAGCAGGCGTCGGTCGTCGATGACGGACGCCACCCGCTGCTGCGGCGTCTTCGTCGCCAGGTCGAACTGCACCGCGAGCGGGCCCGCGACGGCAGCCGTCACCAGCACGGCGGACACCAGCGCGCGGCCGCCGCCCGGACGCAGGCGCATCGGCAGCCGGGTCGCCGCCACGGCGGCGAGCACCGCGAGGGGGGCGATCGCCTGGACCCAGTAGTGGGGATGCGCGAACGGCCCGCCGAGTACCGCCAGCACGGCAGCGGCGAGCCACAGCAGCAGCGGCAGCGGCAGCGGCAGCGGCAGCGGCAGCGGCAGCGGCAGGCGACGGTTCCGTGCGCGCAGCACCGTCGCGCAGCCGAGCAGGCCGACCACGACCAGGCCGAGCAGGTCCGGAGCCACGTGCAGGAAGGTCTGGTAGTCCGGGCCGAGCCGCGACCCCGATCCGCTGGTCGCGGCGACCGCCGTCTGGAAGCCGACGACCGCGAAGTACCAGGCGGACCAGCCGGTGACGGCGCCGTGGACAACCGCGGCCGCCAGCGGAACCGCCGCGCCGGCGCCCGCCGCGAGCAGCGCCCGGGCCCGCCGCCCGCCGGCGGTCGCGGCCACGGCGGCCAGCACGACCAGCGAATCCAGCGCGGACTGCTTCATCAACGGCGCGACGCCGCAGAGCACGCCGGCCGGCACCAGCCAGCGGGCCGCCGCCGCGCGTCGCTGCCACCAGAGGGCCAGCGCGACGCCCGCCGTGCCGACCGCTGAGGCGATCAGCTCGCCGTTGAACTCGTAGCCCTCGACGTACGGTCCGGCGCTGACCACCGCCACCAGCAGCCCGGCGACGACCGCTGCTCGCCGCCCCGCCGCCGCCCAGGCCGCGCCCGCCGCGCCGGCCGTCAGGACGACGGCGGCGGTCACCGCACCGATCCGCAGCGCCGTGGCCGAGTACGACAGGTCGGTCACCAGGCGGAAGACCAGCATCAACCCCTGCGGCCGGTCGACCCAGGCAGCGGGTGAGTAGAGGCGCGCGCCGCCCGCCCACCTCGCCGCCAGGTAGGCGTAGCCGCCCTCGTCCGGGTCCAGCGGCAGGTGCAGCAGCGGGAGGCGGACGGCGACGGCCAGCAGGGCGGCGAGCCCGACCAGGACGAGCGCCACCGCGCGCGCCCGCCGCGCCGCCGGTGCGGGCGTAGGTGCAGGTGGGGACGGTGTCGACCGCCCTGGCTCGCCGGTGCCGCTCATCCGTGGATGGTAACCGTCGTGTCCACAGAGCCCGGTGCGGGCCGCGGGGTCGGCCTGTCGGTGGCGGCGCCCCGTCGGCCCCGCGCTCCGCCGTACGTCAGTTGATCCAGTCGAGCCAGCAGAAGGCGAGTGTGGTCAGCGCGCCCGGGGCACCGGCGCCGAAGGCGACCACCATGGCCTGGCCGATCGCGACGTCGGTGGGGTCGACGCCGTGCGACCAGGTCAGCCTGGCGTCGATCCCGGGGATCTGCTGGAAGGGGGAGTACGAGAGCAGGGTGCCGCGTGCCTCGGCGATGGGTGTGCCGTCCCGCAGGAGCCGGGCCCGGCACAGCCCGGTCGGCCTCAGCTCGTAGCCGCGGCCGCCCACCAGGGCGTTGCGGGTCCGGGCCGCTCGGCGCGGGTCCCAGCGTCGGTCCGTCCTGCGGCTCGTGGTCACCCGCCGGCCGTCGACGCTCATGGCGCCGTGGTCACGATCGGGCAGGACCGTGACGGCCGGCATGCCCTCCCCCTGCACGAGTGCGATGACGGAGGGCCAGCTGTCATGGCTGATCCGTATCGGCCCGAAGGGACTGTCGACCATCCGGTGCTTCGAGAGGCGGACTTTGCGGCGCTTGGTGAACACGGACACGGTCGGCTCAGCTCCCGGCATCGAAGATCGGCACAGTGTGCCACATGGGAAAATCCTGTTGCGAACGCCATCCGGGCAGGTGCGAGGATCCGGGGATGACCTACACCATCAAGACCGTGCGGCACCAGGATTGGCCCAAGGCCAAGGAGATACGGCTGGCCGCCCTGCGGGACCCGGTCGCGCACCTCGCCTTCCTGGAGACGCTGGAGCAGGCCGTGGCCAGACCCGACGACTTCTGGCAGGGCCGCGCGGAGGCCTCCGGCGCGGGAACGTCGCTGCGGCAGTTCGTGGCCGAGGACCCGGACGGCGAGTGGCTGGGCACGGTCACGGCCCGCGTCGAACTGCCCGGCGACGACACGGTCTTCGGGCAGGCCGCGAAGGCACCGCAGATCCACGTCGTCGGCGTCTTCGTCCAACCCGCCGCGCGCGGAGTCGGCTTGGCCGAGCGGTTGTTCGGCGCCGCCCTGGAGTGGTCCTGGTCGCTCGCCGAGCCCCGGATCGAACGGGTGCGCCTCCACGTCCACGAGGACAACGCCCGGGCCGAGGCCCTCTACCGCAAGGTCGGCTTCGACCGCACCGGCCACACGGTCCTGGTCCCCGGCGACACCCCGTTCCACGAGATCGAGCTCGCCATCCCGAGAAGCCGAGCCGCCTTCTCGGTGTGATCGTATGACCCTCCTCACATCGGCTTCTGACTCTCCGTGAACGCTACTGGTCAGTAGCGGTTCGCCGCTCCCCGGCCACCGCGCATGGCCGAATTCGTCAGTAGGCCGTCATTGCCGCCGCCCCGTGCCGGATACAGGCTGTGATCGTGCATCAGCGACGCGTGGTGGTGGTGATCTATTCCGGGGCCCAGGCACTGGACGTGGCAGGGCCGATCGAGGTGTTCGACACCGTGAACCGTCGGCTCGCCGAGACGGGTGTCCGCTATCGGATCGAGGTCGTCTCCGCCGACGCGCCGCTCGTGCGGACCTGCTCGGGCATGGTGATCGCAGCCGAGCCGCTCGACCACGCGGACGGCCCGATCGACACCCTCCTGGTCCCTGGCGGCTGGAGTCTCAAGGACGCGCTGGCGGACCGGGAGTTGGTCTCGTGGATCGGCCGGGCGGCCGCCCGGTCGCGCCGGGTCGCCTCCGTCTGCGGTGGGGCGTTCCTGCTGGCCGAGGCGGGCCTGTTGAAGGGGCGGCGGGCCACCACCCACTGGGCCTTCTGCGAGGAAATGGCCCGGCGCTACCCGGATGTGACGGTGGATCACGAACCGATCTTCGTCTGGGACGGCCGGTTCGTGACCTCGGCCGGGGTGTCCACGGGGATCGACATGGCCCTCTCCCTGGTGGAGGCCGACCACGGCGCGGCGTTCGCGCTGGAGGTGGCGCGGTACCTGGTCCTCTTCTTCAAGCGGAACGGCGGGCAGCCGCAGTTCAGCGCGATCCTGGAGGCCCAACTCGCCGATCGCGCACCGATTCGCGCCGCGCAGGAGTGGATCCTCGAGCGCCTCGAGCAGCCGCTGCCGCTACCGGAGATCGCCGAGCGCGCCAACATGAGCCTGCGGAACTTCGCCCGGGTGTTCCGGCGCGAGGTGGGTACGCCCCCCGGCCAGTACATCGAGCAGATGCGCATCGCCCGGGCCCGCAAGCTGCTGGAGACCACCGAGTTGCCCGTCACCCAGATCGCCCGCCGCTGCGGGTTCCCGGCGCCGGAGACGTTCTTCCGCTCCTTCGGTCGGTCCTTGGAACTGACCCCGAACGAATACCGCCGACGCTTCCAGACCATCTCGCCGTCCGGCCTCGTCGTGCGGCCCGACCTGGCGGAGAGGAGCTCCGATTGACTGCCAAGGTCCGGCTCGTCGACTACCTGGCGCGGGAGTTGGCCAAGGCCGGCGTCAGGCACGTGTTCGGCGTGGGTGGCGCGAACATCGAGGACCTGTACGACGCCCTGCACGCCACGGGCGACGCGATCCGCACCGTCGTGGCCAAGCACGAGTTCTCCGCCGCCACCATGGCGGACGGGCACGCCCGGGCCACCGGGCGCCTGGGCGTCGTCGCGGCCACCTCGGGGGGCGGAGCGGTGAATCTGGTGCCGGGGCTGGCGGAGGCGTATGCCTCCCGGGTGCCGGTGCTGGCGTTCGTGGGACTGCCGCCCACCGAGTTGGAGGGGCGCGGGGCGTTCCAGGATTCCAGCGGCAAGGCGGGCTCCTTCGACGCGCGGGAGCTGTTCGCACCCGTGACGCGGTTCTGCGCCCGGGTCGATGACGCGGACTCGATCCCGGAGCTGCTGGCGCGGGCGGTCGCGGCAGCGCAGCGCGATCCCAAGGGGCCGGCGGTGCTCCTGCTGCCCAAGGACGTACAGCAGGCACTGGTCGAGGCCAGGGAGCCGATACCGGCGCCGGCCGTCCCGGCCGCACGCACGGAGCCCCGGGCCCGGGCCCACGCGGTCGGCGTGCTTCGTGCCGCGCGGCGCGTCCTGATCGTCGCCGGCGAGGGCGTGGCCTCGGCCGGCGCGCGGGCGGAACTGGCCGAGCTGGCGCGCCGCCTGGGCGCCTGGGTGGCGGTCACCCCCGATGCCAAGGACGTGTTCGACAACCACGACGCCCGGTTCGCGGGGGTGGCCGGGGTGATGGGGCATCAGAACGTGCCGGACTGCCTGTGGCGGGCCGATGTCTGCCTCCTGGTGGGGACCCGGCTGCCGGCCATGGCCCGCGCCGGTCTGGAGCCGGCACTGGCCGGGACACCGTTGATCTGCATCGATCCTGAGCCACCGTTCGTGCCCGGGATCTCCCTGCGCGGTGAACTGCGGGACACGCTGCGGATGGTGGCCGGCCGGCTCGACCCCGGTCCGCGGCCGGCTCCCGACCATGCCGGCCCCGCTCCCCTGCCGACGCCATCGACGCCGCCGACCCCGCGCAGTGGCGCCACCTCCTACGCCTCGGCGGTGGCCGCGATCGAGGCCGCGCTGCCCCCCGAAGCGCACGTCTTCGTGGACGCCGGAAACGCCGGGGCCAGCGCGATCCACCTGCTCCCGGCCCCGCGCCACGGCCGCTTCGTGGTGGCCGTCGGCATGGGCGGCATGGGCTACACCTTCGGTGCCGGGATCGGCGCCGCGCTCGCCACCGGGCAGCGCACGTACGTGCTCGCCGGTGACGGAGCGTTCTTCATGCACGGCATGGAGGTCCACACCGCGGTCGAGCACGCCGCACCCGTCACCTTCGTGATCTTCAACAACAACGCCCATGCCATGTGCGCCACCCGGGAACAGCTGTTCCTCGGGGCCCCACACCCCAGCAACCTGTTCCGTCCCACCGACATCGCCGCGGGCGTGGCAGCCATGTTCCCCGGCCTGGACGTGACCCGGGCCGAGGACGGCCCGCACCTGCGGCAGGCGCTGCTGCGGAGCAACGCGGGCAGCGGTCCCGCGTTCGTCGCGCTGGATTTCGACCCTACCGAGATACCACCGTTCCTGCCCTTCCTGACCATCGCCGGCCGCGAGCCGGCCGAGAACGAGGAGACCACTCATGAGCGCGGACCCGTCCATGTCGGCTGAATCGGCTGAGTCGGCTGAGCTGGCCGACATCCCCGGCCTGACCAGGGTCGAGAACACCGACCTGGAACAACTGGTCTCCCGCTGCGCGGAGTTGACCCGGCCCGCCTACCCGCACGAGGAGGTCTACGGGAAGTACTGCACGATCCAGGAGTACGTCGACTGCCCGCCGGAGCAGGCCTACGAGTACCTGAGGCAGGGTCACCACCTGGAGGAATGGACGTTCAGCCTGCGGAACTTCGTCCCCACCGGCACTCCCGGGCTCTGGGTCGGCAACGACCGGCTGGAGGAGCAGACCCGGATCTTCTGCAAGGTGGAGACCCATCCGGAGGCCATGACCGTGGACTTCCACTGCGCCTGGGACCAGGGCGACAAGCTCTGGATGGTCTACCTGATGCGGGTGGTGCCCGCCCAGCTGGTGTTCGACAAGCCGGGCTCGGTGATCACCTGGACCAACTGCCGGCACCCCTACTACGACGAGAACCCCCACCCCGACCTGGCGCCGCGCGCGGACCGGCCGTGGGTGGGCGACTACTGGGACCTGTTCTACGCCGGCCACACGGTGGAGATGGCGAACCTCAAGGCGATCCTGGAACACCGCCACCGCAGCGGGCTGCCGGTCAGCACCTCCCCGCGCGCGGCGGTGGTGCGGTGACCACGGTCAGCCTCACCGATGTCGCCGGCTATCTGCCGGGCGAGCCCGTCCCCGCCGAGTTCTACACCGAGTACCCCGGCGCCGAGGACAAGCTTCGCGACAACCCCATGTTCAGGGTCCCCCCACGGCGGCACCACGTGGCCGTGGGCGAGACCAACGTGGACATGGTCGAGCGCGCGGTGCAGCCGCTCATCGAGCGGCACGGGCCGGAGGAGATCCGTTCCGTGGACGTCCTGCTGATGCACAGTCAGCTGCCGGACACGCCGTTCGTGGGCGCCGGGACCGAGGTGGCCCGCCGGCTGGGACTGAAGCCGCAGTGGCTGATCGACGTGGCCAACGCCGGTTGCGCCTCCTTCGTCCACATGCTCGAACTGGCCCGGCAGATCCTCACCACCACCGATGCCAGGACCGCACTGATCTGCAACGCACAGAGCGCCGCCGGCCAGCTGTTCACCCAGTCCGACGTCCGCCGGCTGGCCCAGGCCGCGATCCCCGGAGACGGCTGCGGGGTGGGCTACCTGACCACCTCGGGGTCCTCACCGGTGCTGGACGTGACGACCCGTCACATCGCTGACTACGGCGGCGACATGACCGCCGTGCTGGACGACGGTCGCAAGTACTGGGAGCCCGGCACCTCCCAACTGCGGATCGGCTTCACCGAGTCCGGCATCGCCAAGGTCCTGGAGCGTGGCAACCGCCTGGTGCCGGAGGTCGTCGCGGAACTGTGCCGACGGCTCGGTGTCGCCACCACCGGGATCGACCTGCTGGTGACCAACCAGCCCAACCGCACCTTCCTGCAGAACTGGCGGGAGGCACTGGGACTGCCGGCGGATCGGCATCCTGACACCTTCGACAGCTGCGGAAACATGTTCGGCGCGGCGATCCCGATCACCCTGGACCGCGCCATCCGTTCGGGACAGGTCGCCGACGGCGACCTGGTGGTGCTCGGCGGCTTCGCGCACGCGGGCGACTACGCCGGTGCGGCGGCGATCCGCTGGGGCGGCGGCCGCACCGCCTCCTAGGCCTCCCGTCCGGGCCGCTGTCGCCCGCTCGCCCGCCCGCCCGCTCGCTCGGACCAGGACAGAGTGGCCAAGCCCGGCCCTCCCCAGCCGCCCGACGCGCGCCGATATCCGCATCTACCGGTACCCCCGGGCGGTAATGGCATCAATCAGGTCACATCTGGAACACAGTAGGATGGCTCGAACCGCGTGCTACGCGCGAAGAGTTCCACAAATGTTCCACATGTCCGATGTATCTCCCGCTTCACACGCCCGGAGCCACCCTCATGGACAATCTGTCCACCGCCGACACCGACGGCGCGATAGAGACGCGCGGTATCGAACCTGTCCCGGACCACGAGCGGCGCGGCAGAGTCCGCGAGCTCTTCCCGACCTGGGTCGCGGCGAACATCAGCGTGCTGCTTCTCACCATGGGTGCGGCCCTGGTGGTGTTCAACCAGTTGAACTTCTGGCAGGTCCTGATCGTCGCGGCGTGCGCCGCACTCGCCTCCTTCGGGATGGTCGGCGTGCTGTCGGTCTCCGGAAAGTGGGGCGGGGCGCCGGGTGCCACGCTCTCGCGGGCCACCTTCGGCGTGCGCGGCAACCTCTTCCCCGGCGCGATCCTCTGGGTCGCGCGGTTCGGCTGGGAGACGATCAACGCCGTCACCGGTGCCTACGCCGTGCTGACCGTTCTCGACCTGCTCTTCGGCGTCAAGAGCAACACCGCGCTGATCGTCATCACGCTCTTCCTCTTCGTCGCCTGTACGTTCCTGGTCTCCGGCATGGGCCGGAAGGCGCTGAACGTCTGCAACACCTGGTCGACCTACCTCTTCGGCGTCTTCAGCGTCCTGGTGCTGGGCTACCTGATCGTGCACATGCACTGGAGCGAGGTCTTCTCCAAGCCCGCGGGCACCACCGCGATGATGATCGCCGGCATCGGGACCATCGCCGCCGGCGGCATCAGCTGGGTCCCCACCGGCCCGGACTTCGCCCGCTACCTGCCGCACGCCGCCTCCGGGAAGAAGATCGTCGGCGTGACGGTCTCCGGCGCCGGCCTGGTGATGGTGCCGATGGTGCTGATGGGTGCCGTGATGGCGGTGGCCTCGCCCGGTCTGGCGCAGGCCGCGGACCCGGTCTCCTTCCTCGGTGACCTGCTGCCGACCTGGCTGGCCGTGCCGTACCTGCTGACCGCGATCGTGGGCATGCTGCTGATCAACAGCCTCTCGATGTACTCGGCCGGCTTCACCGCCCAGACCATGGGCGTCAAGCTGCCGCGCGCCATGGCCGTCAGCATCAACGCCGTGATCTCGCTGGTCGGCGGCCTGATGCTGATGCTGGTCGCCAAGAGCTTCCTGGGCTCCTTCATCACCTTCCTGATCCTGCTCGCCGTCTCCTTCTCGGCCTGGATCGGCGTCTACGCCGTGGACATGTTCCGGCGCCGGTCGCGTGCGGTGCGTTACGACGCCGCCGCGCTGATGGACACCAGCCGGAGCAGCCGGTACTGGTACCGGGGCGGCTTCTGCTGGCAGGCGATGGTGTCCTGGGTGCTCTCGCTGCTGATCGGGCTCGCCTTCACCAAGTGCGACTGGTTCGCCGGCCCGTTCTCCGGTACTCCCATCGGCAAGTACGGGCTCGCCTGGGCCGCGACCATCGTGATCTCCGGTGTGATCATGGCCGTGCTCCCCACGCCTCGGGAGAACACCTCCACCACCACCGGGGAGACCACCGGTCTCCAGGCCGCACAGGCCGCACCGGCCGAGCGGACTGAGCAGACCGAGCGCGTCACCGTCTGACACGAACGAGCGAACGCGCGCACGCGACGTCTCGTCGCCGACCGCCCGGCCGCCGGCTCACCCGAGCCAGCGGCCGGGCGGCCGGCGTTCGCGGACGAGCACCGGGGGCACCCCCTCGCCCGATTGCGGCATCCGTATGATCTTCCTTCATCATGCGTATCGAACTCGCTAAGAGCGCGCCCGTCGGCCCGACCGCCCCTGCACCCGGCGACGCGCCCGACGGCAACAGACCCGGCCACCACCGCCCGGCCATGGCCGCCCTGACCCTCGGCGCGCTGGGCGTCGTCTTCGGCGACATCGGCACCAGTCCGCTGTATGCCATCCAGACCGTGTTCACCGCCGACAACGGCGCGGTCGGGACGGCGCCGGACGAGGTGTACGGGGTCATCTCCCTGGTGTTCTGGGCCATCACCCTGATCGTGTCGGTCAAGTACGTGACCTTCATCCTGCGCGCCGACAACGGCGGCGAGGGCGGGATCATGGCACTCACCGCCCTGGTCCAGAAGCTCGACTTCAAGTCCGTGCGCACCAAGGTGATCCTGGTGGCGCTCGGGATCTTCGGGGCGTCGCTGTTCTACGGCGACGGCATGATCACGCCGGCGATCTCGGTGC
This sequence comes from Kitasatospora sp. GAS1066B, assembly GCF_041262605.1. NCBI lineage: Bacteria > Bacillati > Actinomycetota > Actinomycetes > Kitasatosporales > Streptomycetaceae > Kitasatospora > Kitasatospora sp. GAS1066B. Next base: position 136,453 of record NZ_JBGCCO010000021.1, read on the forward strand.
TGTCGGCCGTCGAGGGGCTGAAGGTCTCGGCTCCGGGTCTGAGCAGCTTCGTGATCCCGGTCACGATCGCGGTGCTGGTGCTGCTCTTCGCGATCCAGCGCTACGGCACCAACCTGGTGGGCAACCTGTTCGGCCCGATCATGACCGTGTGGTTCCTCATCCTGGGCGTCGTCGGCGGGGCCGAGGTGGTGCGCCACCCCGCGATCTTCAAGGCGCTGTCGCCGGTGTACGGCCTGAGCTTCATCGTGGACCACGGGCTGGTCGCGTTCGTGGCGCTGGCCTCGGTCGTGCTGGCCGTGACCGGTGCCGAGGCGCTCTACGCGGACATGGGCCACTTCGGCCGGTCGCCGATCCACCGCGCCTGGTTCTTCCTGGTCTTTCCGACGCTGACGCTCAACTACCTCGGCCAGGGCTCGCTCATCCTGCGCTCGCCGTCGGCGATCTCGAACCCGTTCTTCCTGCTGATGCCCGGCTGGGCGCAGTTCCCGATGGTGATCCTGGCGACCATCGCCACCGTCATCGCCTCGCAGGCGGTCATCTCCGGCGCGTTCAGCGTCACCCGCCAGGCGGTGCAGCTCGGCGTCCTCCCCCACCTCACGATCCGGCACACCTCGGAGCACGAGGTCGGCCAGGTCTACGCGCCGGTGATCAACTGGGGTCTGTTCGGCGCGGTCGTGGCGCTGGTGGTGGGCTTCGGTTCCTCCGCCTCGCTCGCCTCCGCGTACGGCGTCGCGGTCACCGCCACCTTCGTGCTCAACACCGTCCTCTTCCTGGCCGTGGCCCGCGTCATGATGCGCAAGCCGGTCTGGCTGGTCGCGCTCGGCGCCGTCGTGTTCCTGACGACCGAGATCGCGTTCTTCGCGGCCAACCTCACCAAGGTCGTGCACGGCGGCTGGCTGCCGCTGCTGGTCGCCTTCACGGTCTTCACGATCCTGATCACCTGGCAGCGGGGACGGCAGATCGTCACCCCGAACCGGACGGCGCTGGAAGGCCCGTTGCGCGTGTTCGTCGACGAGGTCGACGCGATGGACCCGCCGGTGCACCGGGTCGACGGCACCGCGGTGTTCCTCAACGCCAACATCGAGACCACCCCGCTGGCGCTGCGCGCCAACGTCGAGCACAACCACACCCTGCACAAGAACGTGGTCATCCTGTCGGCCGTGGTGGAACGGGTGCCGCACATCCCCGAGACGGAGCGGTGCGTCTTCGACGACCTCGGCCACAGCGATGACGGCATCACGCACCTCACCGCGCGCTTCGGTTTCATGGACGAGCCGAACATCCCGCAGGTCCTGCGGCTCGCCTCGCAGCACCCCGACGCGGGCCAGATCCACGGGCTGCGGGTGGACGAGGTGTCGTACTTCCTGTCGCGCATGACGATCGTCAGGACCGCCGCGCCGGGCATGCGCCGGTGGCGCAAGCGGCTCTTCCTGACGCTCGCCAACAACTCGAGCAGCCCCGTCGCGTACTTCGGGCTGCCCAGTGACCGGTGCGTCATCATGGGCGCCCAGGTCTCGGTGTAGGCGAAGGCCAGGTCGGTCCGGCCGCCCCCGTCACCCGCCGGCGCGGGCGCGCCAGAACGCCGCCTCGAGCGGGTCCGCCTCGGCCTCGGCGAGCTGCGCGAGCAGGAGCAGCACCGCCGGCGGCAGGCCGGCGGAGCGGGCGGACCCGGCACCGTCCTGCTCCGCTGCACCGGCGCGACGGGCCGGCACGACCGCGGCGGCGGCCGTTGCTGCCGCTGCTGCCGTCGTCCGCGCCGGCGGAACGGCGGCGGCCGGCTCACCCGCCGCCGCCAGGCGGTCAGCGCCGTCCGGTCCGCCAGCGCTGTCCGCGTCGTCCGCGTCGTCCGCGTCGTCCGCGCCCAGCGTGGCGAGGATTTCCCGGGCCCGTTCCCGGTGGCCCAGCCGCTGCAGCTGCAGTGCGTGGTCGAAGCGGGCCCGGCGCTCGATCTCGGGATCTCCGCAGTCGCTCGCCGCCTCGAACCAGGTGCGGGCCTCCTCCTGCCGTCCCGGCATGGTGTCGAGGATCTGTGCCAGCAGCAGCAGTGCCCCCGGCCGGTGCCCGTTGCCCTCCTCGTGGGCCACCGGTAGCAGCACCTGCTCAGCCCGCGCGTACTCGCCCAGCCGGAACAGGGTGCTGCCCAGGTAGCGGCGGACCATCGGTTCGAGCGACGCGTCGCCGGAGTCGAGCGCCTCGGTCAGTAGCGCCCGCGCCTCGGCGAACTGGTTGAGCGCCCGCCGGGCGACGCCCAGCAGCGCGGCCGCCCGGGGCGCGCTCGCCGTCCCGGGAAGCTGCCGTGCCGCCTCCAGCAGTTCGATCGCGGACTGCAGCTCACCGACCTCGAGCAGGTGCTCACCGGCATCGACGAAGGCCAGCATCGTGGCCTCCGGGTCCTCGGACTCCGCCGCGCCGGCGATCACTTGGAGGGCCTGGTCCTCCTCCCCGCGCTGCCTGAGCAGCACACCGAGCGTGGCCCGGGCGGCCTCGGTCGCCTCCGAGGGTTCGTCCGCGATCACCTCGCGCAGCAACTCGGCGGCCTGGTCCGGCTCCTGCTCCGCGATCAGGCGCTTGGCCAGGTGGAAGCGGGCCAGCTGGAGCGCCGTTCCGGTGGCGGTGCCCACGGCGGTCACCAGATGGGCCCGGCCTTCCTCCCATCGACCTGTCTGGAGCAACAGGATGCCGAGGAACGCCATGCCGGTACCGGCCGCCACCGGGTGCTCCGAGGCGATCAGTTCGCGCAGCAGGACCTCGGACTCGTCGAACCGCTCCAGGTTCACCAGGAGCAGGGCCAGGTCGATCCGGGCGGCCAGGGCCCAGGCGGGGTGCCCCGAGTCGATCGCCAGCCGGTAGGCACGCTCGGCCTCGTCCGGGCGCGCCTCGCGCACCAGGAGGTCGCCGAGCAGGTCCGCGGCCTGGGGACCGAGATCGGCGTGCGATGACCCGGCGACCTCCGCCAGCAACTCGGCGGCCTCCTCGGCGCCGCCGAGCGCGGCACCGTCGAACGCCGCACCGTCGAACGCCGCGCCACCGTGCGCCGCGCCACCCTGCTGAGCCGCGACGTCGGGGTTGGCGAGCAGCAGGGCGAGGTTGATCCGGGCCGCCAGGGACCACTCGTGGCGCCCGAACACGATCGCCCTCCGGTAGGCGTCCACGGCCTCGTCCGGCCGTCCCATCCGCAGCAGCAGGTTGCCCAGCAGGCAGGCCGCCCAGGGCGCCAGCCCGCGCTGGTCCGACGCGGCCACCTCCGTCAGCAGGCGGCGCGCCTCCTCCTGCTGCTCCGCGCCGGCCAGCAGGAAGGCGAGCCCCACCTGTCCCATCCGGGCCCACACCGGGTGGCCGCTCGCCACGGACCGCCGCAGCCAGTGGTCGGCCTCCTCGGTCCTCCCGGCGGACCCGCACCAGTGGCCGAGGTGGGCCATCGCCTCGGGCCCCCAGTTGGGGTGGCCCGCGTCGACGACCTGCCGCAACAGCGCCAGCCCGTCGTCCAGCCGACCCAGGAGGAGCCAGGCGATGCCCAGGGCGAACTGAGCCGCGTCCACGCTCAGCGGCCCCGCAGTGCGGACGGCCACCTCCAACAGCTCCGCCGCCTCCTGGTAGCGGCCGCGCACGATCAGCAGCTCGCCCAGTGAGGCCTGGGCGATCGGCCGGGCCAGCGGATCGCCGTCCGCCAGCACGGACCGCAACAGCTCCTCGGCCCGGTCCAGTTCGCCCTGATGGACCAGCACCCCGACCAGCCGGGCCCGGGCGATACCGGTGATGGAGGAGCTCGCCGAGGCGCCGACCGCCCGGGACAGCGTCCACGGCTGGTCGGCCGGCTCGCCCCCGCCGCCCATCGGCCGCCGCGCGGGGACCTGCTTGCCGTCCTCCGGCCCGCCCATGCCGAGCGGGGCGACCGCGGCCGTACTGCCCTCACCGACCAGCAGCCGGCCGAGCCGGGCCGTGGCGCGCGGGCCGACCTCCTCCACCCCGTACGCCAGCACGGCCGCCAGCAGGCGCTCGACCTGCTCGGCCTCGCCCAGTTGCAACAGCACGCCGGCCAGCCCGACCTGGGCGATCAGCGAGACCTGCGGATCCTGCGCGGCGACCGCGCGCTCCAGCAGGTCCCGCGCCGTCTCGTACTGCCCGCGCGCCGAGAGCAGCCCGGCCAGCTCGGCCTGGGCCAGCTCGGCGACATTCTCCAGCCCCGAGGCCGCCGGCTGCCGCAGCAGTTCCTCGGCCTCGGTGAACTTCCGCTGGTAGAGGCGGATGATGCTGAGCATCAGGGCGGCGACCGCGCGGACGTCCTCCGCGCCCTGGTCGACGATGCCGGCGAGCAGCTCCGCGGCGGTCTCCTCCCGGTCGCGCACGATGGCGGCCTGCGCGAGCGTCAGCAGGTCGGTGCCGGACAGCGTGCGGGCGGCGTAGGCCCAGGCGAAGTCGGGGACCTGCGCCGGGACACCGCCGACGGCGTCCAGGTACTCGGCCAGATAGGGGAAGGCCGCGTAGCCCGGCCGCCCTGACGCGTCGGTGGCCCGGCCCAGCAGGGCGATCCCCGCCTGCGCGCGGTCGCGTGCCCAGCCGAGCCCGTCGTGGAACGGCGCCTCGCCCGGCTCCAGGTCCAGCTCGGTGGTCCACCGCCGGTACTCGTCGAAGAGTTCGCGCAGGGTCTGCTCGTCGAGCGGGGTCGGCGCGCCCATCCGCGACCAGTCGGCGGCGGCCTTGACCAGCAGCCAGCCTTCGGGGCAGCTCTCGGGGCCCGCGTCGAAGCGGACCTCCAGGGCGGGCGCGGCCACCAGCATCTCGCCGATGCCGCGCACCGAGAAGTCCTCCTGCGGGTAGAGCCGCGCGGCCTCCCGCCGCTCGTCCTCGGCCAGGGTGTGATCCAGCGTCACCACCGTGGCCCGGCGCAGCACTTCGCGCGCGGCGCGGCCGACCTCGTCGTCCAGGGCGCGCAGTTCGTCCTGGTGCCGGTAGGTGAGCGTGCCGACCACCAGACAGGACGGGACCTGCTGGAGCAGCAGGACCAGCGCGCGGGCGTCCAACGCACCGGAGAGCAGGTAGTGGTGCAGGTCGTCGAGCCAGACGACGACGGGCTCGGGCGTCTGCGGCAGGCCCGCGCGGGTCAGGTCCTCCAGCGCGTTCCGATCGCGCCGCGGGACGACCAGCCGGGCTCCGCCGTGGGTGCGGCTCAGGCGCTCGTGCAGGGTGCGCGACTTGCCGGCCTTGGCGCGGCCGGTGACCAGCACGAAGCCGCCGGCCGCCAGCGCCGCGTCCACCGCGCGGTCGGCCGACGGCCGTGCCACGTACGGCTCGTAGCCGGTGGCGGTGTACTTGGACTCGCTGACCCCGAGGTCGTGCGGGTCGACCTCGGCCAGCCGGGGCAGTTCCCCGGCGGCGAGCGGCACGGCCAGCAGCCGCCCGAGCCGCTCGCGGTGCTCCTGCGCGGTGATGTCGTGGACGAACGGGCCCAGCGCGGGCCAGAGTCGGCCGATCGAGTCCAGCGACTTGGCGAAGCCCACCCGGCGGTCGGCCTTCTCCGGCTTCTGGCGCGCGGCGACCATGCCGACCACCCCGCGCAGGGTGTTGTTCCACACCGGACCGCCGGAGAAGCCGGGTTCGGTCGTCCAACCGGTCGGCGTGGTCGACTCCAGCTGCAGCCAGTCGATCTCGGCGTAGCCGACGATCTCGCCCCGGATCGGCACGCCGCCGCTCTCGTGGCCCCTGGGGAAGCCGTAGCAGCGGAAGGTGTGGCCGAACACGTCGACGTCGGTGCGGCGCAGCGGCGCGGGCTCGGCCCCGGGCGGCGCGGGCCGGCTCAGCTCCAGCACCGCGACGTCGCCCGACCAGTCCCGCCGCGGGTGCCAGCCGCCGGGGACCACCAGGGCCGGGATCGGCTCGTGTTCGGCCAGGAAGGGGAAGTGGACGTGCACGGGCCCGGTCGGGGGTTCGACGGGGTTCGCCGGGTCGACCACGTGGGCGCAGGTGAGCACCAGCCGGTCGGAGAGCAGCATCCCGCACCCCTCCGGCACCTGCCCGCCGGCCGGCCGGATGCCGGCGAACCAGGGCGGGCGAGCCGGATCGAACGCCACGGCTCAGCTCTCCGCCGCCGACCCGGTGGCCCGCCAGCTGAGCGTGACGTCGAAGTGGCCTTCGGCGGCGGTCTTGGCGATGACCACCCCCGCCTCCGCGTTCAGCTTGATGCCGAAGGAGACCTCGATCTGTTCGGGCTTGAGGTGGCGGAGCGAGTCCAGCACGGATTCCAGGGTGGGGCGGCTGGCGGCGAGCGCCTCGTCGAGCCGGTGTGCCGCTTCGGCGATCCCCTGGTCCGTGCGCGAGACCAGCTCGATCCCCGGGGAGTCGTCGTCGACCTCCACCACCAGGGAGGTCCCCTGCGGGCCCTGGAAGCGCAGCAGCTCACTCACGAATCCCCCTGGTTGACGTGGCTCGCCGATCGGCCGCCGTCAGGATATCCGCGCCCGCGGCGGCGCCGGGGGTTTTTGCGTCGATAACATGAGGCGCAGAGATGATCGGCCCGGCCCCGGGGGTGGCGTGGAAGAGATCAGGCGGGAGATCCGGCAGGCGCTCGACGGCGGTGGCGCCACGGCCTCGCTCGACGTCCTGTGCGCGGCGCTGACCTGGGCCTGTGCCGAGCTGCGCACCCTGGAGGCGGGCCCCGGCGGGACCACGGCGCTGGCAGCGCTCTACGCGCTCGACGACGCCCTGAGCGCGGGCGCCGGGCTCCCCGACGTGGTGCCCGGGCTGCTCGACGCCGCCCGGGCCGGCGCCGGCCTCCGGCAAGGCGTCCGCGAACTGACGGACCGTATGGCGCAGGCCGGGCGGCTGCTCGCCGACGAGCGCGACGCGCTGACCGAGCTGGCGGGCCGGGAGGAGGAGCTGCGACGGCGGCTGGCCGAGCATGGAGAACTACGCCGCCAGGTGGACGAGTTGCGTCGGCTGGAGCGGATCGTCGCGGCCCTGGACGGCCTCGGCGAGCAGCAGGAGGCCATCACCGCCAGGCTGTTGCAGTTGCGCGGCAAGGACGCGGGCGTCGAGGACGCCCTGCGGATCGGCGCCGAGCGGCTGCTGCGGCTGTCCGGCGAGCAGGCGGCGGTGCTGTCGCCGCAGACCCGTCAGACGCTGGAGCTGGCCGACCGCGCCGAGGCCGAACTAACCGCCGAGCAGCAGGACTTCGACGAGGGGGCGAAGCGGCTGGCCCGGGCCCGGGAGCGGCTCACCGAACTGCGCGCCCGGCGCGGCGAACAGCTCGCCGCGCTGCAACTGCACGCGCGGGCCGACGCGGAGCTGGCCAGGGCGCTGGCCGGCGCCGCTGCCGCGGAGGAGCCGGCGCCCGCCGCCGCGTCCGGGCCCACCGTCGCCGCCGAGCGGTCGGCCGTGGCGGAGGCCGAAGCGCTGGCCGACTATCTGGAGGCCAGGCTGCAACGAGTGGATGCCGTCCTACGCGACCTGCTGGACCGGCGGGAGGCGGCGGACGCCCAGGCGCACGCGGCCGTGTCCTGGGCGACGCCCTGACAGTCTCACCGCTGCCCGCCCGCCGTCACGGCGGCGGCACGTCCTCGGCGGTGAAGGCGACCTGACCCGTCATGGGCTCCTGTTCCCCGGGTCCGCGCAGTCGCCGGGCCAGGCGGAGCTCCATCGCCTGGAGCAGGCCCGCCACCGCGCGTGCGTTCCCGAAGTCCCGCGGTTGCGCGGCGCGCCGGACCTCGAACCACGCCGCCGCGCGCTGGGCCGCCTCCGCCGACAGCAGGTAGCGCTGCGCCTCGGCCTTGCGACGCAGGATCTCCACCAGGTCGGCGGTCGGGTAGTGGTCGAACGGCAGCGTCTGGGTGAAGCGGGAGGCCAGGCCGCTGTTGGCGGCCAGGAACTCGCGCATCTCGCGCGGGTAGCCGGCGGCGATCACCACCAGCCGCCCGGGGTACTGCTGCATCTCCCGGACCAGCGTGTCGATCGCCTCCTTCCCGAAGTCCTGGCCGCCCGGGCCGCCGGCGAGGCTGTACGCCTCGTCGATGAAGAGCACGCCGTCCAGGGCGGAGCGGACGGCCTCCTGGGTCTTCGGCGCGGTCTGGCCGACGTACTGGGCCACCAGCTCGGCGCGGGTCACCTCGACCACCTTGTCGGAGTGCAGCAGCCCGAGGCTGTGCAGGAGCCGTCCGACCAGGCGGGCCACCGTGGTCTTCCCGGTCCCGGGCGGCCCGAGGAAGAGCAGGTGCGGCGGCTGGGCGAGCTCCAGGCCCCGGGCCTGACGGAGCGCCACCACGTCGGCCAGCCCGGTCAGGAACTCCCGTACCTGCGGCAGCCCCACCAGGTGGTCCAGCTCGGCCAGCAGGTCGGCGGCGGTCGGCGCCGGGCGCGGCAGGTAGTCCTGGTACTCCGTGGGGAGGTCCTCGGGGAGCAGCGGCCGGCCGAGCTCCTCGCCCACCCGCTCCGCCCAGGCGGCGAACAGCGCGTCGGCCAACTTCCGCACGGCACGGGCGTTGCCGAAGTCCGCGGTGCGGACCCGGTGCATCCCGGCGAGGACCACCCGCAACCGGTCGACCGCGGCCTCGTCCGGGCGCAGGCCGCGGTCGGCCAGCAGCCCGAGCAGGATGGTGTGCAGCGTCTCGGGGTCGTAGTCGGGAAAGTCGAGCCAGGCCGCGTTCCGGTCCTTCAGGCCCGGGTTGGTGCCGAAGAACTCCGCCATCTTGGCGGGGTAGCCGGCCAGCACCACCACGAGCCGATCGCGGTCGTTCTCCATTCGCTGGACCAGCGCGGTGATCGCCTCGGCGCCGAAGCCGTGCTGCTGGTCGCTCAGGGTGTAGGCCTCGTCGATGAAGAGCACGCCGTCCAGCGCCCGGTCGATCAACGCGTTGGTCCGCTCCGCCGTCTGGCCCACGAAGCCGGCGACGAGGTCCGGGGCCTTGGCCTCCACCAGGTGGCCGCGGCGCAGCAGGCCGAGATCGCGGAAGATCTCACCCACCAGGCGGGCGACGGTGGTCTTTCCGGTCCCGGGGTTGCCGGCGAACAGCAGATGGTGGGCCCCGGGGTCGCGCGAAATCACGCCCCGGGCGCGCAGCCCCCGGGCGGCCTCGGCCTGGGCCCGCAGCGCCCGCAGGTGCTGCTTGACCGGCTCCAGGCCGGGCATGGCGTCCAGCCGCGTCCAGGGGCTGTCGTCGTGCGGCGTCACCGAGGTGGCCAAGCCCCGCTCCAGGACCGCGCGCCGGTCGAGCGCGGTCGCCTCGGCGATGAGCCCGCGCAACCCCTCGCGCCAGGCGGAGGCCCGCTGCGGGCGCCCCGCGAAGGAGCGCAGCACCGGTTCCAGTTCCCGCCAGTCTCCCACCCGCAGCCCCTCCTGCAGGCGCAACTGCTGTACCAGGCGGTTCAGTTCCGCGTCCTCCGGGAGGCCGATCCGGAAGGCGCCGCCGAGCGCCGGCTGCTCGATCTGGGCGCGCAGAAAGCCGCTGAGCGCCGGGTAGGAACCCTGACCGGCCACCAGGCGCTCGACCTCGCCCAGGGTCGCCTGCCGGAAGACGAAGATCCAGCGGTTGCTGCCGAGGCGGTCCTGCGCCTGGTCGGCCAGGGCACCGGCCAGTTGGCGGGAGGCCTGGTGGTGCCGCAGGATCTCCGCCGCCTGGGTGTAGACCACCGCGCTGCGCACTGCGCGCTGCCGCAGGTATCCGTGATGCGTCATCACCGCGAAGGGGTCCGCCACCGAGCGCGGGGACGGGGCCGCGGCGGCGGGCGTCGCTGCGGCGTCCGCGCCCAACCGCAGCCGCCCGAGCGGGCCGCTCAGCCTCGGATTGCGCATCAGCTCGCCGGGACCCTCGGCCCGGCCCTGCGCGCCCCGGCCCTCCTCGCCGGGGCGGCTGCGCCGGCGGGAGTCGGCGTCGCGGAAGTAGAGCGGCCGGCTCAGCGAGGAGTAGACGATCCGCTGGTAGCCCGCCGCGCGCAGCAGCCGCCACAGCACCTCCTCCAGCCCGCGCACCCGGTAGTCCGGGTCGACGAAGATGTCGTCCACACCCGGGCCGTACAGCACGGTGAACGGCTCGTCGGTGCGCAGCCGCAGGTCATGGAAGCGCTCCCCGTGCTGCTCCGCCCGGCCGCGCCCGCCAGGCCGGGGTGCCTGCTCGGCCGACCTGGTCACGGGCGGGTGGACCCTTCGGACCGCTCCCCGCGCCTGCGGTGGGCCGCCAGGTCGTACCGGTCCTCGCCGACCGCCAACGGCTCGGGCTCGGGCGGGAGTTCGGCCAGGGGGGCGTGCACCTGGTGGCCGTGCTCGGCGAGGGCCCGCTGGATCGCCTCGGCGCGGCTGCGCCGGTCGGCCTCCGACTCGGTGTCGTGGTCCAGGGAGACCACCCGCAGCACGACGCCGCCCGAGTCCGGCTCGGCGCGCTCGATGTCGAGCACGATCTCGCTGCCGTTCTCGTGACGCAGCTTGGCGAAGAAGGCGCCGCGCTGGTCGGTGTCGGCGAACTCGGCGTCGACGAGGCTGTAGAAGGCGGTCTCGGCCAGCACCTGCGCCACCTCGTCGGCCAGACTGACCCGGACCTGCGAGGCGAGCTGGCTCAGGCCGGCCCGCTGGACGGCGTCGCTCAGCTGGGCCTCGAACATCGGCGCCTCCTCCTCGCAGATCCGTTGCAGGGCCTGCGCGGAGGTGGCCTCGTCCCGGGCCCGCCGCAGCGCCGCACCGGCCAGCCGGCGAAGTTCGGCGAGCCCGCCGCCCGACCAGTAGTCGACGTCGAGCACGACACCCGGGATCTCGCGCTGGTCGGGCCCCAGCACCGACCGCTCGGCGTTCTCCTCGATCAGCAGCTCCACCAGCGCCACTGCCTGCACCGCGGCCGACTGCCACGACCTGCGGGCCAGGTCCTCCTGCTCGACCTTGACCCGCAGCTCGCCGAGCGTGTGGTAGCCGTCCTGGGAGACAGCCAGCGCCGCGTCGTAGCGGCCGAGTTCGTGGTTGCCGCGGGCCTGCGCCAGCCGGGTCAGGACCGCCGCCAACTCACCCGGCGCGTACCGCTCGTGCGGCAGGGTTTCGGCGATCAGCGCCGCCATCGTGTCCGCGTCCGCGAGCCAGGCGCGGGACAGCTCCTCGGCCAGGGCCCGGTCCTGGGTCAGCTCGTCGATTCGCTGCGTCAACTCGGTGCTCTGCGCGATCCGTTCGCGGCGTTCCGCGGCGAGTGCGGACGCCATGGCCCGCTGCTGGGCGTCGAGTGCCGCCCGGGTCTCGGCGCGCAGCTCGCCGACCCCGTCCGCCAGACGCCGCTGCAGGTCGGCGGCCTGCTGCTGGAGGCGCTGGTTGGTCTCGGCCTCCAGGGTGCGGGTCTGCTCGCTGAGCCGCTGGACGCTCTCCTCGCTGCGCTGCTGCCGGCGCCGCAGGTCCGCGAAGCCGCGCTCCACGTCGACCCGGGCCTGCCGGCGCACGTCCTCCACCAGCTTCGGGAGGTCGCGGCGGACCTCCCGCAACTGCTCGGCGCTGCGCAGCAGCCGGTACCAGGCCGACTCGTCCACCTGGATGCGCTTCCTACCGCTCATGTCCCGTTCCCTTCCATGGCGTTGCGGCTCAGCCGGGTCCTGACCGCGTCGACCGCGGCGTCGAAGGCGTCCAGCAGCCCGGGCGGAGGTACGCCCACCAGCAGGGCCGACGGCCCCTCGAGGGCGATCTCGGCGCTGCGCGGACGGTCCTCGAAGTCGTACTCCTCCTCCCCCGCCCGGGAGTCGAGCCGGTGCACCCGCTGGTTGCGGCTGCCGCGCAGCCCTCGTCCGTCGTTCAGCTCCGCGATGTACTGGCCGTCCACCAGGACGTCCACGCAGGCCAGCAGTCGGGCCACGCCAGGGTCGGGCGGGTCCCGGCGCAGCCGCTCCAGGCGGTAGCCCGTGAAGCAGAGCACCGAGAGGTCGCGCTCGGCCCGCGCCCGGGCCACCGTCTCGGCGAGCGCGGCGGCCTGCGCCATGGGCTCGCCGCCGGACAGGGTCAGGCCGGTCACCCGCGCGTCGGCGAGCAGTTCGGCGGCCAACTCCCCCGGGGCGACCAGGCGGGCGGGCCGGTCCGGGATCCAGTCCGGCGACATGCAGCCCCGACAGGTGAACGGACAGCCCTGCACCCAGACCACGGACCGCAGTCCCGGACCGATCGCCCGGGTGCCGACCCTCGTCGCGGCCACGTTGACCAGCGACCCCGCCCCGCTCACCGCGGCCACCCGTCCCGGCCGACGCTGTCGGCCGGGTACTCGTCGTAGCGGAAGGCCGTCCCACCCACCACCACGCGGCTGCCGGGGGCGCAGGTCACCGCGCTCGCCCGGGCGGCGGAACCGTCCGGGCTGTAGCGGATCCTCAGCGAGACCTCGAACCGGCCGCCGACCCACCGGCGTCGGCCGTGCACCCGACCGGCCCCGCCGAGCCGGGGGCTCAGCAGGACGCTGCGGCCGGTCAGCAGGACGCACTCCGGAGCCTGCCCGCCGAAGGCCGGTTCGACGAAGAGCTGTCCGCCGAGTGCAGGCCGCTCCGCGCACAGCCAGCCGAACGCGACCAGCACCAGGACGAGCAGCAGGACGCCGACCAGGGCGCCGAGCGCCAGCGCGAGCACCAGCGCCAGCACGAGAAGGGCGGCGAACCCCAGGGCCACGGGCTGGTGGCGGAGCCGGCGGGCCAACCGCTCGGCCGGGTCGAAACGGTGGTTTCTCTGGTTCATGACCGCACTTCCTCGAGGACGCCCGGCAGTCGGCCGAGCGGGTATTCGTGTGGTGCGCCGCCGCCGAGTGGCCGCAGCACGAGGCGGGCCCGGCCGTCGAGGGCCAGCGCAACGCCGACATGGAACCGCTCCTCCGGTGCGCTGGCGGGCAACCGCGCCGAGCCGACCCGCACGGACGGCCCGCCGTCCACGCCGCGCACCCAGACCTCCACCTCCCGGGGTGCCTGCCCGGCGCCGCCCACCGCGACCCGTCGCCCGCCCTCGGCGGCGAAGACCGCGGGCGCCTCGGGGATCAGGGAGCCGGCCGGACAGAGCGTCAACTCCGCTGCGGCCAAACGGCCGTGGCGCACCCGGCGGGTGCCGACCACGACGGTGTAGGGGTAGCGGTCCGCGGGGTCGACCCGGCCCGCGGCGACCAGGGCCGCACCGAGGACGGCGGCCAGCGCGGGGTCCGTCCCGCCGGGCAGCTCGACCAGCCGCCCCGGATCGCCCACCAGCCGCCGCACGGCCGGCAGCCGGGCCATGCCTCCCACCACGACGACCGGCGGGGCGTCGGTGGTGGCGTCGGCGGTTGCCTCGGCCAGGGCCTGTCGCAGCTGCTCCCGCAGCGGAACCAGCGCGCGCCGTACCGTCCCGGCCGGCACCTCCAGGGCGCCGACCCACAGCACGGGCGTGTCGTCGTACCGCGTCGGGTTCCGCTCGGCGCGACCGACCGCGAGGTCGAGGCGCTCGGCGAAGCCGGGGACGCGGCGCGCGTACCGCAGCGCCTCCAGCGACGCCGCGTCGGCGCCGCCCGGACCGGCGCCGACCAGGGCGTCGTCGAACGCCGCGCCGAACCCGCCGGACGGGGCCCGCCGGACGGCCCCCAGCAGCGCGAGACCGTGCGGCGTGGCGGCGCACACGGTGACCGCCACCGCCGCCGCGCCGAGCTCGCACAGGGCCCAACTCCCCACCGGCTCCTGACCGTCGTGGCGCAGCAGGGCGAGCGCGGCCGCCGCCGGGTGCAACGGTCGCAGCCGAGGGAGAGCGCTGCGGGCCGACCCGAAGACCTCGGCGATCGTGCGGGAGCACTCCGCTCGCGCCGAGTCCGGACAGAGCAGCACGACCGACTCCGGAACCCCGAAGCGGTCGCGGAACGCCGCGCAGCCGGCGGCCAGCACCTGGCCACCGGCCTGGCCCGGCGCCACCGGCAGGCCCTCACCCGGCACGGCCCCCGCCAGGTCGGCCAGGACGGGACGCCCCGCGGTGTCCAGGTGCGCGAGCCGCACGAAGCGGGTTCCGACGTCGACGGCGAGGCTCACCCCTCCCCCTCCGTCCGTTTCCGGCCCGGCAGTCGCCACCGCCGACCGCCCTCCGGTGCATGGGACTCCGCTGCACCGGACCCCCGTCCGCCGGACGCCGGCGGCACCGCGGGCGGCAACTGCGGCGGCGGCCACGCCTGCGGTGCGCCGGCTCCCGGCAGCTGCTGCCGGGAGCCGTGGCCGAGCACCGAAAGGGCCGTCTCCAGGCGCCGCAACTCACCCTCGGAGCAGCGCAGCAGCTCGTCGCGCAGCAGCGCGGTGTCCCGGCGGCCGGCGATCTGCCGGTAGAGATCGGTGGCGAGGTGCGGGGCGCGCCGCCACAGCACCTGGGCCAGCCGGTCCACCTGCGGCGCCGACCAGCCCGCCAGGAGGGGGAGCAGCTCGCCGGCCAGCGCCTGCGGCAGCGGTCCGGCCCCGGCCGTGTCGACCAGCACCTCGCCGAGCCGCTCGGGCTCGGGTCGGCCGTGCGGCAGGCCGGTGGCGATCGCGATCGCGTCGATCCAGCGCAGTTCGGGCAGCGCGGTCAGCGCGGCCAGGACCCGTGGCGGAAGGCCGAGCGTGAGCCAGCCGCGATCGCCGGTCCGCAGCCGTCCGGCCAGCGCGGCGACCAGCGCGCGCTCGACACGGGCCTGCCGGGCCAGCAGTGGCTCCAGCACCCGCCACCGGCCCGGGTCGGGCCGATCGCCCAGCAGGGCGTTGACCACGGTGGCCGCGATCTGGTCGGCGAGGGTGGCCAACCGCCCTGCCAGCGCCCGGGCGTAACGGTCCGTCCAGGCGGCATCGGCCGGATCCGGGCTCGTGCGGTGCGGCGGGTTCGTCGCCGCGGCCCGCCGCTCCCGGGCGAGCTGCTGCTCCAGCGCGGCCAGCGGTGTGCCGACCCGGCCCCGCCCTGCGATCAACCGGATCAGGTCGAGGTCGGCCGAGCGGGCGATGTCCTCGCCGGGCCGCTCCGATTCCCCACCGAGTGGGGCCAACCTCCCCAGGTGATCGGCGAGTTCGGGCCCGTCCACGCTCAGGGCGACCACCCAGAACAGCGGCCAGAGATCCTGGAGCGCCGCCGGACGGTGGTTCGCGGCCGCCAGCGCGAGGATCTGGCGCCACAGATGACCGACCCCCACGCGCGCGAAGTCCTCGGCGTCGCCGGGTGACAGCTCGTCCCGCGTCCACCGGCCGCTGAGGTAGGCGGCGTAGCGGAGCCAGCCGGTGCTCTGCCGTAGCGGCAGCAGCTGGGCCGCTGCCAGCAGGCGGCCCAGCACCGCCTGGTCGAACGCGCCGTGGTCGAGGGCGACCTGCGCCCAGGCACGGCCGAGCTCCGGGTGCTCGACCAGGACGCGGTCGGCGCTCGCCGCCTGCGCGCCGAAGGCCTGCTGGGCCCGCCAGGCCAACGCGCCGCCCCAGGCGAGCTGCGGCCCGGCCGTTGACGCCGGGTCCACCAGGGCGCCGAGCAGGCTCGCGAACTCCGGTGAGCCGGGCCCGCGCAGCTCCCGGACCAGCTCGAGAGCGGCCATCGCCCGGTCCTGCGCGGGCCCGGCGGCGGACTCGGCGAGGACGTCCGTGGCCAGCCAGCGCGGGAGCTCCGGCCGCCAGTGCCGGCGCAGCAGCTCCAGGACGCGCCCGTCCCCGCCGCCGGCGCCGGCCGCGCGGCCGAGGAAGCGGAACAGGACGCCCGCCCGGTCCGCGTCCAGCCCGGCCGCGTCCGGCAGCGCGAGCACCCGGCCCACGTCCTCGACGCGGCCACGGCCCGCCTCGACCTCGGCGACGACGGAGTCGACCAGGTCCACCTCGCGCAGCGCGCGGAACGCGCCGGCGCCGTCGCGCCACTTGAGCGGCGTGGTCGCGCCCAGCAGGTGCCGGACCAGGTCGACGGTGGCGAAGCCCTTGCGGCGCAGGCGGCGCAGCTCGGCCAGGTACCGGCCGGCGCCCGCGTCCGGCGCGAGTTCGGGCGCGGGCTCGCCGTAGCGGACCTCGGTCTGTGCGGAGCGGGCGGACTCCGCGAAGGAGAGCGTTAGCTGATGGTCCGTCAGTCCGCTCCAGGTGGCCGCGCTGAGCCAGCAGCGGCAGCCGTAGGGCAGCAGCGAAGCGATCGCGTCCACCAGCCACACCCGCTCGTCGGGCGGGGGCAGCGGGCGGCCGGTCGGTGTGACGACCACGAGGTGGCCGTCGAGCAGCAGCGCTGCGACGGTGGCCGCCCAGTCGAAGCCCAGGTCCTCCACCGCCGCCGCGAGCGCCTCGGCATCGGCGGGCGCCGCCGCCGGCTCCAGCGGCGGCGCGTCCTGCTGATGCCGCGGCCAGCGCACGGCCGCCGCCGCGTCGGCCAGACCGCTCCAGGTGATCCGCGCGCCGCTGGCCTGGGCCCAGTCCAGGAGCAGCAGCCGCGAGGTGATGATCGGCGCCCCCGTCCCGTCCAGGCTGCCGTCCCAGCTGTGCTCCACCACGGCGCAGGCGGCCGTCTGCTCCCCGTCCACCCCGCTGAGGAACACCCGCCAGGGCAGCTCGTCGGGCCCACCGCCCCGGCGCACGGCCGGTGTTCCGGTCTGCGCGCCCCACAGCCAGCGTCCGGCGCGCGCCTGGGGCAGGCTGCCGCCGAGCACCTCGTAGCCCATCGTCTCGCCGGCGCGCTTGCCGAGTACGGCCCACTGCGCGCTGAGGGGTTCGGCTCCCGGGCGCCGCATGCCGGTCACCGACGCCAGAGCCGGCGGCGACCGCCGCCGGCTCCGGCGCGGTCGCCGCTGATCCTGCGCTCCAGCGCGATCACCGGGTCCAGGACGTTGAGCGGCTGCGGGACGGTGGCGATCCGCGGCTGCCCGTCGACCAGTTCGACGTTGGCGTAGGACCGGTAGTCGAAGATCCCCGCCTCGTTCAGCCGGAAGCCGATGGCGGAGATGGCGTGATAGCTGATCCGGTCGGGGTGGAAGTTGGTGTTCAGCGCGTCCCGCACGAGTCTGGTGGTGGAGCCGCGGAAGGTGTCGCAGAGCCAGGCGAAGTAGCCGGCGCTCAGGTGTTCGGGCACCTGCGGCAGCCGCGCCCCGACGTCGTCCTGCGTCACCCAACCGGCCTCCACCGAGGGCCGGAAGAGCTCCGGGTCGTCGAACTTGGCCACGCAGACGGCGACCTGGTGCGGCAGCCGGCCCCGCAGCAGGCCGCGCTGCTCCCGCACCCGGGAGTAGAGCGCGTTGAGCGTCGCGTGGAAGAACCTCACGCTCTGGGTGGCCGGTTCACCGTCGAGTAGCGGGTCGAAGAGGTAGATCAGCCCCTCGGCGTCGGCCAGCTGGTTCACGATGGCGGCGTGCTGGGGGTGTTCGGGCCGGAACGACTCGCCGCTGACGTCGTGGATGTCGAGCTCGAAGCCCACTTGGCGGATCCCGCCGAGCTGCCTTGGCACCTCGCCCTGGAACGACCAGGTCATGCCCTGCACGCCCACCGTCGCGCCGGGGAAACCGCGTTCCACGGTGAGCTGGTTGACGCTGCCGTTCAGGAAGTCGACGGCCGAGTTGCCGACCCCGCTGACGACCCAGTTGCCGCGCTCGTTGCGGGCGTGCTGCATGGCGGCGATCGGCAGCGACGCGAGGAAGGTGGTCTTGCCCGAGCGCGGCGCCCCCCAAAGGCCGATCCGGACGGTGGCCGGGCCCTGGCCGCCGTCCCGAGGGGACCGCGGGATCGTGGCCGCCCCGGTGTGCCCGTCCATGGACTGCGACGCCCCTGGGACGGCGGTGCCGAAGGACCCGGGCGCGTTCGGACCGAGCGGTGGGTTCGCCGCCCGCGAGCCCTGGGAACGCGAGGAGTTGCCGGACCCGGGCCCGTCCCAGGACGGCCCGCCGGTGCCCTCGTCGGGGCTCTTCTGCTGGTCCGGATCGGTCCCGAACGGCTTGCTGGACGACATCGGCTGCCTCCTCGGCAGGACTGCGGATCAGAGCAGAGGGTGGGCCAACGCGAGCCCACAGGGCGGGCCTTCGGCCCGCCAGGCGGGCAGCAGGCGGCGGGCGACCGAGGCCGGAGGGAGCCGCTGGTCGAGGGATCCGTCGGCGCCCAGCTCCGCCCAGGACTGTGCGCCGTACTGCTGCAGCAGACGGCGCACGCGGTCCGTCGGCGGCTGGTCCGGGAGGCTGTCGCGCCGCACCAGCACGTCGATGCCGTGGGTGCGCAGCGCCGCCAGCTCGGTCCGCCAGTCGACGCCGAGCGGGCAGGCCGGGACGTGCCCGTGCTGGGTCGGCTGCCCTGGTGGCCGACCGCCGAGGACGACGACGCGGCGCTCGGTGCTCGGTGCGGCGTCGGCGGTCGGGGTCGCCATCAGGCGCACCGCCCTGAGCGCGTCCTCCAGCGCGGCGGCGGTGTCCTGGCGGCGCCGGCTCGGCTGCCACTCGGCGAGCGCGGCCAGCGCCACCCCGGGCGTCCCGAGCGGAACGGTGTGCAGCAGGGTGTGCCGCGGCGCGTAGGGGCTCTCGCGGACGCCGTGGTCGTAGTAGCCCACCGCACCGACGGCCGGGCGCGCGGCGGCGCCTTGCGGGCCCGCCAGCGCCGCGATCAGTTCACGGGTGAAGCCGAGCCGCTCGACCACCTCGTCCGGTGAGGCCGCGTAGGAGAGCTCGACGGCGAGGAAGAGTTCGAGGCGAGGTGGTCGGCGCAGCCGCCGCGGCAGGCTGTCGATCAGCTCGGCGAGGTCGACGGTGCCGGCCGGTTCGGCCGCCGTACCGTCCGGCAACCGCACCTCGACTTCGCCCGGCCCGTGCAGCACGAAGACCAGCTCGGCCGGCCGCAGCCCCGGCAAGCTGACGCGGTGCGCCGACACGACGCTGGCCCGGGTGCCGGTGCCGACGTCAGCGTCGGCCTCGTGTCCGGCCAGCACCGGCAGGGTGACCACGGCACCCTCGTCCGGGCCGCCGTACACGGTGAGCGCCACGGCGGCGGTCTCCCCGAGCGGCAGTCGCGCGCCGGCCCGGAAGAGCGTCGTGGTCTGCGGCCGCACCGCACCGCTGTGCGCGTCGACGGCGGCCAGCAACAGCTCGTGGTCGCGTCGCAGCGGCACGCTCCGCAACAGTCGCCGAACCCCCGCAGTACCGCCGGCGGTGGGCCCGACCTGCGCGTCAGGCGCCCGCAGCGACCGCACCACGGCCGCGGCGCGGGCCGGCAGGAGCCAGTCCGGGCGTTCCGACAGCAGGACGGTCCGCTGACCGGCCGCCGGCGGCAGCAGGGTTCCCAGCAGCCGGCGAACGCCGCGGTCGAGGGCGACACGGTCGACCGGCGGACCGGCGCCGATGCCACCGGCCAGCTGGAAGGCGCGGACGGCGGGGTCGGCGGCGAATTCGGGGACGATCGAGCCCCAGGCCGCACCGCCGACCTCCTCGGCCCAGGGGATGCCGTTCGGGTCCGTGCCCGCCTTGATCAGGCCGACCCGCTCGGCGGTCAGCTCGACGAACCAGAGCACCGCGTCGGGCTTCGCGACCAGCTCCGCCAGCAGGCGGTCCCAGCTCTCGCCGTCGACGCCGCCCACCGCGGCCCGTGCGGCAAGGGCGGTCGCTCGGGCGTCCCACTGATCGCGCGCGGCACGCAGCGCCTCGCGTTCGCACCGGACGTCCTCCTCGACCGGTGCGCCGAGGAAGTGATCGCCCTCGAGCCGCCAAGCGCAGACCGGACAGCGGCTGCCGCTGTCCGCCGGGCTGCAGCAGACCGGGCAGGCCCGGTCCGGGCCGCGTAAGCCCCCGCTCATCGATTGTCCCCCAACTCACCTGCACGGGCCTTCGTGAGACCCGGTCGAAAACCTGCGCTGCCCCCCGACAGCCTCCTCATGTTGGCACAACGCACCTGTGTGGCACGAGCGTTCTGACACATGGTTGATGGTACGGATACGGACTGCCCGTCCTGACCTGCGAGAACCGTGCGGCAGGTCAGCCGATCTGACGGCGGACCAGCTCGTGGAACACGCCGCCCCGGTCGGCCAGCAGTTCGGTCGGCGGCCCCTGCTGGATGACCCGGCCCTCCGACATGACGATCACGCGGTCGGCGTCCAGCACGGTGGACAGCCGGTGGGCGATGACGATGCGGGTGGCCTGCAGCTTGCGGGTGCTCGCGATCACGATGCGCTGAGTCTCGTTGTCCAGGGCGCTGGTGGCCTCGTCGAAGAAGAGCACGCGTGGCCGCCGGATCAGGGCCTGCGCGATCATCAGCCGCTGTCGCTGTCCCCCGGAGACGGTGCCGCCGCCGTCAGAGAGCACGGTGTGCATGCCCATCGGCATGAGCTTGATGTCCTCGGCCAGGCCGGCCATCTCGGCCGCCTCCCAGGCCTCTTCCAGCGAGAACAGCTCGGCGCCGCAGATGCTGTCCAGAATGGAGCCGGTGAACGGCTGGGCGTTCTGCAGGACGACACCGCACTGCCGGCGGACGGCCGCCTGATCGAGGGCGGCGAGGTCCTGGCCGTCGTAGAGCACGCTGCCCGAGGCCGGTCGGTCGAAGCCGATGAGCAACCGGAGCAGGGTCGACTTGCCGCAGCCGCTGGCCCCGACGATCGCGACGAACTCTCCTGGCTGGACCTGGAACGACACGTTGTCGAGAACCAGCGGCCCGTCCTCGGCGTACCGGAAGGAGAGCTGCCGCACCTCGATCCCGCCGGCCAGCGTGCCGGGTTGGGCACTACCACCGCGGACCTCCGGAAGCTCCTGGAGCACCGGCTTGATCTGCTCGAACATCGGCAGGACGGCGGCGGCCGAGATGAGCGCGCCGGTGAGCTGCGTCGCCGAGGTCAACATCATCGTCACCGCGGTGTTGAAGGTCAGGAAGCCGCTCGCCGACAGGCTCCCGCGGGCCGGGCCCGCGAGCAGCACGAACATGAGGAGCGTGCAGAGCGGCAGATAGACCGCGTTGAGCACCGTGATCAGGTTCTTGATCCGGCCGACCCGCTGCTGCAACTCGCGGCTGCGGGCGAACTCCCTTGCCCAGGCGGCGTAGGCGAAGCTCTCCGCCGCGGCGACCCGCAGCTTGGGCAGGCCGCGGAGCGTCTGGAAGGCCTGGTTGTTGAGCTTGTGGTTGAGTTTGATCAACCGGCGCTGCCAGCGGAGCTGCCACATGCCCAGGCCCAGGAAGAGCGAGGCGATGACGATCAGCAGGGCGATCGCCGCCAGCGCCAGCAGCGGGCTGTAGCAGAGCAGCAGAACGAGGTTCACCGCCCCGACCGTGCCGGCCTGCACGGTCACCGACGTGATGCCGGACAGCACGCGGCGGATCGCGCTGATGCCCATCGCCGCGCCGGCCAGCTCGCCGGTGGAACGCTCGGCGAAGAACCTGGTCGGCAGGCGCAACAGCCGGTCCCAGACGGCCGGTTGGAGCGTGGCCTCGATCCGCCCCTCCAGCCGCAGGATGGAGATGTTCTGCAGCAGCATGAAGGCGGCGGAGACGAGGGTGGCGGCCGCGACCGCCAGTGCGGTCTGGACGATCAGGCCGTTCTCGCCCTGCGGCACGTAGGCGCCGAGCACCTGTCCGGTCGCGATCGGCACCAGGGTGCCGAGGCCGACCGCGACCAGGCCGCCCAGGATCAGGTTGCGCAGGTCGGCGCGGGTGCCGCGAACGCTGAACCCGAGCAACCGCCAGGCGGACAGGGCCTGTTCGGGCAGCGGCCGGTAGAACATGACGGCGCGCGGTTCGAACTGGTCCGCACTCGCCGCGTCGATCCGGGTGCGCCTGCCGGTGACCGGCTCCACCGCCTCGTACCGGCCGCGACGCCACAGCAGCGCGACCGGGGCGCCACTGGCGGCCCGCTGGCCCACCAGCGGGCCGGTGTTCTCTCGCCACCAGCGCCCGCCCAACGTGACCACCCGGGTACGGAATCGGGAGCTCAGGGCGATGCGCTCGACCGGGTTGAGCCGGCTGATCGACGAACCATCCGCCGCCGAACCACCCGCCGACGAACCACCCGCCGCAGGCTCCACGACCTTGATCCCGGCCGCCTCGGCCACCAGGCGGCAGACGGCGAGGGTCGCGTCCTCGCCGCCCGCGCCGTGGTCACCTGCGGCACTCCCCGACCTGGCGGACCTGGCGGACTTACCGGCCTTCGCGGACCTGCTGCCCTTCGCGGACCTGCCGGCCTTCGCGGGCCGGCCGGACCTGTCGGGCCCGTCGATCGAGGCCAGCAACGCCTGATCCGCGTGCGCGCGCACGGCTTCACCGGCCTTGATGCCGGCGGCGGTCCGGTCCTCGTGCGCACGATCCAGCTGCTCGATCCAGCGGTCCAGCGCGAGCAGCAGCCGCGACTGCTGGTTGATCAGGCGCTGCCACAGCGCGCCGTCGATGAGCAGGTCCCAGGCGCCCTCCTGGCTCATCGGGGCACCGTACTGCAGGCTGCCGGGATCCACCGGCATCCAGAGGATGTTCTCGTCGGCCGGCTCGTACCCGCCCACCGGCGCGTCGGAGCCGGGACCGGGCATCTCGAACAGGACGCGCAGGCCGCGTCCGATGCCGCGGGCGAACGCGTCCTCCAGCGGGCTGAGGACCGGCTCACCGCCGTCGGGCGACCACTGGTCGCCGTACTGTTGGTACTGGTACTGGTGCTCGTAGTTGTACTCGTACTCGGGCCGGAACAGCTCCCTGAACTCGATCCGGCGCAGCACGCAGCCCCGCAAAGGCCGGCCGACGAGGGTGTGTTGCGGGCCGTCGACCGGCCCGAGCAGCAGGGCCCCCGTCTCGAGCCGGCCGAGGAAGTGCCAGCTGCCCTGGTTGACGGCGTCGACCGCGAAGAGGTCCATCGCGCCGTCCGCGACCAGCCAGAGCACCTGCGGCCCCTCCAGCCGCAGGCTGCGCGAGCTCGCGCAGTCGACCAGGGTGCCCAGGCCGCCCAGGGCACCGACCACCAAGTCGCCGGTGGCCGGCGGATGGTGAACGGATGTCATGTCAACGCTCCCCGACCAGCTCGGCGTACGGCCCGCCGGCGGCCACCAGCTCCTCGTGGCGCCCGCGTTCGACGACCGTCCCGTGGTCCAGCACGACGATCTCGTCGCTGTCGCGCACCGTGCTCAGCCGGTGCGCGATCAGGACGCAGGCGCAGCCACGGCGCCGCAGGTTGTCGATGATCACCTGCTCGGTCTCGGCGTCCAGCGCGCTGGTCACCTCGTCGAGGACCAGCACGCTGGGCCGGCGCACCAGAGCCCGGGCGATCTCCAGCCGTTGCCGCTGGCCGCCGGAGAAGTTGTGGCCGTCCTGCTCCACCCGGCTGTGAAT
Source organism: Kitasatospora sp. GAS1066B (assembly GCF_041262605.1). NCBI lineage: Bacteria > Bacillati > Actinomycetota > Actinomycetes > Kitasatosporales > Streptomycetaceae > Kitasatospora > Kitasatospora sp. GAS1066B. The sequence goes on from NZ_JBGCCO010000021.1 coordinate 159,619, forward strand.
GCCGCCGGGTCGCCGGGAGACCACGTCGTGGACGGCGGCGTCCTTCAGGGCGGCGATGACGGCCTCGTCGGATATCGACGGGTCCCACAGCGTCACGTTGTCGCGGACGGTGCCTTCGAAGAGGAAGACGTCCTGGTCGACGAACGAGACCGAGGCGGAGAGCGAGCCGCGGGAGATCTCCTCCAGCCGCTCTCCGTCGATCCGGATCGTGCCCTCCCACGGGCTGTAGAGGCCCGAAATCAACCGGGACACGGTGGACTTGCCGCTCCCGGAGCCACCGACGAGGGCGACCTGCCGGCCCGGCCCGACCGACAGGGAGAAGTCGGTGAGCAGCGGCTGGTCGAGCGGGCTGTAGCCGAAGGTGACGCCCTCCAGCGTCACGTGTCCCCTGAGCCTGCGGGTATCGGCGGCCGGCTCCTGCTGCGCGTCTCGCGAGCTGGACGGGTTGGCCGAGTTGCGCGAGCTGGGCGGGTTGACCGAATACCGGGAGTCCACCGGGAAGTTCTCGACGTCCTTGAGCCGGGACACGTCGGCCGCGAAGTCCTGGGCCCGGCCCGCCACCCCGTTCAGCCGGGTGACCGGCGCGGTGAAGCTGGTCATCAGCGTCTGGAAGGCCACCAGCAGGCCGATCGAGATATGGCCCTCCACCGCTCGAAGCCCGCCGATCAACAGGATGAGCGCACTGTTCAGCGCCGCCAGCGTGGGAGCGACGACGGCCAGCACCGCGCTCGGCACGCCGAGTCGCTGTTGTCCGTCCAGGGTGGTCGCGTGTTGGCCCGCCCAGCGACGGAAGTACCCGTTCTCGCCCCCGGTGGCCTTCATCGTCTCGATCAACTGAAGCCCGCTGTACGAGGTGTTGGTCAGCCGGGCGCTGTCCGCGAGCAGCCGCTGGGTGCCGGTGGCCCGGATCCGGACCACCACCCGCATCGCCACCACGTTGAGCAGCGCGACGGCCACCCCGATCAGGGTCAACTGCGGGTCGTAGGTCCACAGCAGGACCGCGTAGAGGACCACGACCAGGGCGTCCACGCCGGCGGCGGCGAGGTCTCGGGCCAGCGTCTCGGCCACCGCGTCGTTGGACTGCAGCCGCTGCACGAGCTCGGCCGGGTTGCGCTGGGCGAAGAACGTGACGGGCAGCCGGAGCAGATGCCGCAGGAAGCGGGCGCTGCTCAGGGTCGACGCGATGATCCGGCCGCGCAGCAGGTTCGCCTGCTGAAGGCCCGTCAGCACGGCGGTCAGCAGCACCAGCGCGGCCATCGAGGCGAAGAGCACCGGCAGCAGGGAGGACTGGTTGCCGCCCGGGCCGCTGCCCCCGACCACGAACGTGTCGATGTACGTCCGGCTCACGGCCGGCGCCGCCGCACCGACGGCCACCAGCAGGAAGCTGGCGGCCAGGGCGGCCAGCAGGGTGCCCGTGGTGCCGCGCAGCCGGGCCGGCAGCGAACGCAGGATGCCCGGCTTCCGGCCGCCTCGGCGGAACCTGGCGCCGGGTTCGAAGGTCAGCACCACACCGGTGAAGCTGGCGTCGAACACCTCGGGCGAGACGAACCGGCGGCCCCGGGCGGGGTCGTTGAGGTGCACACCGCGCCGGCCGAAGCGCCGTCCCATGCCGTCGAAGACGACGAAGTGGTTGAACTCCCAGAACAGGATGGCCGGCGCCCGCACCTGGGCCAGGGCGCTCGGCTCCATCTGCATGCCCTTGGCGTCGAGGCCGAACCCACGGGCCGCCTTGAGCACGTTGCTGGCCCTGGAGCCGTCGCGGGAGACCCCGCAGGCGATGCGCAGTTCCTCGAGGGGGACGTGCCGGCCGTGATGACCGAGCACCATGGCCAGTGCGGCGGCGCCGCACTCCACGGCTTCCATCTGAAGGATGGTGGGGGTGCGGACGGCCTTCTGCTTCTTCGGCTTCTGCTTCCTGCGCGTCGGCGTGGGCGCGGGCGTCCGCCTCCGCGTCGGCATCGGCGTCGGCTTGTGCTGCGCGGTCAAGGAAAGAGCCAATCGATCGGATGCTGCGCGGCCAGGTGCACGGCACCACTGACCAAGGTCATGGATTCGATCGGATCCGGCGGACCGCTCGCCGACGACCACGCGTAGCCGGACCTCGTGCCGGCCGACCGGTCCAACTCGACCAGGACCACCACGGGTTGGCCCTGAGCCGAAAACTGCTCGCCCAACTGGCCGTCCCCGAGGAAGCCGGTGATCTGCTGCTGCGTCTGGGGGACCCGGCCGACCGCCTTGACGTGGCCTCGCAGCACCCCGAACTGCTGTGCCGGCGCCGACTGGACGCTCAGGTCCACCGCCGCGCCCACCGGCACCGTCGATGCACTGCCGCCCGGCACGTACAGCAGCGCCACGATCGGGTCGTCGGCATGGTCGATCCGCTCGACGGTCGCCAGATCCGCGCCGGTGGCGACCACCGCACCGATCTTGGCCGACAGCGCGGTCACCCGACCCGCCGCCACCATGCGCACGGTCGTGTCCGCCTGCCCCGTGCCCTGACCCGTCCCCTGGCCCGTGTGAACGCTGAACAGCTGCGCGCCGACGGGCAGCGTGTCGCCCTCGTTGGCGAATACCGCGGTGACCTGACCGGCGACCGGACTCTGCAGGACGTAGCTGCCCTCCGCATGGGTCAGGATTCCGGGTGCGCTCAGCTTTGACGACACCGTCCCGAGCACCGCCCAGGAACAGGCGGCTGCCATGACGACCGCCGTCACGGCCAATACGAGCCAACCCTGCGGCCGGGCGAAGCGCACCGGTATGTCGAGCTCTTCACGCGATTGCAGCTTGGAAAGCGCCTGCTGGCGGAACTGCACGGAACTGATCCTTCAACGACGTTCGTCCGGCGCTTTCGCCTGAGGCATTCGTCTGCAACATTCGACCGCAGGATTCTCCTGCGGCATTCGACTGCCGTTGACGCGTTCAGCTACCGAATTGATCTGCGGCATTCAGCTACCGCGTTGAGGTGGCGGTGAGGTCCGTGGACCCCGGAATCGGGGGGCAGCCGGGGTCCACGGCAGGCGCCTGGGTCAGAGACCGAGGCCCATGGTGTTCACGCCGGCCAGGCCAGTGACGTTCGAGACCAGGCCGGTGACCTGCGAAACGGGCACGATGGACTCGACCGTCCCGAGAAGGTCGCCGAGACCGACATTGACACCGGCGCCGACGCCCAGCGCGGAGACGCCGGCGGCGATGCCACCGGAAACGTTGTCCAGGTCACTGTCGGAGATCTCGCGGGTCTCGATCTGGGAGGCGAAGTCGTTACGCATGATGCGCTGTTCCCTTCATAGCACTGAGTGTTTCTGAGTTGTCGTCGGCCGGCTGGACGGAAAGCCGATCCGGCCGACTGCCACGGTGGCATGGAATCTCGGAAACCCGAAATCGCCGCAATGACCGTTGCTGACGCGAAATCCAACCACGCCGGCAGGAGGCCCGTCCAGCCGGCCCATCGGAGTTTCGGTGAACGTTGCGGCAAGGCGTTCCGCCGGCACCGGGCAATGGTCATCAGAGGTCGACGAGATCTTCACGCAATATCAGTGACAATTCTCGCGGGTGCGCCAGAGCGGACCCGACCTGCGGGCTTCTGTCCGGTTTTGAGGGTGCTTTGTCCGGATACCGGTCGGATTCGCCTTTCGCTCGCACTTGCGTCACAGAAGGCTGGAATCATGGAGATCCGCTCGCCCTGCCGAGCGGCACGGCGGCGGCTCCACGCCCCTGCGGGCGTCCCCCACGAACCCTCGCCCGTGCACCACATGACATGCACAGGCGGGCGATCAGCGCAGGTGCGGCGTCAGGACGGGGTGGTGAAGCCGCTGGCCCAGAAGCGGCCGTGGATCGCGAGGTCCAGCAGCATGCGGGTGGCTTCCTCGGCCGGCATGGGCGGGGTGTCCTGTTCGAGCCACCAGTGCAGGACCGACAGTTGCTCACCGACCCAGGCGCGGGCCAGCAGTTCCGCGGGGAGACGCGGTTCGACGCGGGTGTGGTCGGCGCGGGTGCTGAACACGGCCGCGACTCGACGCACCGATCCGTCACTGAAGGTGCGCAGCGCCTTGCCGTCGCCCTCGCCGCGCAGGATGACGCGGTACAGGTCGCGCTCCTGCTCCGCGTGGCGGAACAGCTCCAGCAGCGGCTTGCCGGTGAAGCCGACCTCGGTCTCCTCGACGAGCGGGTGCAGTCGCTCGTCGAGTTCCCGGAGCAGGTCGGTGGTGACCTTGGTGAACAGGCAGCGCCTGCTCATCCCTGCTGCTGCCGACGGCCGGCATCAGCGCGGTGCTGTGGGTGCCGGCCGTCGGCACAGTCGTGGGCCTCGGCCTGCTGTGGACGGGACGCAGCGCCAGGTCCGAGCGCACACCACCGGTGGCTCGCGTCGACTGGCCTGGTGCCGTGCTGCTGGCAACGGCTCTGGTCCTCGCCGTGCTGGCCCTGCACGACGGCGCGAGCTGGGGCTGGGGATCGCCCGGCACCGTCGGCTGCCTGGGTGCGGGCACGCTGCTCCTCACCGTCTGGGTGATGGTCCAACTACGCACCCCCACGCAGCTGATCGATGTGCGCCGACTGCTGCGGCCGCGCCTGCTGCCGGTCTTCGCGGTCGGCGCCCGCGTCCACTACATCGTCCTCGGCGGGCAGGTGTCCTACTCGACCTACCTCACCGGTTCCAACGGGCTCGGGCTGCCGTCCTCCTCGGTCGGCCTGGTCCTGCTGCCCGCCTTCTGCGGCATGACCCTCCTCAGCGCCTGCAGCAGCAGGCTCGGGCGGGCCATCGGCTACCGCAGGGTCACCGTCCTGGGCGCGGCACTCGTCGTCCTCGGCACGGCAGGACTGCTGCTGCGGCACTCGGCAGCCGCCGACCTCGCGGTCACGCTCGCCTTCTGCGGCGCCGGCATGGGACTGATCTCCGGAGCCGCCCGCATCCTCGTGGTCGACAGCGTGCGGGCCGAGGAGACGGCGGCCGGCGCGGGGCTCTTCGAACTGCTCGTCAGCCTCGCCACCGCAGTCGGCTCCGCGGCCACCGCCGCGTTCCTGACCGCCCAGGGCGGCGGCCACCAGGCCTACCTGACAGCCTGGACGGTCAGCGCCGGCATCGCCCTGCTCGGCCTCGCGGCCTCTCTGCTGCTGCGCGGGGATGGGTCGGCCGGCTCAGCTGTCAGGCCCTGACCGGGGCGCCGGGCGGGCACGGGCCGGGCCGGTGCGGGCTGGCTGATGGTCAGTCAGCCGCTCGGGGTCGTAGGGTTGGGGGCAGAAGCTCGACAGGGAGGGGTGCACGGTGGATCCGGTTTCGGTGAGCATGCTGCTCGCGGCGTTCGCGGGCGGGGCGGGCGGCGAGGCGGGCAAGCAGGCGCTGGAGGGGGCCTGGAAGCTGGTGCGGCGCCCGTTCCAGCGGCCCGCGCACCTGCCGGCCGCGAGCAGCGGGGAGGCGGAGCTCGTCGCGCTCGAGCAGGCGCCCGCCGATCCGGCGCTGGCCCAGCAGCTGAGCATGGCGCTGGGGATGCGGGCGGCGATGGACCCGGAGTTCGCCGGTGAGCTGACCGCCTGGGAAGGCCAGGCGAAGTTGGTGCGGATCGAGAGCGGCACGGTGTACAACAACACGATCAACGGCGGCATCCACGGCATGACGATCCAGGCCGGGAGGATCGACCGCGTCTACAACCAGACAGACGGCAGAGGCTGACGTAGCGTCAGGAAATGCGACGGGCGCCCGGCCCCTGGATGCTGTTGGCTGATTCCGGGCGCTCGCGTGACGTCGGCCCCCAAGACCCGGTTGTGGTCTTGGGAGCCGACGTCGTCGTTCGGGCAGGGCGTCAGATGTTGACCGCTACGTCGTTGGCAGCACGACTCCGGGCCCGCACAGCCCGGCGATCTCGGATGCGAGGGCCGTGAACGGTAGGGGCCGGATCGCTTGTTGCACAACGCTGGACGACGCGAAGACGCGCAGGGCGACCAACATGCGCGGGAGTCCGTCCGGCCGCGCCCTTCGCCATCAGCTTGTGGAAATTTCAGTGCCCGACGCGTTCACTGCCCCCAGCCAGAGGCGATCACGGGCTCGAGTCATGGCGACGAAGAGTTGGCTGCGCGCCAGCTCCGCGTGCTCCTCGGCGAGTTCCCTCTCAGCGTCCGTCGTCTGCAGGAAGTCGTCGTACTGCGGCAGGTAGACCTGTTTGAACTCCAGGCCCTTGGAACGGCGGTAGGTGCCGAGCTTCACCGCGTGGACCGGCCGACCCTCGTACTGGTCGAGCGAGATGACCGGGATTCCCGCCGTGATGAGAAGCCGCTGGTAGTGGTGCAGGTGCTGCCAGGACGAGCACAGCAAGGCGCAGTCACCCCAACCTGTCGTGTCAGCCGCCTCGGCGTGGTCGTCAGGAGTCGGGTGGCCGTGAGTGCGCAGTGCGGTCAGTAGGGCCTGGTCGTGCTCCGCCAGCGTTCGGCTCTCGCTCCGAATGACCTGACCCGCACGATACGACGGGTCGATGTCGCGCCGCCCGGGACTTCGCTGTCCGTCCAGGTCCTCGAAGTCGTCGCCCTGGACGACGGCGAGCGCTGCTTCCAGGATCTCCTTCGCGTTGCGGTAGTTGGTGCGCAGTACCTGCCCCCGATCGCCGCGGATATCGATGCCGGCCTCACTGACACGGAAGCCTCCCGGATAGACCGCCTGTTGGCCGTCGCCGATCAGAAGCAGGCCGTTGGGGACGTCGCCGGCGAGAGCGTGAAGCAGTCGCAGCCCGGTGAGGGTGAGGTCCTGGATCTCGTCAGTGATCACCGCGGCGTACGGGGGTGCGGCCTGCGTGGTGCGCAGATGGCCGAGGGCAAGAGTGAGGATGTCGTTGAAGTCGTGGACACCGCGTTGCGTGCGCAGGCGTTCGTACTCCTCGTACAGGGCCCAGACAGCTTCGCGGTGGTTGCGGCGCAGGGTCACGCGCCGGCGGCGGCGCGGCAGGACCGCGTACTGCTCGAAGGTGGTGATGCCCCGGCCTTTGATGACGTAGTCGATCTCCTCGCGCCAGTAGTGGGAGGTGGCGTCGATCGTGGCGAGCACACCATCACGGCCGGCGCGCAGCCAGGCGAGGCTGAAGGCCGAACGCGCGCGGTCGCCGTGCAGATGAGACGGCATACCGTGCTCGCGCAGGTAGCTCTGGGTCCAGGAGTGGAGGCTGCTGAACTCGACCCGGTCGCTGATGGCGGGGGCCATGGTCTGCAGGAAGGTGCGTTGGACGCGCGGGAGATTGTTGGCGTAGGTGACGTAGAGGATGCGGCCGGCTGTGCGTCGGGCGAGGTGCGCGGCACGGTGGAGTCCCACGACGGTCTTGCCGGTGCCCGCAGGGCCACTGATACGGGCAGGGCCGGCCCAGTTGCGTCGTACCAGGGCGACTTGGTCCGGATGCAGGAAGGTCATCCACTGCTCGATGGGGGCCTGCCGTGCGGCGGCGAACTCCGCCTCCCGGATGTCCTCAACGTCGAAGAGAGCATCGGCGCCGGCCGGCACACTGGCCTGGCCGGGCTCCGCGGGCATCGGTGTCGCCGGGACGACCACGGTTTCGTACGCCGGAAAGGCCCGCTCAAGGTGATCCCCGATGGCTCGAACAGCAGCCGCCTTCAGGCGGGTTGGCTCACTCAGCAGGGCCGGGGCCGCTTCCTGCTCGCCCAGGAGCTGCACGGCTCCCAGACGCCGGTTCAGCCGGTGGCCCGCGAAGACCATGAGCGGACGGACCGCTACCGGCGACAGGCCGAGCTCACCAACCACACGCTCCGCCAACCGCGTCACCGCCGTCAACTTCGCAAGCTCGTCGTCCCGGTTCTGACCACCGGCACGCAACTGGTCGCCCGCCACCTCGGGTTCGGATCGCCAGTTCTTGACGTCCACGACGTATACGCCGCTCGGCCCGACCAGCAGCATGTCCACGTTCGCCGCGGCCGTGCCCGGCCAGCGGCGGTCTACCAGCAACCGCCAGCCCTGCTCGGTGAGGAACAGCAGCCTGGCCGCCACCAGTCGCTCACCCTCGCTTGCCGCTTGCCAGCGGCGCGCCTCCGATCGCGCAGCCTGCATCTGCTCACGCAGCTTCGCCTCCCGCTGTCGAGCGTCCTGCGCCCGACGCCAAGCTGATCCACCTGCAGCCATCGACACCCCCCACGATCGACACACAGCGTAATGATCATAGTGCGATGAGCAAGATCCCACAGGGGCTCAGCCGAATCGGTGGGCAGCCATGTTCAGCTGATCAACAGGACGCCGAAGCCGCGCCGCAGGCGGCCCCGCAGCCTCGTCACCGGGGTGCGAGGTCACGACGGCCGCCTGCGGCGCGGGCTGAGCGTCAGGCGAGCGACGGGCCGGCGGTGGAGTTCAGCCAGGCCCAGTCGGACCAAGTGCTGAAGCCGGTCTGCCACTTGTGGTAGACGCCGGCGCCGCTGGTGGCGAAGACGTCGATTCGGCCGTCCTGGTTGTCGGCGGCCGTGATCTGGGTGCCGCCGGTGCCGAAGGTTTCCCAGGCTGACCAGTCGCCGTTGACGGCTGTCTGGTAGAGGTGGGTGGCGGTGGTGCCGTTGATGGCGAAGACCTCGATCCGGCCGTCGACCGAACGGGCGGAGGAGAGCGCGGAGTTGGTGGCTCCGGCGGTGGTGGCGGTCCAGTCGGACCAGGTGGTGGGGGTGGTCTGCCACTTGTGGAAGACGCCGGTGCTGTTGGAGGCGAACACTTCGAGGCGGCCGTCGGAGTTGTGATTGACCGTCAGGTCGTAGCCGCCACCGCCGAAGTTCTCCCAGGACGACCAACCGCCGTTGACCGCGGTCTGGTAGAGGTGGCCGAAAGTGGTGTCCGACAGGGCGAACACCTCCAGGCGGCCGTCGGGGGCGTTCTCCATCTGCAGCCGCGAGTCGGCGGGGCCGCCGACGCCGGCCCAGGCGGCGAAGGCGCTGTTGGGTGCGGTCTGCCAGGTGTGGAAGACGCCGGCGTCGTTGGAGGCGAACAGCTCGATCCGGCCGTCGGCGTTGCTGCCGGCCGCTACGCGGTATCCGCCGCCGCCGAGGTTGGCCCAGGCCGACCAGCCGGCGTTCGGGGCGGTCTGCCAACTGTGGTCGAGTTCGGTGCCGTTCACCGCGAACACCTCCAGCCGACCGTCCTGGTTCGGGGCGATCGCCAGCTGGGCGTTGGCCGGGCCGCCGGTGTCGACCCAGTCCGACCAGCTGCCGTTGACCGCCGTCTGCCAGGCGTGCCAGATGCCGTCCGGGCCCGCGGCGAAGGTCTCCAGCCGGCCGTCCGCGTCGCGGCCGGAGACCACCCGGCCGGCGGAGTACGGGTGCGGCTTGACGGCGCTGTCCTCGAGGACGTTGTTGTAACGGCGGGCGCTGTAGGCGCTGTTGGGGTGGCCGTCGAGGGAGGCGTCGTTGATGTTGGCGGTCAGGTGCTGGACCGGTGTCGAGCCGAAGGTGTAGTAGGAGAAGCCGCCGTTGGCGTCGAGCCACTGGTCGAAGAGGAAGACGTGGTCGCTGTAGTCGTCCATGATGTCGCCGGGGCGCAGGGCGCTCCGGTCGATGGCGTACGAGTACGAGTCCGACAGCGAGCCGGTCCAGGCGTTGGCGTTGAGGTGCCAGGCCATCGCCACGTAGCCCGAGCAGTCGCGGCGGTAGTTGAAGTCGCCGCCGGGGCCGGGTGAGTAGGAGCCCTGGTCGTAGGGGCCCGGCTGGTTGTCGACCCAGTACTGGGCTCGGGCGATGATCTCGCTGCGGGTGATCGGGCCGCCGAGGGCCGAGTCGGCAGACGCGGTGCCGGCGGACGCGAGTCCGGTGCCGGCCAGGGCGAGGAGGAGGGTGAGGGCGAGCAGCAGCGCGCGGGCCGCTGAGTTCCTCGACGTTGACAGCTTGGACGATGGCATCTCGGTCTCAACTGCTCCTTTCGAATGATGGGTCACGGGCCGACCCATGCCGGGCCGCCGAACGTGCCGTCGCCGTTCCAGGCGCTCCAACCACCGTTCGGCGCGGTCTGCCAGATGTGCGAGATGTTCGCGCCACCGGGAGCGAGGGCGAACACCTCCATGCGCCCGTCGGCGTTGTGGCTGACGTTCACGGTCGCGGCCGCGGTGCCGAACGAGCCGTTCCAGGCACCCCAGCCAGCCGACGGCGCGACCTGCTCACGGACCGCGATCGAGTTTCCGTTGGGCCCCAGGACGAAGACAGCCATCCGGCCGTCCGCCTCATGGCCCACCAC